>JAHDWC010000078.1 GCA_023382575.1 Anaerolineales bacterium
AACTACGGTTTGCCGCTGGTCAAATTTGCATTCGGGGATGAGGCGCTGGCGGTCGCATCCATTTTTTATGTCACCACCACCATTCTGTTCAACACAGTTGGCGTGGTCATCGCCTCGCTTGGACATTTGGATTTGAAATCCGCTATACTGGGAGTGTTCCGGCTGCCCATTGTGTACGCCGTCAGCATTGCCCTGCTCGTCAAAGGCTTTGGGATCCAAATTCCCCTGCCACTCTCCCGCACCATCGAGATCGCCGCGAACGGAGCCATTCCTGCCATGATCATCCTGCTTGGGTTGGAGTTGACCAAGATCGAATGGTCGCATAGTTTCCGCGCTTTGGGTGTGGGCGTGTTGACCAAACTGCTGCTCGGTCCGCTGGTGGGATTGTTCATCGCCAGTCTGTTCGGCTTGCAGGGACATACACGTCAGGGCAGCGTCATCGAAGCGGCGATGCCCGCCGCCGTGGCAACGACGGTGGTGGCAACCGAATATAAACTGCAACCGCCTTTGGTCACTGCGATCGTATTCCTTGGCACGGCGCTCAGTCCGCTGACGCTCACTCCGCTGATTGTCTATCTGGCGAGGTAAACTCATGATGTCCACTCCGCGCAAATCGTTATTGAAGATGCTCGTCATCACATTGATCGTGGCGATTCTCTCCCAGAAACCGATGCAGGTTTCGGGTCAGGAAGGAATCGTCGTAGAGACGCCATCCGTGGCAGTGGATTTTGGGAAGTCGATCACCTTCACTGCGAAGATCACCACTTCGAGTCCCATCCAACAAGTATCGTTGCTCTTTCGCGGCGTAACCGAAGAAGTAACGCGTGTGGAAACACTGCAACCCACAGAAGACGGCTCAGTGGCTTTTATTTACGATGCCACGCAAAATGTTTTTCCGCCATTCAGTTGGATCGTATTCTGGTTTCAGGCAACCTTAAGCAATGGCAATACCTACACCAGTGACGCGATCCAATTTCAATATATCGATGACCGTTTTCCATGGCGCAAGATCAGTCAGGCAAATGTGACCATCAACTGGTACGCGGGGGATGATGCGTTTGGCGCAGCAGCATTGGATGCAGCCGGCGCGGGCTTGTTGGGGATGCGGGATTTTATCCCGATCTCGCTTACCGAACCCATCGAAGTGTATATCTATTCCAATGTCAACGACTTGCAGGATACGCTCCTGCTTGGCGGTCGCAATTGGTCTGGCGGACACGCACACGCTGACCTCGGCGTGGTGTTGGTGGCAATTCCGCCCGGCACCAGTCAATTCATCGAAATGGAAACAAAACTCCCGCACGAGCTGGCGCATGTGATGTTGTATCGCGCCTTGGGCGAACAATATGAAAAACAACCTGCCTGGTTGATCGAAGGCATTGCTTCGATGGTGGAAATTTACCCGAATCCTGACTATGCACATGCGCTGGAGATCGCCACCGAAAACGATACCTTGATCCCCTTCACAGACCTCTCCGCATCTTTCCCCGCCGATTCAGGATCAGCGTTTCTAGCCTATGCCCAGTCCAAATCCTTTGTCACCTACATCCGCGACTCCTACGGCACATCTGGTTTGGAACGACTGATGAAAGCCTACGGCGAAGGCTTCAACCCCGAACTCGGCGCGACACAAGCCCTTGGCATTTCGCTCACCCAAGCAGACCAACGCTGGCGCGAAACTGTCCTCGGGCAGAACATTGGTGGCGTGGCATTGCGCAACCTGCTGCCGTTTTTGCTGCTGCTGTTGCTTGTTTTGTTGGTGCCGCTGTGGGGCGGAATCGACGTATTACGAAAGAGGAGCAAACAAGCCAATGAAAGTTGACCCGGATGAAGTTGTCCGCGCGCATGTGTGGGTCAAAGGACGTGTGCAAGGTGTGGGCTTTCGCGCCCATGTGGAATATCACGCCGCGCAAATCGGTGTGACTGGCTGGGTGCGCAACGTCGGCTGGAGCACGGTGGAAGCCGTCGCTGAAGGGACGCGCGCACAAGTCGACCGCTTTATCGAAATCATGAAAAGTGGTCCGAGCATCTCACGTGTGGATGAGTCGCGCATCGAGTATGAAGATGTGACGGGGGAATTCACCGGCTTTGGCGTGAAAAGCAGTAAGTAAACAAAAGAGTGAAACGAAGTTTCGTTTCACTCTTTTGTTTTAATTAAATCCCAAGCCTCGTTCCTTCAAAGAGATCCATTTACCCTGACCGATCACCAAATGGTCAAGCACATCAATATCCAATAGTTTCCCCGCCTGCACCATGGCGCGAGTCACGGCAACATCATCAGGGCTGGGAGTTGGGTCACCGCTGGGATGGTTATGAGTCACAATGATCGCGGAAGCGTTCGCACGAATCGCCTCTTTGAACAACTCTCCCACCCGCACCTGTGACGAATTGACCGAGCCCTTGTACACTTCCACAATCGCGAGGACGCGATTCCTTCGGTCAAGCAGGATGACGCGCAAATGCTCCTGCTCCAACGCAGACATATCATATTGCACCAACGCCGCCGCATCCGCCGGGCTGTTGATGGCAAGCTTCTCCTCCGGCGATTCAATCGTTAGACGTCTGCCCAATTCGATGGCCGCTTTGATCTGCGATGCCTTGGCTTCACCCATGCCATGTTGATCCATCAACTCATTGAATGGAGCACGATGCAATCCGCGCAGTCCGCCGAATTTTGCCAACAAACGCTGACCAACCTCCACGGCGTTCTCGCCCGGCACACCCACACGCAGCAGGATCGCGAGCAATTCAGCATTGGTCAACGCCTGCGGACCCAGCGAAGCCAGCCGCTCGCGTGGGCGGTCTGATTCATGCAAGTCTGAGATTCGATAAGTAGGTTTTGAGTTGGGGTCGGTCATCATGCATCTCCCTACACATGGGTTGACCAATTGTACAACTTTTTCGCGGCAGGGAGTAGTTGCAGTCTGATAGAATCAACCACATGCAACGAGCCATCATTCCAGATCACATCCTCCCTGCCCTGCTCTTCATGGACGGGCTAGTTAGTATAGCGTTTGCCATCTTCGCCCATGCAATGGGCTTTGATCCCAACCCAGACTGGGGGCGTTCGCGGTTCATTCTGTTGTTCATCGGCTTATTTTTAGTTGCAATTTCCCTGTTCCTATTTCAGAAGAAACCATTTTTCATCACTTCAGAAATCTTAAAAAGCGCAATATTGCTCGCTCATCTCTGGGCGATCATCGTTGCCGTCTATGCCTGGTTCATTACCTTCGGCACATTCACCGAATGGCGCGCATCCACTCGATATTACACCCTGCTGGCCGATGCATTTGGAAAAGGCCAATTGCATGTGGATGTGGAACCTGGCGCCGCCTTACTTGCCGCAGATGATCCCTACAGCTCGGAGGGACGCCCGGGTTTCGAAGATGAGGTCTGGGATCTTTCACTCTATCAAGGAAAATTGTACCTATATTGGGGTCCCGTTCCGGCATTACTACTCACGCCCATTCAACGTTTTATACAACAGCCCATCGCAGATATTTATCTTGTCTTTCTATTTTTATGCGGACTACTCATTGTCAACTCGTTATTCATTCTCAAAGTATGGCGTTCATTTTTCCCAGACATTGCTGTCTGGCATGTTATCCTTTCGATCTTTCTCATCGGGTTGATCCTGCCCATTCTTTGGTCGCTCAACATTCCCGATGTCTATGAAGCGGCAATCGGGGCGGGACAATTCTTTTTAGTTGGCGGAATCTACTTTGCAGTCCTCGCCTTCAAGCAGGACATCCGCAAAAGATTTTTATTCCTAGCGGGTTTTTTCTGGGCATGTTCGGTGGGCTCGCGGGCCATCAATGTCCTTCCGATCTTTTTCCTGACCGCGCTTACCCTTTTCTGGATTTGGAAGAAGCAACCCAAGCCGCTGCAATGGATGAAGATCACTCGCTTCGCCGCCGCGCTGATAGCGCCTCTTGCACTCGGAGCGCTCCTTATCGGATGGTACAACTGGGCGCGCTTTGACTCGCCGTTCGAGTTCGGACTGCGATATCAGATCACCATCTACAACCTAAACCGTGACATGCCCCTCACCTTCCAATTGGATTATCTGCCATTTAATTTTGTTGCCTATCTCCTGCAGCCATTTGAATTTATTACGAAGTTTCCGTTCATTCAGCCGGTTGAATTTTCAGAGTTGCTAAGCAGCCTTGGAATAAACGCACCAAAACTCTACGCAGCCGGGCGCGTGACCGGCATTCTCTTTTATGCGCCAATCCTGTTGTTTGCTTTTATTCCGTTCCTAAAAAAGGATGGAGAGAAAAATGGGCAGAGTGAATTGAAGCTTTATATTTTATATCTGTTGAGCGGATCATTCCTCATTAGTTTCATTACGCTGTTATGCTATTTTTATGGACAGATGCGCTTCATGCTTGACATGATCTCGCAGGTCACGTTATTGGCGATCATGGGCTATTGGTCGCTCGCCCGCAAGTCAAAGCCGTCCAAGGCGCTCCTCATAACGGCAAACTTTTTAATCATTATCACATTGGCAACCAGCTTGCTACTCGCGTTCACGAGCGAGTCAAGCAGGATGGAGCGGCTGAATCCCGAATTGATGGATCGATTAAATTCGTTCTTTGTGCGCTGATAAAAAAAAGAGACCGATTGCTCGGTCTCTTTTTGATTACGGAGTGGGTTCAGAAGGTACTTCTTCTGTGGGGGTCTCCGGCTCGGGCGTGGAAGGTTCCTCTGTGGGAGCTTCTGGCTCAGGGGTGGAAGGTTCTTCCGTGGGTGTCTCCGGCTCAGGGGTTGGCTCTTCCGGTGTGGATTCGGTGGGAGGCGGCGGTTCCGGGCTGGGAGAGTCAGTCGGCTCCGGCGTAGGTTGAGGATTCGTTTCTATATCTTCAGAGGATTCCTCTGAAACCTCATTTGAGGTGATAGGTGCAAGTGGTGAGGAGATTGGCACTTCTACGGTCGCAATGGCGTCAATTTGCGCCTCATCCGAAGCAGGAGGAGCAATAATTACAATATATTGATATAGTCCAATCGGCGGAAGACTTATGGCAGTATCTACATCGATCAAGATGCCTGTTGGAGGCAATGGACCTGCGCCATCGGGGTCATATAATTCGCTAACATTGATTGGCTGGTTGTCGTTCTCAGAATCAGTTGAATCAGCCACATCACCAACGTTCGAATTATTGTCCGGGTCGCCATCACCCCAATAAAACACCTGATAGAACGAACCTCCAGTGGGATCATTCGTTATACCAATAATAATTTGGTCAAGGTAAACTGTACCGCCGTTGTTATACTCATAGAATACGAGGTCATAATTTCCATCTGGAACGCCAACCTCAATACTCAACTGAATAATAATATATGTGTTTTCAAGGACGACACCAATATTATCATCGCCTGGACCTACATTGTCGGGCAATTCACCGACTCCTATATTGGGATCTGGAGTAGAAGGCGTTCCAACAGGTGGCGTTGATGTAATCCCCGTGGCGGTCGGCGTTGCTGTTGGTGTCTCTGTTGGTTCTTCAGTTGGTTCTTCAGTCGGTTCTTCGGTTGGTTCTTCAGTCGGTTCTTCGGTTGGTTCTTCAGTCGGTTCTTCGGTTGGATTGGGCGTCTTTGTCACACCAGTTGGTACTGGGGTAGTAGCGCTTGGGGATGGAGTCGTCGGTGTGACGGTGGTTTGAATCGCTGTCGGAGTGGCAGGGGTATTGGTAGACTGGTCAGGCGTCGGGGAGGGCGTGGCGCTTGGTTCAATAATGATGAACGGCGGGAAGGAGACTTCGCCCATGGGCGTCAGGAAACTTTCCGCCCAAGACATCGGGGTGAGAATTTGCGGCGCCAGCGGTGGGAGCAGGGAAATGGGACGGGCGTTTTCAGCGTTTGGGTCCAGGTTGGAGTTCATCCCGGCGTTGACGCTCCAGATGGGCACGATACGCGCGGCAAGCTGCCCCACGATCATGATTAACAAGATGCCAATTGGGACGACAAAGACGATCAGACTCCAATCGCGTCGTTCTCGGTCGGGAATATTCATGATGTCTTCTCCGTTCCTTTCACTACAGGGAGCGAGACAATAAACTTACTGCCGGGGAGTTTGATCTCATCGTGACCTTTGCTCTCCACGCGGATGCGCCCACCATGTGCTTGAATAATACCACGGGCAATTGCCAAGCCCAGTCCCGGTCCCCCGCCTTTGAATTTTGTCTTTCCAGAAGAGTGCATCAGCACTTCGCCGGTCTGGTTGAATTTTTCGAAAATGAGGTCTTTCATTTCGGGGTCGATGCCGATGCCCGTATCAAGGACTTCGATCTCCACCTGCGGAGGTTCGTTGCCGTTCAAATATCTACCGCTGATCTTTACTTTGCCGCCATCGGGTGTGAATTTGATGGCATTCATGACCAGATGGGAAAAGACTTTTTGAAGCAATTCCGGGTCAGCAGAAACGTAAGGCAGGTCGGCTAATCCGTGAGTCTCAAAATCGATCTTGCGGTCTTCGAAGGCTTTTTCGTATCCCTTATAGACCTTGATAATGATCGGCTCGACTTCGAGATTTATCTTCTTGACGACCAACGCATCGCTGTCGATACGGGAAGCGTCCAACATGCTCTCCACCACACCCGTCATACGTTCGGCGCCTTCCAAAATTCCGCGCGCCAGGCTGGCAAGTTCCGGGTCTTTTTGGGCATCCTGTTCCAACATCTGAGAATACCCCATGATGAGCGTGAGCGGCGTCCGCAATTCGTGCGCCGAGATTTGAATAAAGTTGGACTTGGTCTTGTCCATTCGTTGGAGGACAGCATTCGCGCGTTCCAGTTCGAGCGTCCGTTCCTGGAGGCGGGCTGTCATCTCATCGAAGTTATTCGCCAATGTGCCGATCTCATCTTTTGCATCGATTCCCGTCCGGCGATTCAAATCTCCACTGGCAATGGCTTGCGAAGTTTTGACCAATTTATACAGCGGGCGGATGATCGTCCGCGCCACCAACGTGCCGATGGTGATGACCGCGATCATCAAGGCAGTAAAGATGGCAGCATATGCCAGACGGCTGGTCTCTCCAAAATCCGTCACATAATCAGATGGCAGGAGGACCGCGAAAACTCCAATGCGATCATTGCCGATCTGCAAGGGGGCGCGCCCAAGAGTAAATTCACGTTCTGACAGGGTGAGATTTTCCCCGGTCACGATTTCTTCAGAACGGATGATAAATTGATACTGAGCGTCGGAGATCGTCAGGTTGGCATATTCCGCATCACTGAGGACGCCCAGCGTGGTTGCCATGATTTGTCCGTTGTTGCCATACAACACCACATCTGCCAGCGCCAACCGCCCAACGGCCGGAATCAATGTATCGATGGAAGTCCCCACGATAACCACGCCTTCGAATCTTCCATCTAAAAGGACCGGCATGGAAGTATAGTAATAAGTTACTTCATTAAAAAGATTCACGCCAAACGTACGGCGTGGTGGGTCTTCCGGGTTTCTACGTTGAAGGAAAGGAGTAACTATCGGCAATTCTTCGGCACGGGTATCCTGTTCCACTCGCACAGCTTTATCATCGCCATTTTGAATCAAATGAAGAAATTCCTCCCCATCACGAGTGATCAGAATGACGTTCTCAATATCACTCACCCCAAGGGAAGGCTCTATCAGCGTCAGAGCAGTTTCACGATCTCCATCACGAAGCGCCTCTGCCAGTCCCTGAATATAAACAAGCCTTCGCGCTTCCTCTACATGGTAGCTTTCCTGGCGCACGAAAGCATCCGAAACCGACCTGCCAGATTCTAAAAGCTGGTTGGTCAAGCGTTCGTTAAGGGTTCCAGTGACCAGTTGCGTAACCACATACACCCCGATCAAGGTCACAACAATGGTCAATAGCACATATGGCAGGGCGACTTTAAGGCGAATGCTCATGTGAAAACCCGTACAAAATTGCCATAGGCATTATACAGGTACGGCAAGATACCATCCCGAAAATGCAACATAATTATAATGTGAGAACGTGATTAATTTTTAGCGACTTTTCCGCTTCTTCCCAACCCGGCAGCTGTTCAGCCCACCCAAGCCATAGACTCCCCTACAGCTTCTTCACGAAGTGAACCAACCGCTCCACTTCCATATATCCCTGCTTAAGGTGTGCGCGGATACTGTTCTCGTTATCCAGCCATGTGTCTGAAGCCATTTCGGTACAACCTTTGCCACGCACCCAATCCTCCGCCGCGGACGCCAGCACACCCGCCAATCCCCGGCCGCGAAACTCCGGGTAGACAAACCATCCCTCAATATACCCTACCGGGCTGGTCTCACAGCCCTCGCCGTAATCCCGGAGGCGCGCTTCGATCAAGCCAGCCGGTTTCGCATCTACGAGCACGATAAAAACGGCGTCATCCTCGCTGAGAAGCACATCATCCATATCAAAACTCAGATATTCATCCGGCGCATCGGGCCAAATACCCTTACGCATGTTGAACCATTCCTCCCGGTCTTCAGCAGTGATGCGGCGGACGATGATCTCCATACGGCTCCTCAAAAAGTGACCCTGAAGGATTACCTTCAGGGTCATAAGTATAAACGATGCCCGTCCTCAGCCTCTCCATCGAAAGGAAAGGGCGTGGATGCTTTTACTTGCTGCTCTTCATGTGAACCGCCAACTCGTTGAGCAATTGAGCGGAAATATCCGCCATCAGCACTTTTTTCTCCAACTTGCTGATCGACATATTCTCCGCTTCGAGCATCGTCTCAAACGTCTCATGAAGCAACGCTGCGATCTGTTCCGAAACATTGGTGGCTCGCATCTTTTTCAACAGCCTTGCGCGGACATTCAAGAACGAGCCTGTGTCATCTGAATTAGAAAAATTTTTCATTTCACGTACCTCTCTTTGCCAACCAATCCAACAGTTTCTTTGTCGTCCATGTATTGATCACATCCTTCGGCTCGAGCCAGGCACGGCGACCAATGGCAACGCCATAATGAAGCATATCGTAATCCGCCTCAGAGTGTGCGTCGGTGTTGATGCTGATGGGAATGCCCAGGTCTTTGGCGCGACGGGCATACGCATCGTCGAGGTCGAGGCGCGAGGGATGGGCGTTAATCTCCATCGCTACGCCAGATTCCGCGGCGGCTTGCAGGATGACTTCCATATCCAAATCGGCGCCTTCACGGTCTGGGATTTCACGCCCGGTCGGATGACCAATGATATCCACGTGCGGGTTGCGGACCGCTTTCAACAATCGCTCGGTAATCTTTTCTCGCGGCTGGCGCAAACTCGAATGGAGAGAGGCAACCACGAGGTCGAGTGAAGCGAGAAAGTCATCGGGATAATCCAGCGAGCCATCGGCTTTAATTTCCACTTCACTGCCGCGCAGAATCAAAATCTCATCGCCGAGCTGTTTCTGGATTTTCTTTATCTCCGCGGCTTGTTGCTTGTGACGCTCCATCGAAAGTCCATTCGCCACGCCGAGACTGACCGAATGATCGGTGAAGACAACGACTTTCAGTCCGCGTTTGATGGCAGCTTTTGCCATATCAAGCATGCTCAACTTGCCATCGCTGTACGTGGAGTGCATATGCAAATTGGATTTGATATCTTTGACCTGAATCAACTTGGGAAGTTTGTTCGCCTTCGCCGCTTCCACCTCGCCGCGATCTTCGCGCAGTTCCGGCGGAACCCAGGGCAAGCCAAGATGCTTATAAACTTCTTCTTCGGTGGCACAAAGGATCTCACCCTTACCTTTGGTTTTCGTCAACGCATGTTCAGAAAGCGACAGTCCTTTATCGAGCGCAATCTGTCGCAGTTTGACGTTATGATCTTTTGATCCCGTGGCATATTGCAACGCCGTGCCAAACTTTTCCGGCGGATGCACCCACACTTGCGCGCGCACGCCATCAAAAAATTCGATGCTGGCTTTGGTATCGCCCTTGCCCAACACACGTTCCACACCTTTGAGATTGACAAAGGCTTCCATGACTGCCGCGGAATCTTTCGCCGCGACAAGAATATCGAGATCGCCAACGGTCGAACGCATCCTTCTTAAACTGCCAGCGGGTTGCGCATCGACGACTCCTTTTACGCCTTTGAGGATTCCGATGATCTCCTGCGCGAGCGGATACGCTTTGCCCAGCGGCAATCTGCCCGAACGCCGCGCCAGCGATGCGATGCCATCCAGAATCGCCGTTTCCGATTTTGCACCCATGCCGGGCAGGTCACGCAATTTGCCGGCCTTCGCCGCGGACTCAAGCTCGGCGAGTGCGGTGATATTCAATGCCTTCCAAATGGCGGCGATCTTCTTCGGTCCTAACGAAGGGACTTGCAACCAAGTCGCCAAACTTTCTGGCACTTCCTTCTTTAATTTCTCTAAAAATTCAAGCTTGCCCGTGGAAAGCAACTCGTCGATCTTTTCGGCGATGGCTTTACCCACGCCGGGAATATCGGACAGTTTTCCTTCCTTCCAATATTCGCCCGCCTCACGTCCCAATGACTCTAAACTTTCTGCCGCTTTGCGATAGGCAAGCGTCTTGTAAATGATCTCACCTTTGATCTCCAGCAGGTTGGCGATCAGAGTAAATATGTCTGCAAGTTGTTTGTTGTTCAGCATGGCTCACCTCTAATGGTCTGATTATAACGGCATGACCTACGGTTGATTGAATCTCCACAATGATTTTTATACATTGGGAAAGTCGTATCGGTATAAGGAGAATTTCATGGAAACTATCAGCACAGAGACTTGGATCGCCGTCGGTTCAATTTGCTTCTCCCAATTTGTCATCTCCGCTATTTTGCTTGGAATCATCCTCGCGTCACAACTCAGTGCAGCGAAGGCAAAGGATTGGTCTTCCACCACCGGGACAATCCTCACGTCTATGTTGGAAGCGCGACGTGGCAGCAAGGGTCACATGGTCAATTACCCGGTCGTTTTGTATCAATATCGGGTCGGAGGGACAGATTATCAAAGCCGCAAAATCAGCCCCGGCATGGAATGGGGCGGCTCTGGCGCGCTGGCTGTTGTGGGACGCTATCCGACAGGTTCATCTGTCACGGTGTACTACAACCCTCAAAATCCCGCTGAGGCGCTGCTTGAACGTAAAGCTCCATCTGCAATGATCTGGCTGTGGGTCACATTGATCCTTATCAACCTGTTCCTTTGTGGAATGGCAGCTTTGCTCGCTTTTACCTTATAAAAACAGCGGGGACTTAACGTCTCCGCTGTTTTGGTTTAGGCGTTTATTTCAATTCCCAAATCCATGTATTTTCATATCGACAACTTCCTTCGCCGGAATCTTGCAAAGCCAGGAATGCAAAATCGCCCTCCATACGTTGGAAACTGTTGTCAAAGTACCTGCCCTGACGAACACCATTGATGAAAACTGTGAACTCGTTTTCGTTTGCGATCAACAGGAACTGATTCGTGGCGCCATTTTCCAGGTCTACGGCGCTGGAATACTTCACCCCAGTTGGAGAATTACTGAAGTACCCAAACTCATGATATTCAACTGCCCAAGCCGGCGCACCAGAAAAACGCAGGAACAGGAACTGATATTGATCGCCCTCGGCAAAATTAGGTTCCGAGCGGAACATAACGCCGCAGATGATAATACCGGTGGCATTCCAGGTAACATCAGACTTAAGGACAAAATTCTTACCTTCCATATCTTCTGCAAAGGGTAGATATCTGGAGTCTGGTCCCTTCATTTCAATTTCGAGATTTTCCCTCTGCTGCCACAAAAGCCCGCCCGTTTCGTAGGCGAGTTCCGTATCTCCCAATATATCTTCCATGTCCACCACCACATCCGCAGCAGATTGCGTTGCCTTAAACGCAGCCGTCGCAGCGAGATTGGGAGTTGCCGTCGGCTGGGGCGTGGACGTTGCCGTAGGCATTGGGCTTGGTGTGGACGTTGGCGGTTCAGGCGTGACCGTAGGGGTCGGCGCCGCCATGATATTGCTGCAAGCCGTTACAAGCAGAGATAGAACGAGCAGGGCGATCAACTGTTTCTTCATTCTGAATGTTCCTCCTAATTGAAATGATACTCCCCCGAGAATTTCCCCAAAACACATCATAAGGAACAGCCCCGAGAAAATATAGTTACATCATACACGATTTCATTACACCGTAACAAGAGATGAAAGAAAAGCAGATAAAAATCACCTCCAGAAAATGATAAGCGACATTTATGATACGATACGTGTATGGATCATACCGATCATGTCAACCTCATCAAACCTGCTGGGCTGGAACAGGGCGGCTCCTGGGCGGACCTTGGAGCTGGTTCTGGCGCTTTTACACTTGCCCTGCGTGAAGTGCTCGGCGCTTTCGCAGACATCCATGCCGTAGACAAAGATAGCTCCAGCCTGCAGCAATTGGAGCGTGAGCATCGAATCCGCTTCGGGGAAACAGGCAATCTTCATCTCATCACTGGTGATTTTTCGCGAACGTTACAACTCCCTCTCCTAGATGGCATCATCGCAGCGAACTCGTTCCATTATTTCAAAGACAGAAGAAAAATCTTACAACACGTCCAGTCTTATCTCAAACCAGGTGGAACGTTAATCGTCATCGAATACAACACAGATTCAGGTAATCCGTGGGTCCCATATCCTTTTTCGTTTCAGACATTTCGCACACTTGCCGTTGAAGCTGGCTTTGCCGAGCCGCGCCTGATCGCCACCCACCCATCCAACTTCCTGCGCGAATTCTATTCAGCCATCACACACAGATAATCATGGTACAGCATCGCTCCACCCTCATTTTGATTCTGCTGGTCATCGTCAGCGCCATTTTTGCCCTGCTGCGTTTCGACTCGTTGCAGATTGGTACCTCCTACGACGATGCACATTACATCATCCTGGCGGAGAGCCTCAGCAGCGGACAAGGCTATCAGCTCATTAACTTTCCGCGCCCTCAAATTGAGCGGAACTTTCCTCCGGGGTGGCCGCTGCTGCTTGCACCATTCACCTTGATCTTCCCCAAAAATTACGACGCACTCAAAGTTGTCTCGCTATTTCTTTGGCTGGCTTCGATCCCACTAAGCTATAAGATTTTTTCCAAACGATTGCCATCTCCAGCCATTGAGATTCTCACCAGCTTGATCGCGCTTAATCCATTGCTCATCGGCGCATCCGTCACGGTCATGTCTGAATCAGCGTATCTATTTTTTTCCCTGTTGGCATTATCGTTATTTGACAAGGAACACGGCAAGAAAATCGGATGGCTTATCCTTGTCACCCTGCTTGCATTTTATACGCAGCAGATTCGCACGATTGGGATCGCGCTTTCAGTATCGTTGATCGTGTATCTTCTGGTTGCTCGCCGCTGGCGTGACGTTGGAGTTGTCGCAGTGATTCTGACAGGAGGGATTCTGCTCCAGGCGTGGATTAACCTCCGCAATGGCGGAACCATTATCTCGTCAGGATATGAGGCGCAAGTACTCAGTGGTTCACTCATCGAGAAGATGTATCAAATCAGTTCGAATGCGTTCGGATATTTTGATGGCGTCCTCGCTGGTTCGTTGATTCCCATCTTCGGTTCGCGGCTGGATGCGATCTTGACGAGCTTTGGTTTGGGCTGGCTGACGTTCATTTTAAATAGCTTGGTTTTGTCCATCATCCTTGTGGGTTTGTTCACCTGGAAGCCCAAGCTGGAATGGATGCATCTTTATTTCATCATTTATGTGTTGGGCATTCTGGCGTTTTGGAATCCGAAGGTGGGGAGTGTGAAAGCACGTTTTCTGATCCCGATCCTGCCGATGCTGTATTTTTATTTTCTGCATGGGACAACCTGGCTGATCAACAAAATGATCGGACACAACGCTCGTTTTGCTACACGCAGCCTCTATGGTGTGACAGCTATAATCGTGCTGACGTTATTGGCGAGAAACATTCAAGATTGGCGCTCCCCTGTCCGCGAACAGATGACTGATCTTTCGATTGGGACAAGCTGGCTGGCGGAGAATGCACCGGCTGATGCAATTGTGATGGTGAACGAACCTGTGCCTGCGTATGTACATGTTAAACGCACGACGATTGGTTTCCCGAAGAATGACCAAGACTTGAAAAAATATATTGAAAACCAGGGCATTGACTACATCATCATTGCGCCGCCGCTGGGGTCGCCGCGTAATACCGAGTTGGATAAAACCGTCAGAGAAGTTCTGCCCATACTTGAATCCGCGCCAGATGTATTCATGCTGGTGTATGAAAACCCTGCATACAACGTGGTTGTTTATCAGGTTAATCTGCAACCGTGAATTCGAATCAACAACATCAGTTAAAATAGAATCATCCTGATCAAGGCACAGCGAATCCATGTCACCTGAATCCCTGGCTGAAACAACGCCCACAAAACGAATCCTGTCTGAATTCAAAGCCGACCTGTATGCAAACATCCCGCAGGTAGAGCTTGTCTTGCTTGCGATTCAACTTTTGCATAATGATGAACTACCCGCCACGACGGAAGAGATCGTATCCATCTCCTTCCGCTTATTCCCGCAAAGTTTTTCCCTGAAGAATTATTTCTACTGGCCCGATTCGGCGCTGGTGGCACGCCGCTTGCAAGATGCGCGCGAAAGAGGTTATATCAAAGGGACGTCTGCGGAGGGATATGCGCTGAAGGTTAAGGGCAAACAAGCCGCCAAACGGACAGCGAAATCTTTGGGAATCGAACTGCCCAAGCCAAAGAAAGTGGAAGCGCCTCAACCGCAGATTGAAGTTGAACCTGTAACGGTAGAGACTGTTCCACTGAAAGCGGCTGAACCTGAATCCTCAAAACTGCTCCCCAAGAAACCAGTTGAGAAGAAGAAGCCTGCCAAGCAGGTTGTGACCACGCCCAAGAAGACTGCGAAGAAACCCGTCCGCAAATCGGAAGCGAAAAAAGAATCCGCGCCAGTTGCTGAGAAAAAAACAGTCGAGGTCAAAGAGACGGCTAAACCTGAAGCAAAGCCGAAGGTCGTCAAGAAGGTTGTAGTTCCAGTCAAGAAGGCGCCGGTTCAGGAAAAAGAGTCAACAAAAAGCAAAAAGCCGGCAAGCAAAAAAGTGCCGAGTCACAAAGTTGTGAGTGTCAAGAAAAAAGTTAGCAAGGCACCTATTGAAAAACCAAAGGGAGCAAAGCCTCACAACACGCAACCCGCACAGTTGACTCTGGGTTTTGTCGCGCCGCCAGCGCAGAAAAAGCCTGAGGTTTCAGCGAGCAAGCCCAAGGTTGAGAAAGAGGCGAGACCCGTCAAGACGCAGACCGTTTCCCCAGTTATCCAAATCTCGAAAGAGGAAAAGGACAAGGCGGGGAAAATCGTCAAGCTGATGGAGCGCTCGGATGCGTATCAGCAATATAAAAAGAACGGCGGCAAGGCGCGGATCAGTGAGTTCGATTTTCGCAATATGCTGTACGCGACGATGGAGTCTTCGGCGGAAACGTTGAAGCGCAATGTGGAGTTGTTCAAGCGTTATGCGGGCATCCACAACCGCACGGATCTGATCACATTCCTGACTTTTTGCGAGGATAGTTTTGCGCCTTTATTGAACGCAAAACAACCCGCCAAAAAGTTGAAGATTTAGAAAGGTTTTTATGGCAAGCAGTCGAAAGTTACAGTATGCAGACCGCGTGGCGATTCAACAAGCGGATCAGGCGATCCGCAAAGATGTGATGCGCGCGCTGGTCGAAGTCATTACCAATAGCAATGATAGTTATTCGCGCCTTGAACATGCGGGCGTATCCACTGAAGGCGTGATCGTCATCGAAGTGTTGCGCAAGCACAAGAATTCCGTGATCCGGATTCAGGATTTTGCCGAAGGCATGACCGACTCACGCATGGATAAAGTGGTGGGAACCTACGGTGAAGCTACCAGCGGCTTGAAGGAAGATAAACATGTACGCGGCATGTGGGGACGCGGCTTGAAGGATTCCATCTTTGGGTTGGGATATGGCTACGTGCGTTCGTTCAAAGGCGCGAATTTTTATTCGTGTTCGCTGTTGTTGAAAAAAGGCGTGCCGACCTTTGACCTGGATGACCCCGTCCGCGCGACAGTGCCGCTGCGTGAAAAATACAATGTACCGCAAGGCAATAGCACGATGGTGGAGATTATCGTCTCGCGCGACGATGTGAAGATGCCGCAATACAATAATCTGCGCAATTATTTGCAGCGACATTTTGAACTGCGCCCGATCATGAGCAATCCCAAACGCCGCATTGTGCTGCGCGAGATGGGTTCAGATTGGAAAGTCCGTCAAGAATATGAACTCAGCTATCGCGCGCCACGCGGCGAAAAAGTGCTGAGCGAACGCCTCAAGATCCCCGGCTTTCCTGCCAACGCCAAACTGGAAGTCTATCGCTCGGGCATCCAGCTTTCGATGCGCGGCGAGGAAGGCGATTACGCGGACGGTGGTCTACTGGTCATCAGCCGCGCCACGGTTATTTCGTTGACGATGCTCAAGTTCGAGAACGATCCGTATGCAGCATATTTCTATGGTTCGATCCAGTGCGATTATCTGCATGACCTGTTGAAGAACGACGAACCCGTGCTGACCGCCACGCGCGACGGAATCAACTGGACGCATCCCTTTGCGAAGGCGTTGAAAACTGCAGTGGAAGGCAAACTCGAGCCGCTCATCCAAGCTGAACGCGATCATGCCATCCATGATGAGCAAACCAAACTGGATAAAAAACTGCGCCAGAAACTGGACCGCGCCCTGCATGAGTTGAACACCATCGCAGTGACCGAATTGCGCGACCAACGCGACGGGGAGGGTATCCGTAAACTTGAAGTGCCCGAATCTGGCATGGGGTTTGTCCCTGAACGGTTGTACGTGCAGACCGGTCAGACCGCCCTGCTGACTCTGCGCGTGGCGTTGGGCGAAAACGAACGCACCAATGCAACCGCCAGCATCATCTCTAACAGCCCGGAGATCATCGTCGCTACGCCGCAGGTGGTACTCAAGCCGCACAAGACCGACCCCACGGTTTTGGAGGCGCGCGTCAAGGTGGAAGGTCGGCAGGTCGGAGGCGAAGGCACGGTCACGGCGTATCTCGGCAGGAATCGCGCACAAGCCATCGTACAGGTACATTCTAAAAAAGAGACGCTCATCCCGCCTGCCCCACGCGGCAGCAACGCCCTCTTCAATGACATCAACTTCGACGACCGCACCGATCCGCGCCAACGTGTTTATTACGACCGCGTCAACTCGAGCATCGTCATCGCTACGGCGGCGCCGTCTGTGAAAATCTATCTGGATGAAAACAACCGCCTCGACACGACCGTGCAGGGTCAGGTACTGCTGGCAGAGTTGATCACCGAAGCGGTCTGCCGCGAGATCGCGCGCGAAGGCGTGGAAAAAGGCAAGTACCTCGTGCTCGAAGGCTCCGAAGCGGATGCGATCCAAAACCACTTCATCCGCTTGCAGAACCGATACGCGCATCTCATCCATCAATACATGGTGACGAAGGAATAACCGAAAAACAAAACGGTCACAAAGGAATTCGCCTTTGTGACCGTTCTCTGTTTAAGTTGCTATCTATTTCACCGTCAGCCAGACACCAAACATCACCACTGCAAAACCAATGATGCGTTGAATATCCATTGAACGCTGCGCCACGCCCAACCATCCAAAATGGTCCAAAATAGATGCGACGAGGATCTGCCCCGCCATGAGCGTGATCAACGCGCTAGCCGCACCGATGCGGGGAATCA
>JAHDWC010000079.1 GCA_023382575.1 Anaerolineales bacterium
GCGCCTCTTTCCAACCCGATCACCGCCCGCACACCCACCAGCTTGACCTTGCGCTGAAAATTTTGATTCGCCAAGACCGCAGGGCGAAAATTCTCATCCAACGGCGGCTTGACTTTGGGTTCGATCAATTGCATGTTGATTTCCTAATTGAATAGTAGTGAGTAATCGTCGAGCAACAGGAACGCCGATGCACCGAGGATGCAAGCCCGATAGTCGAGCGTACCCAACTCGAGTTTTGTATTTTCAGAAAGTCGAGACAGCGCCGCATTCCGCATGGATGCGTTGACGGCATCCAGCCACTTTGCGCCAAAACGAGTCATATCGCCAGTGAGGACGATCTTTTCGATATTGAGCGTACCGATCAAATTAGCGAGGGAGATTCCAAGGTAATGCGCGGCATTGTCCACAACCTGCGTAGTCTTGGCTTCTCCTGCCTCAAATGTGGACTGTGCCTTCTCAAGAGAGGTCAACTTCAAATGTTTGAGCACGGCGCGCGCGCTGGAAACCGTCTCAAGGCAACCATGTTTTCCACAACGACAAAGTTCGCCATTTTCCTGAACCACCACATGACCAATTTCGCCAGCGCCACCGCCGTCACCTTGGAATAGCCGTCCATTGACCAGAATCCCCGAGCCGATGCCATGCTTGACATTGACCACAATCAAGTTGTCGTTATCAGAATGATCTCCGCCATAGACATATTCACCGATGGCCGTCGCCTGGCTGTCGTTCAAGACAGAAACAGGGATCTTGTATTTCTTCTCCAACAACTGACCGAGTGGCAAGTCCTGCCATTCGAGGTTAACGGCATTGACCACCACCCCTTCACGGGTATTGACCAAGCCTGGAGTACCAACGCCAATTCCAACGATGGGTTTGATGCGTTTCTTTATCAATTGATCGATGATGTGATAGACGAGGTCGAGGGCGGTCTTGCCGTCATCGTCGTGGACGGGCTCTTCCACCATTTCTTTGATTTCCCCGCGTAAATTGACGATTGCACCGATAAATTTATCCTGTGCGAGATTCAAACCGATCAGATAGCGTGAGTCCGCGACAACACTGAGCAAGATCGGCGTTTTCCCGCCGATGGATTCGCCTCTGCCAACCTCTTCGACCAATCCTTCTTCCAGTAAGCCGTTGACCACATCTGACACCGTGGTGCGGGTCAGGTTGGTGATGCGCGCCACCTCTGCGCGGCTGATGGACTCGTTGGCAAAAATCGTCCGCAGGACAAGATCACGATTGTGTTGCTTGGTTTGCTGGTGTGTCGCTTTTTTCATGGGATTCTTCCATATTGCTTACACGCAGAGATTTGAGACGCTAGATACTTTGTAAATTCACTGTACTAACAAAGTTTATTGTACAGACTTCCCCTCCAAGAGTCAAGACCCAACCCTTGACAAATTATTTAGCCTAACCTAAAATATATTTAGTCAAGACTAAATTTTAGAGATTACAGGTATCCATGAATACAACGTACTACACCGAAAACCAGACGAAACTTCTGGCTCAATTCAAGAAAAAAGAAGAAAGTTTTAAACAGATCCTTGCTTCCGAATTTCCCGTCGAAGCGGAAAGTATCCTGCAAGAGATGCACGCGGAGTTTCTCGAACTCCTCCCCCGCCTTCCCTACATTGGCGGTGACAAGAATCTGCTAACAGAGAATTTGGTAATCGCCGCCTGGTTTCTGAGTTTGTATAAGATTTTGAATAAGCGCGGACACAATGATGACTCCATCGGCGATCTGTGTTACCGAATCGCGGAGGATTTTGTCCAAAAGCAGCCACGCTGGGCGGCAAAACTTCAAGGCGCATTGGCTGGAACTGGCTTGTTCAAAATGATGTTCCGCAAACTTAGCGAAAAGTCGCAGAAGCGGGAGTATCCCGGTGATTTCGTCGTGCAGTTTGTGGAAGGCATGGAAGGCAAGTTCGATTACGGGTACGACTTTACCGAATGTGGAATCTGCAAACTTTTTCAAACGGAAAATGCTGGTCAGTTCGCCAAGCATATGTGCCGCATCGATTATCTGACGACCAGCTTCAATGGGATCGAATTGATCCGCACGGGAACCATCGCGAACGGAGCCGATAAATGTGACTTCCGTTTTCGCAAAATGAAATCCAACTAACAGGAATTGACATGCCCAAGACGATGACCAAATCTGCGCAGGACTATCTAAAACGCATCTACGAACTGACCGAATGCGGACTACCCGCCAGCACCAATGATCTGGCGCGCGAGCTGGAGATCAAGCCCGCATCGGTCACTGGGATGATTCAAAAACTTGCCGCGGAGAAACCCGCACTGGTCGAATACCAAAAACACCAAGGCGTTACGCTCACCCCCGCTGGGAAACGCGCTGCGCTTGAAGTGATCCGTCATCATCGTCTGCTCGAAACCTGGCTGGTGCAAACTCTCGGCTATTCGTGGGATGAAGTTCATGAAGAGGCGGAGCGCTTGGAGCATGTCATTTCAGAAGATTTCGAACGACGCATCGCCGCGGCACTCGGCAACCCGACGCGTGATCCACATGGCGAGTTGATCCCCACTGAAGATTTGAAAATGCCCGTGGATGATTCAACGCCGCTCTCGGCGTTGCGCCCAAATCAATCTGCCACCATACAACGCGTCATCTCACAAGACCCAAACCTGCTTCGTCATCTCAACAGTTTGGGACTCACCCCCGGCGTTCAGATCGAGATCACAGACTATTCATCCTTTGATAACAACCTGACCGTCAAAGTTGGCAGGAAATCCAATGTCCTCGGACTCAATATCACTACGAAAATATTTGTAGAGATCGAATAATGAAACTAGAAACCGACTTTTACTTTAGAAATAAGAAGAAATTCCTCAAAGAACATCGAGCCATCATGAAACTCGGGCGTGGATTCATGGAAGCCAGCCTTGGGCGAGAAAAAGCCGATGATGTCGTCCGCAGGTCCGAGGTCCGCTATGAGGCGCTGCTGACAGAGATGCCCTACATCGGCGGCTGGGACAATCCTCATACTGATACGTTAACTCAAGTTGGTAGTTTTCTGGCGTTGTATTTTGTATTGAAAGAGGAAGGCAAAACCACAGAAGAGATCGGCGCGTTGATCCATCGCATTTCGGAGAAAAAAGTTGAAACGATGCCGCGTCTTTTGCGAAGCCTGCTTGGCAGGTTGTACATGTCTGAGTTTTGGTGCAAACGTACTCAACGTAAAGCATTGATCTCTCGACAAAAAGAATA
The DNA here is from genome assembly GCA_023382575.1 of Anaerolineales bacterium. Classification (GTDB taxonomy): domain Bacteria; phylum Chloroflexota; class Anaerolineae; order Anaerolineales; family Villigracilaceae; genus Villigracilis. Next base: position 3,236 of record JAHDWC010000079.1, read on the forward strand.
TGCCGGGAATTTTGTCTACGAAGTGGTGGACGGTAAGCCGGGTGAATACGAATGGGGCATCAATTATTTGGAATGTGCCATTGTGAAGTTCTTTCATCGGCAAGGAGCGGATGATCTTACCCCATACATGTGTTATGTCGATTACATCCTCTTCCCTGGCATGGGCATTGACCTCAAACGGACTGGCACGATCGGGCAAGGTTGTTCGCAGTGTGATTTCCGATTTAGCAGAATAAAAATGCAAGTACAGAAAGGTTCACCCCAATGAACGAAACCATTTTTAGAATTTCAACAGCCCTGATCCTTGTGACGGGCATCAGCATTTCTTCCTATTTCCGCAGCAAAGCGGATCGCAACAGCGGCGAGAAATTATCTCGCAATCTGGATGGCAAGCTGCTCATGTTCCTCATCGCCATCGGCGGATTAGTGCTTTGGCTCAGCCCGATCATCTATCTCATTAATCCAGATTGGATGGCATGGTCCAAGCTTGGATTGCCCGAACTGGCGCGTTGGTTTGGGATCGTGCTTGGCGTCGTCTGCCTTGGATTGTTGTATTGGATGTTCAGCAGTATCGGAAGCGGAATCACCCCCGTCAGCGCGACGCGAAAGAATCATCAATTGGTAACACATGGAATTTATCGCTGGATCCGTCATCCACTTTACACCCTTGGCACATCCCTCTTCGTCTCTGTCAGTTTGATGACGGATAGTTGGTTCATTCTTGTGATGGCAGGGTTGGCATTTACGATCCTGGCAATCCGTACACCTAAAGAGGAAGCGAATCTCATCGAAAAATTCGGCAATGAATATCGCGAATACATGCAGCGAACGGGTAGATTTTTACCGAAGTTTTAGAAATATGTTATAGGGGCGCCCTTACAGAATTGGATAAAAATATGACTCTCGAAATCTTTTTCAAAATCGCATTCTTTGTCATCTTCTTCAGCTTTGCCTATGTGATGACCGCTTACTCGAAAAAAGGAAAGGCAGGCAAATAAGATAAAGCCACTCGCATGAAAATGCACAATGAAAACGAAGTTCCGCTTTTATTGAAGCTTCGCACCATCTTCGGTATTCCCTTTTACCTTGGCGTTCTGGTGTGGACGTTCGCACCACACTGGATGGAATGGTCAAATTTCCCCTTCCCCACTTGGACGCGTTGGATGGGATTGGGTCTGGGAATCTTCGCGATCATTCTGAATGCCTGGAGTCATAAGACCCTCAGCCAAAAACTCGGCGCGGACTTTGACCCGGCCATGCGTTTGCTGAACGTCCCCGCCTTGGTGACCGAAGGTCCCTATGCGCGGATGCGTCACCCCATCTATTTTGCCTTCCTTTTGATGCAGATCGCGGTTCTCTTCCTGACCTCGAACTGGTTCATCGGCTTTAGCGGAATCGCCATCATTGTGTCGGTCATCGCCATCCGCGTGCCAGAAGAAGAGAAGTTGCTCATCGAACAATTTGGCGAGCAATACAAAAACTACATGAAACACACTGGCAGGTTACTGCCTAAACTTTTATCGTGAGGTGCTTATGAATACAACGTTCTGGGTTTTCACCATCATCATTGGTCTCGTTGCGATCTTCATCCCACGCGTGGGGTTGCTCGCCTTGTATAAAAATTATCGCGCCGGGCAAGCCCGCGAGCAAGTGGAGGATGCGCTCAAACATCTCCTCGACCGTGAGCAGCAGGGACGCCACGCCTCCCCCGAATCTCTGGGAGGGACTCTCGACCTGCCGCGCGCAAAAACAACCCGCCTCATCGAAGACATGGAAACTCAAGGCTTGGTCGAATCGCGCGGAAATGAAATCCATCTCACAGCCAAGGGCGAGCGATGGGCACTGCATGTAGTCCGCGCCCATCGTTTATGGGAACGCTATCTTGCAGACGAAGCACGCATGCCGTTGAAGCAGATCCACGATGAAGCTCACAAACGCGAGCACTCTCTCACCGAGGCCCAACTCAACGAGTTGGATGCGGCGCTTGGTCATCCCACTCGTGACCCACATGGAGATCCCATCCCAACCCGCGAAGGCAAATTGAATCGCGCCGAGGGCATGCCCATCACAGCATGGCAGCCAGATCGCCCGGCTCGCATCGTTCATCTCGAAGACGAGCCTGCCCTGGCGTATCAACAAATTTTGGCGGCTGGGCTGCGCTTGGGACAAGACATTCGCATCATCGAAAAAACGCCCAACCGATATGTTTTGAGCGATGGCGAAAACGAATATCGGCTGGCACCTGCAGTGGCATCCAATATTCACGTCGCGGCGCTACCTGAGAGCGAAATGCTAAAGCGCGAAGCAGTTCCGTTATTCGAATTATCGCATGACCAGCGCGGCGAGATCGTGACGTTGGATGAAGCGGTACAGGGCTTCACCCGTCGCCGCTTTCTGGACCTTGGGCTGACTCCTGGAACGATGATCTATCCTGAGCTGAAAAATTTCTTCGGCGATCCGCGCGCCTATCGCGTGCGCGGAACGTTGATCGCATTAAGAAAAGACCAAGCCGCACAGATCTGGGTCAAACCGATCTAATTTATTGGAGAAAAAATGTCGAACACAAAAGTTGTCCTCCCTACCGAACATTGCGAGACATGCCCGGCTTTTACACAACTTGAACAAATGGGAATCAAAGTCGGCGATTTTGACCGTGTGATCGCGTTGGCTGGAAATCCCAACACTGGAAAATCCACTTTATTCAATGCATTGACCGGTCTCAAACAACACACCGGCAATTGGCCAGGCAAGACTGTCACCCGCGCAGAAGGTGGCTTTGAATTCAACAAACTGCGCTACAAACTTGTCGACTTGCCCGGCACCTACTCTTTATTGTCTGCCAGCCAGGACGAAGAAGTAGCCCGCGATTTTATTTTGTTCGGGCAGCCAAACTGCACGATCGTCGTGACCGATGCGACAGCCCTGGAGCGCAATTTGAATCTCGTCATGCAAGTCATGGAGATCACAGAGCATGTCGTGGTTGCCGTCAACTTGATGGATGAAGCCCGCCGCAAAGGTCTCGAAGTGGATGCGCGTTCGCTCTCGCGCGATTTGGGCATTCCTGCCATCCCTATCACTGCCCGCACTGGCGAAGGGATTCACACCCTGCTTGGCGCCGTTGCAGAGGTCATCGAAGGTAAAACGGAAACCAAACCTTTACGTGTGGAGGGTACGCCTGAATTCCAGAACGCAGTCAACGAACTGGTGCCGATGATCAAACAACTCGCGCCAGGAATCCCCAATGCGCGTTGGCTGGCGATCCGTCTGTTAGACGGAGATGCGCGCGTTCAGAAAGCCATCACCGATGGCGAACTGAATGAGATCGTCTCACGCCAGTATCAACAGGATGTGCAATTCAGCAAGAAGATGAGCGTGGAAGGAAGACAATAATTATGGAAACGATTCAACCCAACGACGTTTTGGCGAAAGCCGAATCTTTACGAAATAATTTATCAACTGGTTTTCGCGATGAAATCGTCAAGTCACTATATAGTGAGGCAGAGAAGATCGCAAAGCGCGCGGTCAAAACCTCCAGCGACAAAAAATATGACTTTGACCAAAAAGTGGATCGCCTCGTCACCTCCCCCATTTTTGGTTTGCCGATCATGCTTATCCTGCTTGGCATCGTCATCTGGCTGACGGTCTCCGGCGCAAACGTAGCCTCCGAAGCCATTGCCAACCTGCTCTTCGCTCTGGGCGACATCGGGCGAAACTTCTTCAATCAAATCGGTGCGCCCTGGTGGCTTACCGGCTTCCTCTGGGATGGCGTCTATCTCGGCCTTGCCTGGGTCATCAGCGTAATGCTCCCGCCCATGGCGATCTTCTTCCCCGCATTTACCTTCCTCGAAGACCTCGGCTACCTGCCACGTGTCGCCTTCAACCTCGATTGGATGTTCAAAAAATCCGGCGCACACGGCAAGCAATCGCTGACCATGGCTATGGGCTTTGGCTGTAATGCCGCTGGCGTGGTAGCGACTCGCATCATCGACTCGCCGCGTGAACGCCTGATCGCCATCCTCACGAATAACTTTGTCCCATGTAATGGGCGCTTCCCGACTTTGATTATGCTTGCTACTGTTTTCGTAGCTTCTGCCTTCCCGGCAGCCATCACCTCCTTCATCGCCGCCGGGACAGTTGTCGCTGTGGTCTTGATCGGGGTCGTGTTCACCTTCTTAATGTCTTGGCTCCTGTCCAAGACAGTTCTCAAGGGCGAAGCGTCTGCTTTCACACTGGAACTGCCTCCTTACCGTAAGCCGAACTTCGGACGTATCCTCTACACCTCCATCATCGACCGCACCATCTTCGTCCTCTGGCGCGCCATGCAAACTGCCGCCCCGGCAGGCGCTATCATCTGGCTGCTGGCAAACATCCCATACGGTGATGTCAACCTCGCCCGCGCCATCGCAGACTGGCTCAATCCTTTCGGCTTGTTGCTCGGTCTCGACGGCGTTATCCTGCTTGCGTACATCATCGCCATCCCCGCCAATGAGATTGTCGTCCCAACCATGATGATGATGTACATGGGCGCAGGCATGATGATCGATGGTCCCTCCTCCAACGCCGCCATTTTTGACCTGTTAGTGAACGGCAACGGCTGGACCCTGCTCACTGCTGTCAACTTGATGCTGTTTGCCTTACTGCACAATCCCTGTGCCACAACCATCATGACCATCTACAAAGAAACCAAGTCCTGGAAATGGGCAACGGTCAGTGTGGTCATCACGCTGGGAACCGCCTTCCTCGTCACATTCCTAACCGCCAGCATTGCCAGATTACTCGGCTGGGCATAACTACAGAAGATGTGTCAAACAACATATTGACACATCTTCTTTTTCAGGATAATATATGAATACTTGTTCATATATTCAATGATAAAATTAACCGAACTAAAAGCCATCCAACTTGCCGAACTCTTTAGCGCCCTCAGTGACGCGAGCCGCATCCGCATCATTTCCCTATTGATCGGTGATGAAAAAAGTGTGCGTGCCCTTGCCGACGAACTTGACATGACCGAATCTGCCGTTTCTCATCAGCTGCGCGGACTGCGCCAAATGCATCTGGTCCGTGCGCGTAAATCAGGCAGGCAGGTCTTCTACTCGCTGGATGATGACCATGTCGCGCGTTTATTCACATTGGGATTGGATCACGTTCAACATGGGTGATTCTTAAGAAAACTTTATACGAGAAAAGGAAACCGACATGCCCAAAAGAAAAAGGAAAAATGACAACAAGCAGCCAGCGCTCTTCCTGTTCATTGGCGGCGGGATCATATTGCTGATTGCAGCGTTCCTGTTGTTCAACCAGAACAGCAGCACGGCTACTACTGCCCAAGAGGATATTCCCTACCCGGAGATTCAACGCGTCTCTCTTGCAGATGCCAAATCCGCACTTGATGCGGGTACGGCCGTATTTGTAGATGTGCGTTCGGCAGAAGCGTTTGCCGGGCAGCACATCACTGGCTCGCTTAACATCCCAACCACGGAATTGGAAGCGCGCCTCGCCGAACTCGATCCAAATCAGTGGATCATCCCTTACTGTACCTGACCCAGCGAAGAACAGAGCGCCCGTGCGGCGTTCATCCTGAACGAAAACGGTTTTACCAATGTAACTCCCTTGCTCGGCGGTTTTGAAGCCTGGATCAATGCAGGCTATCCCGTGGAACCATGATTTGACAAAAGGAAATTGAAATGAGAATAAGCGCCCGCTTCATCGCTTTCTTGATGTTGGCTATGACAATGATGTTGACGTCCTGCCAACAAACCGTGGGCGTTGAAGCTGAAATGAACGGACTGTCCTATCGCGTGGTCACCGTTGATGAATTGCAAACCATGCTGGAGAAAAAAGACTTCCTGCTGGTCAATGTCCACACGCCGTTTGAGGGAAATATTCCGCAGACCGACCTGCACTTACCCTATGATGAGATCTCGCAGAAACTGGATCAACTCCCGGCGGAGAAAGATGCGAAGCTTCTTGTCTACTGCCTGACCTCGGGCATGGCAAAGGAAGCTATCGCCACATTGCTTGAAGCAGGGTATACCAATCTGTGGATGTTGGAAGGCGGGACGACTGCCTGGCTGGAAGCTGGGCAAATATTGGAAACTGAATAGATGAAGCAAATCCAAACCATTGAAATCCCCATCACCGGCATGGACTGCACAGAATGTACTCAGCATGTGCAGCGTGCCATCTCTGGCGTGAGCGGCGTGCAGAAAGTTGATGTGTTTCTCTCGTCGGAAAAAGCCATCGTACAGTTGAATCCGTCGCTGGCAAAGATGAGTGACATCCGCACGGCAGTGAAAGAAGCAGGATATTCCGTCGCCGAAGCGCAAGGTGACGCCGCAACTCCTAATGCTGCATTGGGCGAATTCTCCCGGCGCATCTTGACTACGCTCGGGCTGGCATTTGGCGCGATCATCTTATTGGTGGTGGCAGGTGAATGGCTGGGACTACTCGATGGGTTGACCGAGATCATCCCCTTCCCGATTGGAGCATTGCTTGTGCTGATTGGCGGCGCGCCGATCTTTGCCAATGTCATCCGCGCCACGCTCAAACGCCAGGTTATCTCGCACACCCTCATGTCTATTGGGACGCTTGCCGCGCTCATCGTCGGAGAATGGACCACGGCGATGGTGGTGGTGTTCTTCATGCACATCGGCAACTACACGGAACGCCTCACCGCGGAAGGTGCGCGACGCGCGGTCAAAGACCTGACTGCGCTTGCCCCACAAACTGCACGAGTGGAAGTTAACGCCGAAGAAAAAGAAATTTCAGTCAGTGAAGTAAAACTGAATGACATCGTTGTCATCCGCCCAGGTGAAAAGATTCCGGTTGATGGCGAAGTCATCGCCGGGCACGCAGCCGTAGACCAATCTTCCGTGACCGGTGAATCAACACCAGCAGACGCAGGCATCGGGTCAAAGGTATATGCGGCGACCCTGCTTAAACAAGGCACGCTCAAAGTGAAAACACAAGCCGTGGGGGCGCAATCCACGTTTGGGCGTGTGGTCAAAATGATGGAAGAAGCCGAAGCCCATCGCGCCACCGTCCAGCAATTTGCAGACAAATTCAGCACCTATTATCTGCCTGTCGTGATGGGCATTGCCGCACTCACCTTTTTGTTCACACGCAATCCGCTTTCCACGGCGGCAGTCTTGCTGGTGGCATGTTCCTGCACCATCGCCCTTGCCACACCCATTGCCATGCTTGCCACCATCGGCGCAAACGCGAAACATGGCGTTCTCATCAAAGGCGGAAAGTATCTCGAAACCCTTGCGCGCGCCGATGTTTTATTGATCGATAAAACCGGAACGTTGACGCTGGGCAAGCCCACGGTGACGGATATTCTATCCTTCAATGGCATGGACGAAGCCTCGCTTCTTTCGTACGCCGCATCGGCTGACCGTTATTCCGAGCATCCCCTCGCCGACGCCTTGCGCCGCGCCGCCCATGAGCGCGGATTGCCTCTGCATGACGTTTCCAATTTCGAATCCATTGCGGGGATGGGTGTACGTGCAATTCTGGACGGCAAAACCGTCAGTGTGGGACGGCGCTCATTGCAAGAAGGCACCTCCATCCCATCGCAGGTGCCAGCCTTGGAAGCACAAGGCAAGACCGTCTTGTATGTGGCAGTGGAGGGAAAACTTGCAGGTGTTGTTGCAACTTCCGACACGCTGCGAAGCGAAGTTCCAGAGGCGTTACAAAAAGCCTTGTTCCTTGGAATTAAGAAAATCGAGTTATTGACCGGAGACAACGATACGGTTGCCGCATCAGTTGCTGACGCATTGGGTATTTCCTATCGTGCAGGCTTAATGCCTGAAGACAAGATCCAGATCGTCAGGGAATATCAATCACAGAGACATGTCGTGGTGATGGTCGGAGATGGCATCAATGACGCGCCTGCGCTGGCGCAGGCGGATGTAGGCATTGCGATGGGCGGTGTCGGCACAGACATTGCCATTGAAGCCGCGCACATCACGCTCATGCACGAAAACTGGATGTTGATCCCGCATGTCATCTCAGCCGCCAAACGAACCATGCGCGTGGTCAAAGGAAATCTCGGCTTCACTGCCGCATATAACATCATCGGCTTGGCGCTGGCGGCGTTTGGTTTCCTTCCGCCCATGCTGGCGGCTGCATTGCAATCCATTCCCGACCTTGGCATTCTTGGAAATTCCGCAAGACTATTGAAGCAAAGACATCATGCATAATCATTCCCATTCCCATTCCCATTCTCACTCTCACTTCGGCGACCTCGCCAATCAAACGACCAAACGCATCGCACTTTCGCTCACCTTGACAGCGATCTTCGTGCTCGTTGAGATCGTCGCTGGACTTTGGGGGAACAGCCTCGCCCTGCTCACCGACGCCGCGCATAACTTCACCGACGTCATCGCCCTTGGATTAAGTTGGTATGCCTTGCGCATCGCCGCCAAACCTGCCAACGCCGGCAAAACCTTCGGCTATCATCGCGTGGGAATTCTCGTCGCGTTGATTAATTCCACGACCTTGATTCTGATCGCCGTTGGGATCTTCTACGAAGCCTGGCAACGCCTCCTGACTCCGCCTGAAGTTGATTCAGGGATATTGATCGGAGTCGGCACCATAGCCTTCCTCATCAACGCCGGGACAGCCTGGCTCATCCAAAAAGGAAGCGAGCACGACCTCAACTTACGCAGCGCCTTTCTTCATCTCATGGGTGACGTGCTCTCGACGCTCGGCGCAGTCATCGCCGGAGTGGTAATTGCCTTCACCGATTGGAACTGGCTCGACCCGCTTGTCAGCGCCTTGATCGGGGTCTTCATCCTCTTCAACGCCTGGAGCGTCCTCAAGCAGACTATTCATATCCTGCTCGAAAGCACGCCCGAAAATATCGACGTCACCGAAATGGTCACAAATCTCCGCGGCGTGGACGGCGTGCGCGACATCCACGACCTGCATGTGTGGAGCATCAGTGAAAACTTACGCATGCTCTCCGCCCACGTCGTCATTGACAATGTCTCCATTGGCGAAGGCGTGAGCATTCAGCAAAATATCCACGAAATGCTTGCACATGGATACAACATCCAACATGCGACCCTGCAACTGGAATGCGAAGGTTGCCAATCGAATCAGTTGTTTTGCCAAATGGCAGAACATCATCACGCTCACGAAGTATCGAGGTGAACATGTCACAACCTGCCAAGGCCCGGGCGCTGCTCGATCTGCATCACAACGGAAGATTGCTCATCCTGCCCAATGTTTGGAATCCCATCGGCGCGCGGATGCTGGCGGCGAAAGGGTATTCCGCCGTCGCCACTGCCAGCGCCGCAATTGCGGAGGCATTTGGATATAGCGACGGGGAACAACTCAAACTGGACACGATGCTCGACATCGTCGGGAGGATCGTCCGCAGCGTGGATATTCCTGTCAGCGCGGACTTTGAAGCGGGGTATTCTGACACGATCACTGGTCTGCAAGAAAACATCTCGAGATTGCTCGACACGGGCGCCGTCGGCATTAACTTCGAAGACAGTTGGGACGACAGTCGGTATCTCCGCCCCATCGCCGAACAGGTGGAACGCATCAAGGCCATTCGCGAAGTCGCGGAGAGACGCGGCATTCATCTCGTCATCAACGCGCGCGCGGATAGTTTCTTCGCCGAAGGATTTTCCTCGGAAGCAGACCGCCTCGAAGACGTGGTGACGCGTCTTAACGCCTATGCTCAAGCCGGCGCGGACTGTGTCTATCCCGTTGGGCGCGGGGATAGAGAAACGTTGACCCTCTTGCGGAAAAGAATCAACGCGCCGATCAATGTCCTCGCCACGCCCAAGACCATCCGCCTGGATGAATTGCAGGCGGCAGGCATCAACCGCGTCAGCTTTGGTCCCTATCTCTTCCGGTCGCTGCTGGCGAAGCTCTCCGCCATGCAGGAGGAAATCCTCCAAATGGGAGGCTACGATATCGTCATGAACGGACTCTGGACCAGCGGAGATGTGAAAAAATATCTTTCGGAAGGAAAAGAATAATTACGAAAAGAGGCGACTACGAGAGTCGCCTCTTTTTGTTTAATTTCAAGGGTTGTCTGCTACGGATTGCCCATCATGCCGTTGCCGTGACCTTTTCCGCCGAATTGATTCTGCATTCCGGTCCCGGTGCAATCAGCCGTTCCCAGCCGCCCACCCCGGTGTGACGTCATCCAATCTGCCTGCTCCTGCGTGATGACACCCGCCTCTACGGCTGCATCCAACGCCGCCGCGCGGACGGCCTGCATAAGGACGGGCAGTTCCTCTACCGTAACGCCCTCGGAAAGGGCAATGACGCGCAGCGTCTCGCCTGCCGCGAGCCGGGCAGTGACATCGTCCACGTTCAGGTTCATCTGCTCGGCGAAGGCCGTCACCATAAAGCTGTGTAACATCCCGCGCCCGTGCATGCTTCCGTTCCCGCCGGTAGGCGGTGTATCCGTCTGGGCAGAGACCACGCCCACCCCGCTTGCCGTCAGCGCGGCAAAGACCAGTACAGCCACAACAATTATCTTTTTCATGAGTTTCTCCTTGGTGTAGTGTTTTGTAAACTACACCCTGAGTGTACGACCATGAGGTCAAGAAACTGTCAGGAAGATGTGTGAATCTTGTGAAGATTTTCACAGTACCGATCCTTGACTTTAACGGGGAAAATCCGTATACTCTTCTGTGACTGTTTTTACAAATTTAGTCACAAGAAGGAAACCCGATGCCGAAAGCTTTTTCAGAGAACGAGAAGGAAACCATCCGCGCACAAATGCGGGAGAAGGGCCGCAAACTCTTCGAACAGCAGGGACTCAGGAAGACCAGCGTCGATGAACTCACCGAAGCGGTCGGGATCTCGAAGGGCGCCTTTTACCTCTTCTATGAATCGAAGGAAGAACTGTTCATGGAGATCCTGGAAGGCTTCGAGCAGGAGATCCAAACCGCCATCCTGAAGTTCGCCATCCATCCGAATGCCGAGGCGCGCCGGAACGTGAGAGAGATGCTGAAAAGCTTTCTCTTGAAGTGGGACGCCTATCCCCTGCTTAAGAATTTCAACAAGACCGATTTCGATTATCTCGTCCGCAAGATCCCCGCCGAGCGCGCCCTGCAGCACGCCCGCAGCGATGAAGAGTTCAGCGCCCAACTCATCAAGAAGATCAAACGCGAAGGGATCGCCGTCAAAGCCTCGCCGCGCACCATTGGAAACCTGATCAAGAGTCTGTTCTTCCTCAGCCTGCATCGCGATGATCTCGGGCAGCCCGCCTATGAAGAATCCATGAACATCCTGATCGACCTGGTTGCCGGATATATCGTGGGAGCATAAATGAGTTACGCCATCGAAACCAAAGACTTATCGAAATACTACGGAAATTTCCGTGCCCTGAACAAGGTCAATTTGAACGTCAGATACGGGGAGATCTACGGCTTCCTGGGGCTGAACGGCGCGGGCAAAACCACCGCCATCCGCACCATGCTGGGCATGATCCGCCCGAGCGAGGGACAGGTGCGCGTGTTGGAACAGGTCATCGGTCCGGGAGGCGGCGGGCCGTGGGCCAGGGTGGGGCATCTGGTGGAGAGTCCTTCCGCGTATCCCGAACTGACCGTTCGAGAGAATTTGGACATCGCCCGCCGCATGCAGGGACTCCCAGACCGGCGCGCCGTGGACGGTATCATCGAGAAACTGGCGCTCGCCTCCTATGCCGACCGGAAAGCGGGCACGCTTTCCAGCGGCAACTTTCAGCGCCTCGGGCTGGCGCGCGCCTTGCTGCATCAGCCTGAGTTATTGATCCTGGATGAACCCGCCAACGCGCTCGACCCGGCCGGGATCGTCGAGATCCGCGGACTGCTGCTGGACTTGGCACGCGACCATGGGACGACGATCTTCATGTCCAGCCATATTCTGGCGGAAGTGGACCTGCTCGCTGACCGCATCGGCATCATCCACAAGGGCGAACTGGTGGATGAACTCGACGCCGCGCGGCTGGAAGAACTGCGGGAAAGACAGTTGATCGTCGAGACGCGCGACGTGTCGAAGGCGCGGGAGGTGCTGACAGAATTTGCCCCGCTTGCCGTCAACGGACATCTCGTCCTAAAAGATGAACGCGCCGTGAAAGCCCCCGATCAGATCGCAACCCTGTTAGTGACGGCCGGCACTCCGCCCACCCGCCTAAGTGTGGAACAGGAAAATCTGGAAGAATACTTTTTGAAATTGACCCACTCTCAGGATGAATAAGATGAATCCCCTTCCCTCCGCTCTGTGGACAGAGGCGTTAAAGATGCGCCGTTCCAAAGTGCCTTTCTTCATCACACTCGGCTTTTCGATTGCCCCTCTGGTCGGCGGGCTGTTCATGATCATTATGAAAGACCCAGCCGCCGCCAAAGACATGGGACTCATCAGCGCCAAGGCCCAGCTTACGACCGGCAGCGCCGACTGGGCCACCTTCTTCGAGTTCCTGGCGCAGGCGGTGCCCATGGGCGGGGCGATCCTGTTCGCCATCCTTACCAGTTGGGTCTTCGGACGTGAGTTTGCAGACCGTACCGCCAAGGAATTACTGGCTCTGCCGGTTTCACGCTCCGCCATTTTGACGGCCAAGTTTATGCTGGTTCTCCTGCACACGCTGACGACCACCCTTTGGATCTTTGGCGTTGGGCTGGTGGTTGGATATTTGGTGGACATCCCCGGCTTTTCGGTTGACCTGCTGCGCTCGAAGTTTTTGGATATCTTCGGCTCTGCCCTGCTGACGATTGCCTTGCTGCCGCTGGTGGCTTTTATTGCCAGTGCCGGGCAGGGCTATATGCCCGCCTTCGGTTGGACGATCTTCACGGTGGTGCTCGCCCAGATCGCAGCCGTAACCGGCTGGGGCGATTGGCTGCCGTGGTCTGTGCCGGCCTTGTTCAGCGGCGCGGCCGGCCCGCGGGCGGACCTGCTCGGTTGGCACAGTTATCTGATGGTGCTGCTGGCCAGCGGCGTGGGACTCTTCCTCACCTTCCGCTGGTGGCGATACGCCGACCAAACCCGCTGAAAAAAACAGACAGTCCCCTTGAAGGAGACTGTCTGTTTTCGTTGGCTTAGATGCCGGCGTTGCTCAAGACCGCCGATATTTCAGAGAGCAGGGTCGTGAGCGTGGGATATTTCACCTCAAACCGTTCGAGCGCCCGCTGAATCCGCTCACGAATGGAGAGCGCCTCCGTCTCGCCCGTCCGCTTGAGCAGGGCGTGGATGTCGTCATCCAGTTCCTGCAACAGCTTGCGCCCCTCTTCGTCCACATGCTCCAGGCGTTGAAGCTCGGCGTGGACTTGTTCCAGCAACGTATCAAGATGTTTATCGTCCATGATCGCAACTCCTTTCAGTCCGGATTCGTCCTTGCAGGTTAATTTTACAACTTAAAACGCATCTGTAGGGAACCCGGCACACGCGGACGCGAAGGACTTGTTATTTATTAAGATTCGCTTCGGTCTGTTCGGCCAAGGCTGGGTCGCAGTGGGCGGGCGCTTCGGTCAGAAAGGGCGCAAAGGTCACTTTATTTTTGCCGACGCTATCGCCCCAGCCGGGACCACGTCCGGAGGGGCCGCTGGGATGCCCCCAGTAGTTTCCGTCGGCCATGGCTGCATTGGCGTGGATGCCGCTCGTCCAGTTGGGGTCTCCGGGGTCGAGCGTGGCGTTGTTGGCAAAGCAGTTGTTGTGGATCTGAATATCCTCGTTGAATTCCACATAAATCCCGCTGGGATGCGCCTCCAGTGTGGCCTGAAAACCGGGAATGCTCGTGAACATATCCTGAATCATGGGTTCCTGCTGGATCTCCTCAAGAATGTCCGGGTCGTCCGGGTCGATGCCAGCCAGAATGGGATTGGTGATGCCAATCGCCCCGCCGTAGCCCGGCGACTGGTTCTGGTAGAACTGGCTCTCGGTGACCGTGATATTCACATGCTGGGCATTGATGGCCCCGCCCCACAAGCCGACGGCATCCTCGTTGACACGGTTCCTGATGAAGTAGCCGTCTCGAATCACCAGCGTGGTGAAATAGGCATAAATGCCGCCGCCATTGTAATCGGAGACATTCTCTTCGAAATGCGTGGACTGGATCGACGAGCGCGATGAATCGATATGCAGTGCGCCGCCGTTGCCTGTGCTGTGATTATTCATAAACTTGCTATTGGTGATATCGATCCGACCGAGCGTGAAGTAGATCGCGCCCCCGTTATCGGAGCGGTTATTGATAAAGTGCGTGTTATCGAGCGTGATC
>JAHDWC010000080.1:0-16021 GCA_023382575.1 Anaerolineales bacterium
CTGGATGCAGGCATCAACTATCTCGACACAGCCAATGTCTATGGACATGAGCCGCAAAACTTCGAGGTTGGACGCGGACGCAGTGAGCAGATCGTGGGCAAGGCGCTTCAGGGCAAACGGGAAAACGTCATCCTCGCCACCAAGGTCCACTACGAAATGGGCAGTGACCCAAATACCCAAGGCAATTCCCGTCGCCACATTATCGAACAATGCGAAGCGTCGCTCAAACGGCTGGGGACGGATACCATCGACCTGTATCAACTGCACGGCACGAACAACGATATCCCCATCGACGAAAGCCTGCGCGCGTTGGATGACCTCGTCCGCGCGGGCAAGGTGCGTTACATCGGCACGAGCGGATTCGCCGCATGGGAATTGATGGAAGCACTCTGGGTCGCAGACAAACAGCACCTGAATCGCTTTGTCAGCGAACAAGCGCCGTACAATCTGCTCGACCGGCGCATCGAACGTGAACTGATCCCCATGCTGCAAACTTATGATCTGGCGCTGGTTCCGTGGGCACCCAGCGCTGGCGGCTTCTTCTCGGAGAAATATACACTCGATGCCAAAGCACCCGAAGGCTCACGCTATGGCGACTTTTGGCGCGGCTTTTACAGGGAAAGTTTTAATCAAAAGGAACAAGTCTTTGCCGTGCAGAAAACTGTCCTCGAACTGGCGAAGCAGAGAAATGTCTCTGGCTATGCTTTTGCGTTGGCGTGGTGTCTTTCACAGCCCGGTGTGACCAGCCCCATCATCGGTCCGCGCACGGTGGAACAACTCACCGATTCCCTCGCCGCGCTGCAAATCAACTTGACCGACGAGGAACGAGAGAAGCTAGATCAAGTCGCACCGCCCGAGTCAATGGCAGTTTCCTATATCGAATACAAAGGAAAACATCTTTTCCGCCCATAACAAAAAGGTCTCGGATATCCGAGACCTTTTCCTTTAGAACGGCAAGTCCACGCCGAGCATCTTCAACCCGGCATAAATCAGCAGCAAGCCAACGATGGCCGCCCACGGCGCACGCTTGGTCAACTCCAACAGGACATCCCAAAACGAGGCGGCGGTCAATGTTTTTCCCGCTGGCTTGAGCACACCCAGCCAGACCAGCACCGAAATGACGATCATGGCGAGCCCGATCAAGATCAAAAGGTAGGCAACAACTATTTGCATGAAACACCTCCAGGTCAAGAATTGATGCGACAAATTCAGTATAGGATGATTTTCGCGAAAATTCAAATCCCTTTCCAATTGGGGGATTGAAATGGGAAAAAGCAAGTCGTATACTGATTTTGTTAGCCGCAGAGAAAGGAGAGCCATGCACGCTCATTGTTCCATCTTGTGTATCACGCCGCCGCACATCCTGAGGGAGATCGCGCGGAACGGAACCCCTGCCCAACAGGAAGTTGCGCAAAGAACACTGCTCACCTCAGCCAGCCTGCAAGCCAAACGCAGTTCCATGGGCGGCAGATTGGCGGCATCGCTGCGAGCGATTGTCGTTGGCGGAAAAGACCGCACCGTTTACGACGCAAAAAATGGGACCAGCCTGCCCGGCGTTAAAGTACGCGGCGAAGGTGACCCCGCTTCGCTCGACCCGGCAGTGAACGAAGCCTACGACGGCAGCGGCATCACCTATGATTTGTACTTGAATGCTTTCGGACGCAATTCCATCGACAACAACGGCTTGAAATTAAATTCAACCGTCCATTACCAGAAAGGGTACGACAACGCCTTCTGGGATGGCGAGCAAATGGTCTATGGCGATGGCGATGAAGACCTGCCAGTTTCAGAACGGCTCTTCAACCGCTTCACCAAGTCGTTGGATGTGATCGCACATGAACTCACTCACGGCGTGACCCAATACGAAGCCAACCTCAATTACTTTGCCCAGCCCGGTGCGTTGAATGAATCCATGTCCGATGTATTCGGCTCACTCGTCAAGCAATATCAACGCGCACAAATCGCTGACGCCGCCGACTGGATCATCGGCGAAGGCTTGTTCACCGAAAATGTCAACGGCGTTGGCATCCGTTCGATGAAAGCTCCCGGCACGGCCTACGATGACCCGGTCCTCGGCAAAGACCCGCAGCCCGGTCACATGCGCGATTACGTCAACACCATCGAAGACAACGGCGGCGTTCACATCAATTCGGGCATTCCAAATCACGCCTTTTATGTCGTCGCCCGCGAGTTGGGCGGCTTCGCTTGGGAAAAAGCCGGCGCCATCTGGTACAAGGCGCTGACCGATAAACTGCAATCCACCTCAAGCTTCACCGACGCCGCCAACCTGACCTTCCAAGCCGCTACTGAACTCTATGGTTCGGGCAGTCTGGAAGAGCAAGCCGTCAAAACCGGCTGGACGGAAGTCGGCATCGACATTGGCGTCCCTTCCGAAAACGAAGGCTGCTTCACATCGGTCATGCGCGCCATAGGGTTTATAAAATGATGAAGATCCTGTTCGAGCGGACAGGCGGATTCATGGGGCGTAAGATCAGCCTGCACCTGAATCTGGATGACCTACCCTCGGATCAAGCCGGGACCTTGAAGCATCTCCTCGATGAGGTGGATTTTCTCAATCTGGAAGAGGACAAATCTGCTTCGCTCTATGCCCGCGATGCATTTCATTATTTAGTCAGAGTCGAAACAGAGAAGATTCGGCACTCCGTCCACGTCACAGACTTGTCGATGCCGGCAGCGTTGCGTCCGCTGATAGAAGAACTATCCCGCCTCGCGCGGACGAAGAATAGCCAATGAAAAAGAGGAGTGGCGATGAGCCACTCCTCTTTTATCTATGCCAGTAAAACTGCCTGCGCCGACTCGATCTGTTCGTACATCGGGATGACCGCCGGAATGCCAGTGATCTCCAAAATCTCTTTCACCTCAGGAGATGGATTCAGGAGTGCCAACTTCCCGCCGCGGGTAGCGATGGATTTGGCATTCATGGTCAGCATGCGGATGCCGATGGAAGCCATGAAATCCACGCTGGAGAGGTCTACGATGACGAGCGGTTTTTCTCCTGAGCAATAGCCTGAAAATTCCACGTCGATCTGGTTGACGCCTACAATGTCCAACTTGCCGATGAGTTTGATATAGCGGATGTGGCCTGATTCGCTGTACTGAAGTTCCATGGTTTCACCTTTTTACTGTAATGGTGAAATTATATTAATCCGCGCGAGTTTTATGTTAACAACAGGTTATGGTTTTGGTCTGTCAAAGCGAAGAAAAAAACGTCGAAGCGCAGACAGATTCACGCATCAGGGACGAAGCGTTTTAGTGGAAGCCTTGTTTGGCGGCCAGCAGGTCAAAATAGGTTGGGATGATGCCTGTCACACCAACCAGTTCAAGTACATCCATCACGTTTTTTTGCGGGCTCAGCAGGGCGAGCTTTCCGCCTTTGCGAGCAACGATCTTGGCTGTATTGACCAGCATGGGAATCCCAATGGAAGAGATGTAACTGACATTGGAAAGATCGACCAAAACGCGCTGGCTCTCCCCTGCGCAATGATGAAGGAAATCCATTTCGATGGCGTATACCCCGCTGCTATCTAATTTGCCATTCAAGATAATCAGGCGAATCCCATGTTCGAGTTCACTCACTTGTAGTTTCATTCTGCCTCCGCGGTTTCCGACTACACGCAAGCCTGTATCTCATTATGACACGAAGCAATTTGCATTTCAACCCCAGCCGGAGCGATGACTTTGTGCTATAATCCGCGCCACGATGTATACCAGCATCCAATTTGCCAACAATAATAACGATAATGACGATCTGCGAATCGTTGGGCGAAGCTTTGCTGGTTGACGGATATTAGAAGTCGAAACCAAGTCGCCCGACGCGAATGCGAAGGGCGACTTTTTATATAAATTTCATGAGACCTATCAGGTCTAGGATAAAAACTTCGGAGGCGCACTATGTACAGAACGCATTTATGTGGAGAATTAAGAGCCAGCCATGCCGGTCAGACTGTTACGCTCGCGGGTTGGGTGAATCGACGTCGCGATCACGGCGGGGTGGCATTCTTTGACCTGCGTGACCGCGCGGGCATCGTCCAAGTGACTATCAACCCTGACCTGCCCAAAGAAATGCTCGACCTCGTTGCGGATGTCCGCATGGAATGGGTCTTGCAAATTGAAGGCGTGGTGCAGAAACGCCCGGATGGGATGGCAAATCCCAAAATGGCGACCGGCGAGATCGAAGTCATTGCCAAGAGTGTGACTATTCTCAACGCATCGAAGACTCCGCCATTCATGGTCAACACCGACAACGATCTGCCCGATGAGAACATGCGCCTCAAATATCGTTACATTGACCTGCGCCGTGAGCGCCTGACCAGAAATATGGTTCTGCGTCACAAGGTCATCAAGTTCATGCGCGATTATCTCGATGCTCAGGGCTTCATTGAAATTGAAACACCCATCATGTTCAAGGCGACTCCTGAAGGTGCGCGTGACTACCTTGTGCCTTCTCGCATCTACCCGGGACAGTTCTACGCCTTGCCGCAGTCTCCCCAGCAGTTGAAGCAATTGCTGATGGTCGCAGGTATGGACAAGTACTTCCAAATCGCGCGTTGTTTCCGTGATGAAGACCTGCGCGGCGACCGTCAGCCTGAGTTCACGCAACTCGACCTTGAGATGTCCTACGTCCACCGCGACGATGTTTTGAATTTGGTGGAAGGTTTATTCACCGAAATGATTCCTGCTGTGGCGCCGCACAAGAAATTATTCTCGTCGCCGTGGCCCAAGTTCTCTTATAAAGAAGTGCTCGAACGCTTTGGCTCAGACAAGCCCGACCTGCGCTTCGGCATGGAGTTGATCGACGTCACCGATGTGCTGGCGAAGAGCGAGTTCAAGGTCTTCCAGTCCGCTTTGGAGGCAGGCGGGGTGATCAAGTGTATCGTCGCGCCAAAGTCTGCGGAAATGTCTCGCAAGGAATTGGATGCGCTCACGGAAGTGGCGAAGTCGTTTGGGGCGAAGGGAATGCCCACGTTGGGCTTCACAGCTGAAGGCGTGAAAGGAAGCGCGGCAAAGTTCTTTAAGGAAGAAGAACTCACAGCGTTGAAAGAAAAAACGGGAGCAGGAGTCGGCGATCTGATCGTCTTCGCATCTGATGCTCGTGCGATTGTGAACAAGACTCTTGGCGGGCTGCGCTTGTGGTTCCGCGATAAGTTAGATCTGGCGGATAAATCCATGATGGCATTTGCGTGGGTGGTGGACTTCCCGTTCTTTGCGTTCAACGAAGAGACGCAGACATGGGAGTCGGAACATCATCCGTTTACGATGCCGAAGATGGAAGACCTGCCGAAGTTCGACACCAACCCCGGCGACGTGTATTCGGAAGCGTATGACATGGTGTGTAATGGCTATGAGACCGCTTCGGGTTCGATAAGAATTCACCGCCGCGATATTCAGATGAAGATGTTCCAGATGCTCGGCTTGAGCGATGAAGACATTCAGACCAAGTTTGGTCACATGCTTGAAGCGTTCGAGTATGGCGCTCCCCCACACGGCGGTATGGCTCCCGGCATTGACCGCCTCGTGATGTTGCTGGCGGATGAACCCAACATCCGTGAAGTGATCGCCTTCCCGAAGAATCAGAACGGACGCGATGTGATGGCAGATGCGCCTTCGGAAGTGGAACCGAAGCAGTTGAAAGAACTGCATATTAAGTTCAGTTAACGTCATTGCGAGGGCGATGTTCTTCGCCCGAAGCAATCTCCATGCACGTCATCATCATGGGATTGCTTCGTCGGGCTATCGCCCTCCTCGCAATGACGGGGAGGCTCTTATGACCCAAACCATAGACACCAAAACAGTAAAGCATGTTGCGTTTTTAGTCCGCCTCGGCATCTCCGAAGAGGAAGCCCAAACCTTCAGCGGACAGTTCTCGTCCATCATTGACTACTTCAACATGCTCAACGAAGTGGACACGGAAAACGTCCCGCCTGCTTCGGACATTGCCAACGCCGAAAATGTGTTGCGCGAAGATGTGGTCAAACCGTCCATGAGCCGCGAAGAATTTCTCAAGAACGCGCCAAATTCTGAGCGCGGGTATGTCAAAGTGCCAACAGTGCTGGGTGACGAATAGAGATTAGAGATTGGTAATTGGTAAATAGTAATTTGGCATTCTCTAATTACATTACCGACCCATAACCCAATCTTTCAAACTCAATCTCCAATTACCAATTACCCTTTTGCCATGCAACTACACAACCTCACCATCCGAGAAGCCCACGAACTTCTCACCACCAAGAAAATCTCCTCCGTCGAGTTGACCCAAGCCATGCTCGACCGCATCCATGATGTGGACAAGAAGGTCAAGTCCTACGTCACGGTCACGGACGACCTCGCGCTGGAACAAGCCAAGCAAGCCGACGAGCGCATCGCCAAAGGCGAGAACGTCACGCCGTTGACTGGCATTCCCTTCTCAATGAAGGACTGTATCTCCACGCGTGGTGTCCGTACTACTTGTTCGTCCAAGATTCTCGAAAACTACATCCCGCAATACAACGCGACTGTCACCAACAAACTCGCTGACTCTGGCGCGGTCCTCGTCGGCAAGACCAACATGGACGAGTTCGGCATGGGGTCTTCGTGTGAAAATTCCGCGCTCTTCCCCACGCACAACCCGTGGAATTTAGATCACGTCCCTGGTGGTTCGAGCGGCGGCGCGGCGGCGAGCATGTCCGCGAGTCTTTGCACGTTTTCCATCGGCGAAGATACGGGCGGTTCGGTGCGTATGCCCGCGGGCTTTTGTAATGTTACTGGAATCAAACCCACGTATGGACGCGTTTCCCGCTACGGCTTAATTGCACTGGCATCATCGTTTGATTGCATTGGTCCCATGGCGCGTGACGCCTACGACTGCGCCACCGTCCTCGAACACATCGCAGGGCACGACCCGCACGACAGCACCACTTACAACTCCCCCGTTCCCAACTACACCACGAACATCAACAAGCCCGTCAAAGGTATGAAGCTCGGCATCCCGAAAGAATATTTCGTAGCAGGCATGGAAGCGGGCGTTGAGTCCGCCATGCAGGAAGCCATTCGCACCTACGAAAAACTCGGCATGGAGATTCACGAAGTCTCGCTCCCCCACACCAAATACGGCTTGCCCGTTTATTATCTGCTGCTCTTCGCCGAAGCCAGCGCCAACCTCGCCCGCATGGACGGCACGCGCTTCGGTCTCTCCGTTTCGGATGGCGCGAAGGATGTCATCGACATCTATCTCAAGACTCGCCACGCAGGTTTCGGCGATGAGGTCAAGCGCAGGATCATGCTTGGCGCATACGCTCTATCAGCGGGATACTATGACGCGTATTACTTGAAGGCGCAAAAAGTGCGCACGCTTCTTCGTCGGGACTTTGAAACTGCTTTTTCCAAAGTTGACATTCTCCTCGCCCCGACCTGTCCCACCACCGCATTCAAACTCGGCGAAAAGACCAGCGACCCGCTCGAAATGTACCTCTCGGATATTTACGTCGTTTCAACGAATCCCGCTGGCGTCCCTGCCCTTGCACTCCCCGCTGGCTTCTCGAACAATATGCCCGTCGGTATGCAACTCATCGGCAAGCATCTGGACGAAGCCACTCTCTTCCAAGTCGCCCACGCCTACCAGCAAGTGACTGATTGGCATAAGCAACTTCCTCAATTATGAGCATTACCCTCGCAAGCATTCTGTGTGGAATATCAGGCATGGTCGGCTGGGGAATCTACGATTTCCTTGGCGGCGTGTTTGCCAAACAAATAGGCTCCTTCAAGGCTCTGTTTTGGTCACAATTGGCTGGCTTGATTTCCCTCATTGTGCTTGCGATGATCTTCAAGCCCATCTTTCATCTGCCCGTTCTGACGCTTGTTTTATTCCCGATTGCTTCCATGGTTTATTCGGCAGGGTATTTGTTCTTCTTCAAAGGCTTTGAAATCGGCAACGTCTCCATCGTCGCCGCAACCATGAACCTGTGGGCGGTTTTCACAATGATCTTCGCCTTCACCTTCATGGGACAGCGTCTTTCCGTCACGCAAACCATCGGCGTCTTGCTGATCCTAGTTGGCGTTGTCCTGGCATCCGTCAACTGGAGCGAGATTCGTGAACAGAAATTTCACCTCTCGGCAGGAGTCAAGGAAGCAATTGCTGGCGCGTTCTTTTTCGGCATCTTTTGGAACATCAGCGAAATCATCTCCGAAAACATCGGATGGCTGCACACAACCCTGCTCGTAAAATTTGGCATCATCGTTTTTCTACTGGCTTTCTCAGCCGTTGCAAAACGGGAGTTGGGGTTGGGCAGCACCGCGTCGAAAACAAAATCCGCCATCTTACTGATGGGCATCATCGAAGCGGGCGCGGTGGCAATTGTAAATTACGGTCTGACCATCGGTGATGCAATACTCATCACACCCATCGCCTCAGCCCTATCCATTGTGACCATTTTATTGGCAATTATTTTCTTGAAAGACAAGATCACCAAATTTCAAGGGTTCGGCATCATGGCTGCCATCGCCGGCATCGTTATTACAGGAATGTGATCCATGACCACAAACCGCATTCTCAACTGGCAAGGCTGCAACAACGTCCGCGATCTGGGCGGGTTGACGACCTCCAACGGGAGCAAAACCCGTTGGGGTGCGGTTGTGCGCGGAGATCAGCCAACCAAACTCACCCCAGAAGGTTGGGATGCGTTATACGAGCATGGCATCCGCACCATCGTGTCGTTGCGTACGCATGGTTTCAACGAAAAGGATCATCCCATCGTCACGCCACCCTACTCTGATATCAACGTGATTTCAGTCGAGATCGAAGACGTAACCAACAAGGAGTTTGTCGAAAAATGGGCAACTTCCGATCTTTGGGGTACTCCCCTTTACTGGACCGACGCGCTGAACCTCTGGGCGCATCGTCACGCGGACGCGCTCAAAGCCATTGCCCAAGCCCAACCCGGCGGAGTCTACTTCCACTGCATCCGCGGACACGACCGCACCGGCATCATTTCCTTTTTATTGCTCTCCCTGCTTGGCGTCTCGCTCAAAGACATTGCCGCGGATTACGAACTCAGTGCAGACTCCGTGCGCGATCAACTTTTAGCAGAACGAAACACGAATGCCTATGAAGTTTTGCAAAAGACACTGGCGGGCATCGATCTCGAAAATTATCTCCTCAACGGTGGCATGACCCCGGACAACATTACCGCCCTCCGCATAAAACTACTGACCAACAATCAATAATTACTAATCACCAATTACTAATCAACTACGAGACCACCCAACCATGAAACTAACCTACGAACCCGTAATCGGACTTGAAATTCACGGCGAGTTGCTCACCAACTCCAAAATGTTCTGCAGCTGCTCCGCAGACTACGGCTCCGCGCCTGAACCGAACACCAACATCTGCCCCACGTGCACGGGGTTGCCGGGCGCCATGCCAGTCGTCAACAAAAAGGCGACCGAACTTGCTGCGTTGGTCGGTCTCGCGTTGAACTGCTCCATCAACAAGCACAACACCTTTGCACGCAAAAATTATTACTACCCCGACCTGCCCAAAGGCTATCAGATCTCGCAATACGAATTGCCAATTGCAGAAAAAGGTTTACTCGAAGTCAATGATGGAAGTGACAATCAACTCAATGTGAGGGTGAGGCGGGTTCACATCGAAGAAGATACGGCAAAACTCGCGCACGAAAAAAACTATGCGCTGGTCGATTTCAATCGCGCTGGTGTGCCTTTGCTCGAAATTGTCTCCGAACCCGATATTCGCACCGTCGAAGCCGCGCTCGATTACGCCACGAAGGTCCGCACGATTTTGCGTTACCTCGGCGTGAACTCCGGCGACATGGAAAAAGGCGTGCTGCGTTTTGAAGCGAACATTTCTGTGCGTCCCGTCGGCAGTGATGAATTCCGCACGCGCACCGAGATCAAAAATCTCAACAGCTTCCGCGCGCTCGTCCGCGCTTCGCAATATGAGATCGAACGCCAGATCAAAATTTACGAAGAAGGCGGCACGGTCGTGCAGGAAACTCTCGGCTGGGACGATGTTCGGGGCGTGACGACCAGCCAGCGGTCGAAGGAAGAGGCGCACGACTATCGCTACTTCCCCGAGCCCGATCTGCCTCCGCTTCAACTTTCTGATTCATGGATCGCGGAAATTAAATCCCGCTTGCCCGAACTGCCGGAAGCAAAAACATCCCGCTTCATTTCGGACTTTGGCTTGACTCTGTCCGAAGCGCGTTTTCTCACCTCCGAGCGGACTCTCGCCAACTACTTCGAGAGCGTGGTGTCGAAATCGAAAAGCCCCGCCAAAACAATCCACTCGTGGATCGCAGGCGAGTTCATGCGCTACTTGAACGACTCAGGCTTGAGCATTGACGATGTAACTCTCGCGCCCGAAACGCTTGCGAAATTAATTGACATGGTGACCGATAAAACCATCGGCGCGAGCGCAGGCAAAACCGTGCTGACCGAACTCTTCAAAAACGGCGGCGACCCTGCGCAAATCGTGAAAGAAAAAAATCTCTTGCAGATGACAGATGTGAACGCCATTCAAGAGATCGTGATGAAAATTTTGAATGACAACCCAAAAGAAGTGGACGACTACAACGCAGGCAAAGAGACCTTGTTCCAGTGGTTCATGGGTCAGGTGGCAAGAGCCACAAAAGGCAAAGCCGACCCGAATGTTACGAAAGAGTTGATGGTGAAAGGACTCGAAGAGCGGAAGAAGTAATTTCAAAAACAGTCATCGAAAGATGGCTGTTTTTTTGTTGGTTCAGCAAGTAAAACTATGTAAAATAGAACAAATACACTAAAAATTAATCTGAATACCGAAAGGAGTTGAGACGATGGCTGAACCAAAAACTCAAAAAACAAATGCAAGTGTAGAAGCTTTCTTGGAGAACATTCCCAACGAACAGACTCGTGCTGATTGCTTTGAGATCGTGAACATGATGAAACAAGCCACCAAAGCCGAGCCTGCCATGTGGGGCAGCAGCATTGTGGGTTTCGGGGAACACATGCTGACCTATTCCAACGGAAGTCAACTCCCCTGGCCCCTGATTGCTTTCTCGCCGCGCAAACAATACATCACCCTTTATATCGACCCCAACATTAAAGGATATGAAAGTAGGCTCAAAAAACTAGGTAAATATTCCACGGCGAAAGTTTGCCTGTACATCAAAAAACTGGCTGATGTGGACAAGAAAGTACTCAAAGAGATTATCGTTGATTCGGTGAAGATGACGAAGAAACCAAAAAGATAATTAAAGGGGTTGGCAGAGCGGAAATAGAACCCACCACCTCTTTTTAGTCGTTTTACATACACACCTCAAAGCCAAAACTTGCTGCAACTTTCAGGCAGCAAGTTTTTTGTTCATCTAATTAGGAACGATCTTGTCCGCATATGTCACTACAATGGAGAAAACATTTTACAAGGAGATTATTATGCACATCACAGATGACGGACGAAACGATTTTGACTTTCTGATCGGCTCATGGAAGGTTCATCACCACAGACTCAAAGAAAGATTGAAGGGCTGTACAGAATGGGAAACGTTTGAAGGCGATACCGTCGTTCGAAAGATTCTGAATGGGCTGGGCAACATGGATGAGAATATCATCCAACGAGATGCGGCTCCCGTCCATGCCGTTACCTTGCGCCTGTTCAATCCTGAATCAAAAGAATGGAGTTTATATTGGGCAACAGATGCAACCGGAACTCTTGAAGTTCCCATGATCGGCAGCTTTGCAGACGGACGCGGCGAATTCTATTCGCAAGAAATATTCGAAGGCAGGCATATTTTCAGCCGTTTTATTTGGTCTGAACTCCGTGAGACCTCCTGCAAATGGGAACAGGCATTTTCCGCTGATGGCGGCAAAACATGGGAAACCAACTGGGTCATGGAGTTTGAACGTGTATAAGTCCGCTCATTGACCCATATCCGGCAACGGCTGTATACTGCCCGCATGTATCATCCCACCACACGCGTATTGACGGTGCTGGCATTGCTCCAAACTCATGGTCGCATGACCGGAACAGAACTGGCGCGGCGGCTCGAAGTGAATGCCCGCACGCTGCGACGTTATATCGTCATGTTACAAGACCTCGGAATTCCCATAGAAACCGAACGCGGACGGTATGGCGCTTATATATTATCGGCGGGATATAAACTCCCGCCGATGATGTTTACCAACGAAGAAGCGCTCGCACTCACAGTTGGCTTGATCTCCGCCCGCCGCCTCAACCTCACCCATACCGGACACGCCATCGAAAGCGCTTTTGCCAAGCTGGAGCGGGTCCTGCCACACGAACTCAAAAACCAGGTCCGCGCGTTGACGGAAACAGTCGCGTTCAGCATGGATACAGCTTCATCCATTCCGCCGCACGAGACCATCCTTAGCACATTGACCCGCGCAACCCAGCTTGGACAGCGCGCGCATCTTCAATACCAGTCGAGTCAGGGCGAGACAACCGAGCGGGCTCTTGACCCCTACGGTTTGACCTACTTCCAAAGCAAATGGTATGTGATCGGGTTCTGTCACCTGCGGCAGGAAGTACGCTCCTTTCGCCTCGATCGGATAGTGGATATTAAACCAACTCAAGAGCCATTCGAACGCCCCGCGGGCTTCGACCCGCTGACCTACATCACCCAAGCCATTGCCACCCTGCCACGCAAATATCCATTTGAACTGATCCTCAAAACCGAAATGGAAACCGCCCAGAAGGAAGTCTTTGATGTGCTGGGCATTCTCGAAGCCAAACAGAGATACGTCACCTTGCGCGGCAGTGTGGATGACCTCGCCTGGCTGGCAAGACAGATCGCCATGTTCTCGTTTGAGTTTGTGATTCAGGAACCAAAAGAGTTGAAGGATGAGGTGGAAAAGGTTGCAGAAAAGTTAAGAGCAGCAGCGAGATGAGGCAAAGCTGACAGTCACCTTAAAGGTAGCTGTCAGCTTTTTATTAGATGATATACAATCTACCTACTCAACTACATCCTTGTCAGCCGATTAAAACAAGCTGAAACAATAAATTAGGGTATCTGGATAATTTTCATGACCAACACGCAATCAAATTCTATTTTCAAAAAATTAATATCCGCCAGCCGTACTATTTTATGGGGAATCTTATATCTTCCCAGTTTATGTTTTTTACTCTTATATCCATTACGATGGACATCTGGAGACTCTTTAGACGCAGTGAGAATGACTTCTTATATATTCCCCTGGCTTTTGATTTTTTTCGTGCCACTATTCGTCATTTCAATAGTAGGTCGCCGTAAACAGCTTGCGGTTGTAACGGTGATCCCAATTCTGACCATCGCCTTAACTTTCGCCCCATTGTTTTTACCCAAAGTTCAAACAACCCCAGCGCCTGACAGATCCACGCTGAAAATTATGAGCTACAACATGCATGCCATCAAAGACATCCGAGGCATTGTTGAGGTGATCCGTCAGGAAAAGCCAGACATCCTACTAATTCAGGAATATTCGAATAGGTTGTTTTCGCCGTCTTTTCATGGTCTTGACAACCTTTATCCCGAACTGTATATGGAGGTGGCATCAAAAGATTTTAGACAGGCAACTCTTAGCCGATATCCGATCAAGCCTATCAGCGCTGAACTTGACAAAGGGCGAACTCAGAAAATGCAAATAGAGCTACCCACAGGCACAATCGAAGTCTGGAATGTACATCCCATGCCGCCATTTCTTATTCCTCCTGAAGAATTTGATGCACAAATGTCTGCCCTGGCAGAAGACATCCCCAAAGTAGATGGTCCGTTGATCGTAGCAGGTGACCTGAATGCAACCGACCAGTCAGAAATTTATCGAAAATTCAATCAGTACCTACAAGATGCTTACTGGGAAACTGGCTGGGGATTTGGCTTCAGCTACCCAGCCTCACCCTATAAATTTATGGAGATGCCATTTCAAACAGGTCCGCTCTGGCGGATCGACTACGTCTTCCATAGTCAGCATTTTTCTGCGATCAGCGCCCGCACATTGACAGCATCCGGTGGGTCTGATCATCTTCCAATTGTGGTAGAACTTTCAATAACAAAGTAATCTCCATCCATTCGTGGAATCGGCAACTATGGCAAGTATGATGGAAGATCAATGGGAATAAGACATTTTTTCTATCCCCATAGAAAAGATTGATATACAATTCACATACATTTCCGAAAAGGAGTCTTTCATGCCAGCCCCAAAGAAACGTTTTGTCACTGCTGAAGATCTGTATTCCCTGCAACAACTTTCTGATGTGCGGATTTCGCCCGATGGTGGGCACGTTGTGTACCGTTTGCAACGCGTGGACCGCAAGACCGAGAAGAAATATGGCAACTTGTGGGTCGTCCCCACTGGAGGCGGGGAGCCGCGTCAATTCACCTATGGTGACCAATCCGATTCATCCCCACGCTGGTCACCGGATGGCAGCACGATTGCATTCCTCTCCAACCGAGCCAACAACGGCAAGCCTTCGCAGATTCACCTCATCCCGTTTGATGGCGGCGAGGCGCGCAAGTTGACATCGATTGATGGCGAGATCGACCTGGTGGGCTGGTCGCCCGATGGACGTAAACTGCTGTGCACCATTCGCAAGATGGATGCGGATGAATTGGAACGCGAGAAGGACGAGCAGAAGAAAAAACTGGGCGTGGTGGTACGGCATTATACGCGCCTGTTTTATAAGATGGATGGCTATGGCTACCTGCCCCACGAGCGGACTCACATCTGGACAGTCGATGTCCGCACAGGCAAAGGCAAGCAGTTGACCGATAGTGTGGTTCACGATGAGACCTCCCCCATTTTCTCGCCGGATGGCAGGACGATTGCATTCATCTCCAATCGCTCCGAGGAGCCAGATGCCACGCCTGAGCATGACGACATCTTCCTCATGCCCGCGGACGGCGGCAAACCGCGCAAACTTGAGAACACGCCGTTGGGGTCGAAGTCCATGCTTTCGTTCTCACCCGATGGCAAGTGGCTTGCCTACCTTGGCACCGAAGGCGAGCATTTGGATTATCAGAATACCAGTCTGTGGATCGTGCCTGTGGATGGTTCAGAACCGGCTCGCAACCTGACCAAGAAGTATGACCTGCACACCCAAGCCGATGTCATCACCGATTTCGGCGCCGCGGAGACGGTGCCGCCGGTGTGGTCGAATGATGGAAAAGCTATCTATTTCCAGGCAGCAGTTCACGGGTCCACGGTTTTGAAGCGGATCGACATCGCTGGCAAGAATATGACGGAAGTGATCGGTGAAGGTGGGGCGCTGGGAACCGTCTCGTTCGACAAATCCCAAAAGCAGGTGGCGTATTTTTACGGCAGTTTGTATGACACGCCTCAAGTCCACTTGCGAGAGTTGGAAGGCAGCACCATCCGCTACTTGACGCACATCAACCGCGATTATTTTGCTGCGGTGAAATTGCCGAAGGTGGAAGAGGTTTGGTACAAAGGCGCGGACGGCACCGATCTGCAAGGCTGGATCATGCTCCCGCCTAATTTTGACCCGAACAAAACCTATCCGTCCATCTTTGAAATTCATGGCGGACCGTGGACGCAGTATGGCAAGTTCTTCATGCATGAGTTCAATTATTTCGCCTCGAACGGATACGTGGTGTACTTCACCAATCCGCGCGGCGGACGGGGCTACGGTGAAAAACATTCGAAGGCGATCTGGGGTGATTTTGGCGGACCCGATTACGAAGACCTGATGAAGTTCGCTGACCTCATGGCAAGGAAGCCGTACATCGACAGCAAACGCATGGGCGTGACCGGCGGCTCGTACGGCGGATTCATGACGCTGTGGATCGTGGGTCATACCAACCGCTTCAAGTCTGCGGTGGCGCAGAGAAGCGTGACCAACTGGGTCAGTATGTGGGGATCGAGCGACTTCAATTGGATCTTCCAGTTCTGGGCAAAATCTGGCTCGCCGCAAGAGAGCATGGACAAACTCTGGAACATGTCACCGGTGAAATATTTGGGCGAAACCAAGACGCCCACACTCATCATCCACAACGAGCATGACCATCGCTGTCCG
>JAHDWC010000080.1:16031-17394 GCA_023382575.1 Anaerolineales bacterium
ACGCGCGGGCGTGGAGACGGAGTTCGTGCGCTTCCCCGAAGAACCGCATGGACTTTCACGGGTCGGGAGAACAGACCGGCGCATTGCGCGGCTCAATCACATTTTGCGGTGGATGGATAAGTATTTGAAATAGGGAAAACCCAAGTGACAGTCACTTGAATAAGAAAATGTCTTATTTTATGAAGAGCAGGTACTTGGTATAAGTTTAAAAAAGTGATAGCCGAGTTTTATAATAGATTTCAAAGGTATTAACGATGGATGCAGATGAGTTAAGTCGAAATTTTTCAAATCACCTTGTTTATCTTCAATTGATGACGTCTTTAGAGCCTGGAGAAGGCAATATTACTACTCCAACGGTGAAATCTGCCCTTAATGAAGCTTTTGATTTTTATAAAACTACTGATGAAGAGGGGTTATTATCAAAAGCGCCTAAATTATTAGAAACTTTTCAGCCAATAATTGAAAGATTTAAGTCTCTTAGTCCGCTAAAAGTATCCTTAGAACAAGTTGCTACAGACTTCAACGTCTTATTCAAAAACGGTCACGACGCTTATTCTTTCGGGCTTGAATATAAATGGCTCTACGAAAGAATGGATTGTTCTAGAATGGGTTTTCCTTCCGATCTACCAGCCCACGCAAGAATAGGGATCGGACATCATGCAGGGAGAAATTCTATTGAAGAACAATTTTTGCTTCACGATGCCTTTTTTATGCTTGCCTCTGCTGAAGAAGCTTTTTTGAATATGCATGAGCTTGCTAAAAACGCAAACCAGAAAGATTCTCCAATTAACTTAAACAATATCTATTTAGCTAATTCCGATGTAGCGGCTTATTCTCGATTATGCATTATTAGCTTCTTCTCTTTTGTCGAAGCATTTATAAACAGTATAGGGCATGATTTTTTCTTGAGAAACTCAAACCTATTAAGTCAAAATGATGTTGAAATACTCCAAGGCAAAAAAAAGGATCGTTTCCTTTCGGCTGAATATAAAATCGAGAAATTTCCTTCAATTATTCGACCTGATAAAAAATCGCCTATTATTTTATCGGACACCAAACAAATAAAAGAACCTTTCACTAGTTTCATCGAACAAACCAAACTAATTCGAGATTCCTCGGTTCACTATACTCCACTCAAAGAACCAATTTGGAGAAAACCTTCGGATTGGGTTGAAAATGCCCATTTATCATCTAAGCTTTGTTGTCAGGTCGCCCAAGAATTTTTGAAAGCATGTTACCCGGACAAAAACCAGCCTCAATATCTTGGAAATCTTGATTACGATAATCTCTTGTCTTCAGCAAAAGAAATATTAAAGGCAAAGAATGATTCTTTATTTTATTTGCACAGCTCTAAAGGAGCTAC
>JAHDWC010000081.1 GCA_023382575.1 Anaerolineales bacterium
CGCATGAAGGGCGAGCCGCAGTGGATGCTCGAATTCCGCCTTAAGGCGCTCGACCATTTCATGAAGCGCCCCATGCCCAATTGGGGACCTGAGTTGAAAGAACTCGACCTTGAGAATATTTACTATTACGTCAAGCCGACCGAGAAAAGCGAAAAATCCTGGGATGATGTTCCCGATGATATCAAGCGCACCTTCGATAAGTTGGGAGTACCCGAAGCCGAGCAAAAGTTCCTTGCAGGCTTGGGCGCTCAGTATGAATCTGAAATGGTGTATCACTCCATTCAAGATCATCTTGCCAAGCAAGGTGTGATCTTCCTTTCCATTGAAGATGGCTTGAAGCAGCATCCTGACCTGTTCCGTGAATACTTTGGCACTGTTATTCCAATTGAAGATAACAAATTCGCCGCGCTCAACTCTGCGGTTTGGTCTGGCGGTTCCTTTGTGTATGTGCCCAAAGGTGTGAAGGTTGACCTTCCGCTTCAGGCATATTTCCGTTTGAATACCGCCAATGTCGGTCAGTTCGAACGCACCCTCATCATTGTAGATGAAGGCGCAAGTGTCCACTACGTGGAAGGTTGTACTGCGCCGCAATACACCACCGACTCGTTCCACTCCGGCGTGATCGAGATCATCGTAAAGAAGGGCGCACGCTCCCGTTACTCGACCATTCAGAACTGGTCAACCAATGTCTATAACCTTGTAACCCAACGTGCCAAGGTTTTCGAAAACGCCACCCACGAATGGGTGGATGCCAACATCGGCTCGAAGGTCACGATGAAATATCCGTCCTGCTATTTGATGGAACCCGGCGCGCATGGCGAAATGCTTTCCATGGCATTTGCTAATAAAGGTCAAATTCAGGATGCCGGCTCCAAGATGGTTCACTTCGCACCCAACACCACCAGCAAGATCACCTCCAAGTCCATCTCCAAGAGCGGCGGGCGTGCCTCCTATCGCGGCTTGCTCAAGGTTTATAAAGGCGCCAAGGGCGTCAAGTCCAATGTGGTTTGTGACGCGCTCCTGCTCGACCCGCAATCCCGCTCCGACACCTATCCCTACATTGAGATCGACGAAGACGATGTGACCATCGGTCACGAAGCCTCGGTCAGCAAAGTGGGCGAGGAACAGCTCTTCTATCTCATATCTCGCGGTCTCTCCGAAGAGGAAGCCACCACCATGGTCGTTTCCGGCTTCATCGAACCGCTCGTCAAAGAACTGCCCATGGAATATGCCGTCGAAATGAACCGCTTGATTCAACTTCAAATGGAGGGGTCAATCGGATAGATCAGTCGCAAGTCATTTGACTTGAGACCTTCGACCTTTGACTCACTGAACTTACATGCAAGAGAAACCAAAAGTAACCGTATCACGAGGACGACGCGCGGATACTGCCGCCAAGGAATTTAACTTTACGCAGGCAGATGTCCCTTCCGCGAACGGACTCGCTTCATTCCGCGCCGGGGCTTGGGACTCCTTCCAGAAGCTTTCCCTCCCCGTCGCCACAGACGAAGCCTGGCGTCGCACCGATCTGCGCTTGTTGCCCGCTTCTGATTTCAAACTTCCCAAGGCAGGCGCATTTGAAGATCTGCCCGTTGTTCCCGAAGAATTGCTTAAGCCATTAACAGGCGAACAGCATGGTGGACAGATCACTCTGCTCCCCGGCGGCTCCAAAGTGGATTTGGATGAAACCCTCGCCAAGAAAGGTGTGGTCTTTACCGATTTCCGCACCGCCGAAAAGAATCACTCCGACCTGCTCAAGAAATTGATCGGTCAGATCGTTAAGCCGGACGATGGCAAGTTCGCTGCGCTCGCTTCGGCTCTTTCTGAAAACGGTGTTCTACTCTACGTGCCCAAGGGCGTGCAAGTGGAACAGCCTCTTCACTCCGTGTTGTGGGGTCCGGGCGCCGACCTCGCGCACTTCTCGCACCTGATCGTTTACGTGGAAGATGGCGCTTCGGTGACCTACGTCCACGAAGCGGCGTCGCCAGATGAAACCGGTCACGCCATGCACGCGGGCATTGTCGAAATTTATGTTGGTAAAGATGCCAACCTGCGCTTTGTCGAATTGCAGTCCTGGGGTCGCCATGTGTGGAATTTCTCGCACGAGCGCGCCCGGGTGGATCGCGGCGGCAATCTCGACTGGATCTTCGGTGCTGTGGGCTCACGCCTGACTAAAAACTTCTCGGATCTGGATCTTGCTGGCGAAGGCGCTCAGGGACGCATGTCCGGTTTCTACTTTACCGATGGCACCCAACACCTCGACCACGATACTCAGCAGAATCATCTTGCCCCACACTGCACCAGTGATTTGTTGTTCAAAGGTGCATTAAAAGGAAAGAGCCGCTCTGTCTGGCAAGGCATGATCTACGTTGCGCCCGGCGCTCAGAAGACCGATGGTTACCAAGCCAACCGCAACCTCGTCCTCGACGATCAGGCACGTGCGGACTCGATCCCCGGTTTGGAAATTCTAGCGGACGATGTGCGCTGTACACATGGCGCAACCGTTGGTAAACTTGAGCAGGAACCCCTGTTTTACCTAAAATCCCGTGGTATTCCGCAAAAGGAAGCCGAGCAGTTGGTGGTGGAAGGTTTCTTTGACCCCATCATGCAGCGCATTCCGTTCGAAGGTGTGCGCGAACGCTTCCAGCAGGCGATACAGATCAAGTTGTTGGCGTAATCTATAAGACCTGACGAGTTTTCAAAACTCGTCAGGTCTTCGCAAGTAAATTGTCAGTGTAAGAAAATAGTTGTCCCGTTAGGATGAGGCGGAGGGCGTCTCATAACCGAAGGATGTGAGTTATGGCGAACAAATCCAAAGCGAAGTCCAAGTCTACGACGTCGAAGGGAAAATCAACGGTGAAAGCAAAATCAACGAATAAAACCAAAGGGGCGGTGAAAGCAAAGACCGGACGAAGTGCGGTTTCCAGCGGTAAGGGGAAGGTGCTTGAGAAGAAATCAAAAGTGACAAAGTCCAGCGTTCAGGCAAAACCCGCGGAGAAGAAATCCGCTGTCAAGCCGGTGGAGGTGACTCGCTCCATTGCGCCGGTTGTGGTGAAGCGGACTGTGAACCCGATTGTGGAACGCCGCCGCCCGCTGCGCTCGGAGGGTGCGCGTGCCGGGAATCAGTTCGCCTTTATGAAGGCGCCGTCTCCTGAACATGCCTTCGAGGTGGGTGACAATGTGGAAGTGTTCTGTGACCACGAGAAGGGGCGCGAACGTGTCCGCGGTTGGATCAAGGGTATTGTGGTGCAGGTGGATAACAAAATGGTGGCGGTTCAATTCCGCTCGAATGTTTTCCTGACCGATGGCTGGATGGTGCCGGATCGTATCCTGTGGTATCCGCTCACATCGGAACATATCCGCCCGGTGGCTGGCAAGAAGCCTGCGGCAAAGAAAGATTTCATTCCAGAATATTAAGATACAGGCAGGCAGATACTTTTGGGGTCTGCCTGCTGATTTGATTTATGAGCCTACACATAAACGAAATCCGTAAAGATTTTCCGATCCTCGACCGCGAGACCGCGAACGGCAAACGCATCATTTATTTGGATTCGACTGCCACGTCGCAAAAACCGGTTCAGGTCATTGAGGCGATGAACGATTATTATCGCCGTTCGAATGCGAACATCCATCGCGGCGTGCATACGCTGGCAGAAGAAGCCACGGCGATGTATGAAGGTGCGCGCGAGAAAATCGCGAAGTTCATCAACGCGGCTTCTTCACGCGAGATCATTTACACACGCAACACGACCGAATCCATTAACCTGGTTGCCTATTCATGGGCACGTGCTAATTTGAAATCGGGTGACCTTGTCATTCTGACCGAGATGGAGCATCACAGTAACCTTGTCCCGTGGCACATGCTTCAGATGGAGCGTGGCATCGAATTGGAATTCATTCCCGTCACG
The DNA here is from genome assembly GCA_023382575.1 of Anaerolineales bacterium. Lineage (GTDB taxonomy): Bacteria > Chloroflexota > Anaerolineae > Anaerolineales > Villigracilaceae > Villigracilis. The sequence continues at coordinate 3,909 of JAHDWC010000081.1, forward strand.
GAAGATGGCGTGTTGGAGCTTGACACCTACAAAACGCTTCTCAACCGGACCCCGAAGCTGGTCTCGTTCACGCACATGTCCAACGTGCTGGGAACGATCAACCCGGCGGCGGAGATCATCCAATTGGCACATGCCGCTGGCGCAATCGTCATGGTGGATGGGGCGCAATCGGTCCCGCATTTGACTGTCGATATGCAGGCGCTCGACGCGGATTTTTACGCTTTCTCCGCTCACAAAATGTGCGGACCAACAGGCATTGGCGTTTTATATGGCAAATCCGCATTATTGGAGTCCATGCCGCCATTCCTTGGTGGTGGTGATATGATCAAGGAAGTCAAGCTGCGTTCCTTCCGCGCAAATTCGCTTCCGCACAAGTTTGAGGCGGGGACTCCCGCCATCGCTGAAGCCATCGGCTTTGGGGCGGCGGTCGATTACCTGACCAAAATTGGCATGGATAAAATCGCGGCGCACGAACATGAGGTCACCGAATATGCGCTTGACCGTCTCGAAGAAATCCCCGGCGTGAAGGTATTTGGCCCCTCTGCGGATAAAAAAGGCGGCGTGACAGCATTCACTCTGGAAGGCGTTCACCCGCACGATGTGGCGCAGATTTTGGATCGAGATGGAATTGCCGTCCGCGCGGGGCATCATTGTGCCCAGCCTTTGCATGAAAAGTTTGGCATCCCCGCCACCAGCCGCGCTTCCTTTTATTTGTACAGCACGAAAGAGGAAGTAGACCTGCTGGTGAGCGGAATCTATAAAGTGAAAGAAATGTTTGGGTAGAAGATATGGATGATCTCTATCGTGAAGTAATCATCGAGCACTACAAGAATCCCTCTTATCGCGGCAAACTGGACCCGCATGATATTTCCTTTGCTGATAACAATCCTCTCTGCGGCGATCACATTCAGATCGATCTGCGAGTGGATACCTCCGGCATGGTGACCGATGCGCGTTTTGACGGCCACGGCTGCGCCATTTCACAAGCCTCCGCGGACTTGTTGATGGAAATGGTCATTGGGAAACCGCTCGAAGAAGTGAAGAAACTCAACAAGCAGGACATCCTTGATATGTTAGGCATTGACCTTGGACCTGTCCGTTTGAAGTGTGCCTTGCTTTCGCTCAAGGTTTTGAAGGCAGGCGTCTACGGGTTGGGTGAAGCGAGCGACGATCTGGTGGAATAGGAAGATCGCGATGATCTTCTGGTCCACGTTTGGGAAATCAACATGTTCAACTACACAACCTTTGACGAAACCAAAGCCGAATTTGTGGATATTGCCCCCGTCTCTGAATTACCGAACGGAGAGCGTCTGTTTGTTGACCTGGGCGATAAGCCCATTGTGATCTTCAACATCGCCGACCATTTTTTTGCGATTGGGGATGTTTGCACGCATGATGATGGTCCGCTGGGGGATGGGATGCTGGAAGGCTTCAATATTGTCTGTCCGCGTCACGGCGCAGAGTTTGACGTCCGCACAGGGAAGGTCATGCAAATGCCTGCCGTGGTGGATATTCCCGCTTATCCCGTGCGCGTAGTGGATGGTGTGCTTCAAGTAGGCGTGCCAAAAGAATAAAGCTGAAAACAGCCCCGCATTATGCGGGGCTGTTTTTTTACCATTCGCCGGCGTACTGAATATCAATTGGATGAGTCATTCGTTCAATGTGTTTCCGTCGTAGTTCGACCAACTGGCGGATGTGCAAATTATCGTGTGCGACCCAACACGCGAACATATCTATGGCTTTCATCGATCCAAACGGGGAAGTATAAAGGATCGTCCAATTTGCATGGGCGTGTTCCTTCAACCATTCCAATGATCTCTTTCGCTCGCTGAAAAACTTCTCCTGCATTTCGGTAAAATTTTGCTGATTGTATTTGCGCTCTGTCACCCAGCCCTGCGGGTCGATGCGATGCCATTCTTCATGTTGACGATGCAGGATGAAATCTGTATGTTCACGGAAATCCTCCCGCTCTTCATCATACAGGTGGCAGATGACTTCAAGGATGGACCAGGATTCCTCATCTGGCTTGATGCGCGCTTCTTCCTCCCCGATCCCTGCCAGTAGTGCCCGGATCATTTCCGTGCTGTGAGTTAACTCCCGATAGAGGATCTCGAATTCCATCCTGCCTCCAACTTAATCATCGTCGTGGAACTTGCCTACGATCCGCAGAATATCGAATCCCTCTGCAAATGGGACTTCCGCCAGCGCGCCATGCCGCACCATGATGGAGCGGGTGAGTTCGGCATTGAAATAATAACGATCTTGATAGGTATCGTATTGTGCCAACGCTTCGATCTTTTTGTTCACATCCTCTTCGGTGACTTCCACCAGAAAATGCGGAAAGAACCCATAAGAGGAACGTACCACGTCAAAACCGAGAACTGTGATTCCGCGGAAGGCACGCAGGGCTTCATCGGTCATCGTGTTGTGGTCTTGATGCACGTCCTGCTTGGAGTGGGTGAAGATCAGGTCAGGTTTGAACTCTTTACGCAGTTTCAGAAAATATTCGAGGATCTCCTGCCGCGAGTCCTGAAAGATGCGCGTCACGAATGGACCAAAGATCACACGGTCTTCTGGAACGCCGAGGGTTTTCATCGAACGCAGGTGTTCGCCTTTGACGTTTTGCAGATCGGGATTCTTTTGGTTGTCTGAGAGCGTGACGCACAGGACATCCGTCTTTGGGGTGATGTGATGGAGCAGGGCGCCGCATCCAATTTCGATGTCGTCAGGGTGTGCTCCGAGGAAGAGGACTCGTTTGCCGAAGAAGTTCATTGAAAATTGACCATAGACCACGAACGATTGGCCATCATCTGTGGTCAATCGTTCATGTCCAAAACTTTATTTTGTCGCTAAAATTCCGCCGATGACCTTGGTCATGACCAATTTGCCGTCGCGGTCAAACCATTTCTGCGCCACAGCTTGGATCTTGCCGATCAGGGCTTCGTATTCGTCCTTGCCGTTGAACATGGACGTCCACAATTTGCGGTCTTCGCTCAACGAAGCGCGGACATATTCAATGAATGGCGCGACTTCGGGGAAGGTGAGGTGATTTTCGAACTTGTGCAGTTCGGTCTTGGAAAACAGGCTGTCGATGGTGTTGAAAATGTCACCTTTGAAGCGCGAGGAGCCAGGCATGGGCGGAATGGTCGCGTTGGTGGCTTCCTTGATAATTTCGTAGAACATTTGCTTGTTTTCCGGCAGTGGACCGGAGACAAACAGCCGTCCGCCGGGCTTGAGGACACGATGGGCTTCACCGAAGGTGAATTTCAAGTCCGCGGCGTAATAAATGGCAAAGGCGCTGGTGCACAGATCGAAGGTATTGTCAACGAAGTTGAACGGTTTGTTGAAATCCAAAAATTGAAAGTCGATGTTCGAGCCGCGTTCCTTGTTTTTGGCGCGTGCTTTGCCGAGCAATTCCTCCGAAAAATCTCCACCGATAATTGTGGCTTGTCGATTGGTATAGTCGTCGAATAAAAAGCTGAGTTTTCCCGCGCCGCAGCCGACATCGAGAATTTGCATGCCAGCCTTGGGCTGGAGCAATTCGTTCGTCCAAACGTCGATGTTTGCCGAACCATATTTTTCATGAATGTCGATGCGGGTGAGAAGATCTTTACTGGTTTCCTGATAATTGATTTCCATGAGTCTCTCCTTGAGATTAGTGCATGGATTATACCAAAACAAAATCAAAATTCACCGACTGAATTTTGAAAAGAAAGCCATGATAAAATTTGCCGATTGGAGCAACAATGGCGAACAAGATACAAACTGTAAAAGGTACACGCGAATTTTATCCCGAGCAGATGGCGCTGCGGAATTTCATCTATGAAAAAGTGCGCGCCGCTTCCCGGGCATTTGGTTATCAGGAATACGATGGACCCTTCATCGAAACCATCGATTTGTACGCAGCAAAATCGGGCGAGGAATTGGTCAAGAAGCAATCGTTCACGTTCGAAGATCGCGGCGGGGATCTGGTCACACTTCGTCCTGAGCTGACTCCCAGCTTGGCGCGCATGATTGCGGCAAAACAAGGCGAATTAACCTTTCCTGTGCGTTGGTGGTCGTTTGGTCCGTTTTGGCGGTATGAACAGCCGCAAAAGGGGCGCACACGCGAATTCTTCCAATGGAACATTGACATGTTGGGAGTCAATTCGCCCGAAGCGGATGCCGAGCTCATTGCTGTCGCGGCAACCTTCCTGCGTTCGATCAACCTCGACCCGACACAGGCGACGATCTTCGTGAACAACCGCAGGCTGATGGAAGCAGAGTTTGACAAATTGGGTATAGCTCCTGAAAAACGCCTCGACGTCTCGAACATGGTGGATCGCCGCTCCAAGATGGAGCCTGCCAAATGGGATGCGTATGTGCTGGACTCTGGCCTGTCACAGGCGCAGTTGGACGGGTTGAAATCCGTGCTCGGAAATATGGAATTATGGAAACAAAGCGAGGAGTTGACACGCCTCTTCTCCGCGCTGGAAGCGTTGGGTGTTTCTGACTACGTTCAATACGACCCGAACATTATGCGCGGATTGTTGTATTACACGGGCACGGTTTTCGAGGCGTTCGAGACCAGTGGCTCGCTGAAACGTGCCATCCTTGGTGGCGGACGCTATGACAACCTGCTTGCCGATGTGGGCGGACAACCGCTCTCCGGCGTGGGCTTTGCCATGGGCGATGTAGTTATGGGCATTATCTTGCAAGAGAAGGGACTCGTCCCTGAATTTGTGCCCACACCCGCTTCGGTATTGGTGACCGTCTTTGATGAGGCGCTGTGGATGAAATCCCTCGAACTGACAACGCGACTGCGTTCTGCGGGTGTGAACGTCATGTCGTATCCAGAACCGACTAAATTGCCCAAGCAGTTCAAATTTGCAGACAAGATGAAGATGAAGATTGCACTCGTCCTCGGGCCGGAAGAGGTGGAGAAGGGCTTGGTCGTTGTCAAAAACCTTTTAAATGGCGAGCAGGTTCAGGTTAAGAGAGAAGCGGTGACTCAATCCATTTTGGAGATTTTGAATGCCTGAAATCCGCCCGGTGACCAGGGAGAACTGGCGCGAACTTTCAAAATTGAGTGTTCGCGACGATCAACGCGAATTTGTCGCCTCGAACTTGTACTCGATTGCGGAGGCGCAGTTTGGTGAGGATATTCCCGGTGAGGGGCATTGGGATATGTCGCCGTTTGGGATTTATGACGAAGATAAGCCGGTCGGTTTTCTGATGATCGGGCATAATTTTGGTGCGCCAAAGTTCCAGGGTTTTGTCATCCGTTTGATGGTGGACGAGAAGTATCAGGGCAAGGGGTACGGCAAGTTTGGCATGAATTGGATTCTGGATCATTTTCGCGCTGACGAGCGCGTGAGGGTGATTGGGATCAGTTATGAGCCGCACAATGAGGTGGCACGCAAATTGTATGCTTCGCTCGGCTTTGTGGAAACGGGCGAGATCGAGGATGGAGAGGTGATTGCCGTCCTGAATTTGAGGGGATAAAGGGCTTGTAGACGGATAAAGTCTCGTGTATAATCACGCGCGCTCAATATGGTGCCTGTAGCTCAATGGCAGAGCGCCACACTGTGGATGTGGATGTTGTGGGTTCGAAACCCATCAGGCACCCAAAAACCTCCGAGTCCCAAGCTCGGAGGTTTTTCTAAAAGACTCGGAGGTTTCATGAAGCGATATCTGGTCGAACCGGGGAAGAAAGTTGCCCTTGCAGAGCGGGACCCAGCCGAGACGGGGGATTTCGATGGCGGTAAAGAAAAGGGATTGAAGGCAATACAAAAGTTAAATGCAGAATTGCAGGAACTTCAGGAACTGCTTTATGCCGAGGGGAAGCACAGGGTACTTGTTGTTTTGCAGGCAATGGATACAGGCGGCAAGGACGGTACGATCCGCCGCGTGTTTGATGGCGTTAATCCGCAAGGGGTGAAGGTGGCAAGTTTTAAAGTGCCAACAGCGGAGGAATTGGCGCATGATTTTTTGTGGCGCATTCATAAGGCTGTGCCTGCCAGCGGCGAGATTGTCATTTTTAATCGCAGCCATTATGAGGATGTGTTGGTGGTGCGGGTTCACAACCTTGTCCCAAAGGCGGTCTGGTCGAAGCGCTATGAACAGATCAATGATTTCGAGAAGATGCTGGCGGATAACGGTACGACTATTTTGAAATTCTTTCTGCACATCAGCAAAGACGAGCAAAAAGAACGGCTGCAAGCACGCCTCGATGACCCGACCAAACATTGGAAGTTCAGTCTTGGCGATTTGGACGAGCGCAAATTATTGGATGATTATCAGCAAGCGTATGAAGACGCTTTGAACAAGACCAGCACCAAACACGCACCTTGGTACATTGTGCCTGCTGACCGGAAATGGTACCGTGACTTGGTCATCTCCACAGTATTGGTGGAAACGCTCAAAGATTTGAAGATGAAATTCCCTGAACCCAAAGACAATCTCGACGGCGTGGTCATTGAATAGGCGCGCGGGAGTACAATCAACCCATGACTAAAACCATCAATGTACTTTTCCTCGCTGCTGAAGCCGATCCGTTTGTGAAGGTAGGCGGGTTGGGGGATGTCGCGGGATCGTTACCGCAGGCGTTGCGGGCGCTTTCCAATGACGAGATCAAACTGGATGTACGCCTCGTTCTTCCGCATCATCCGGTGGTGAAGGCGGAGAATCTCCGTCCGCTGGAGGTGTTTTCGCTTCCGCGTGGAGACTCTGAAGTCGCAGTGGAAGCGTTCGAGACGACCATACATGGCATGCCTGTTTATTTCATCGACGGTGAGCCGATCCGCTCGAATGGCTCGGTCTATTCACTTGATGCAAAATTGGATGCGGAAAAATATACGTTCTTTTCGCTTGCGGCAATGGAATTGCCCAACCGCATCAACTGGCAGCCGGATGTCGTCCATGCCAATGATTGGCACACAGCGTTAAGCATTTATGGAAATTTGACCAAACGCTGGGAAGAGAATGCCCGTCATGTAGCAGGTGTGGTGACGCTTCACAACCTACCCTTTATGGGACCAGACATCAACGGATTGCTCGCGGCATATGGCGTCAAACTCGCGCAGACGGATCTGCCCGATTGGGCGCGCGTCATGCCGATGCCACTGGGACTGTGGGCATCGGATGCGATTGTGGCGGTCTCACCGGGATATGCTGGTGAAGTGCTGACCGAAGAATTTGGCTGTGGCTTGCACGATTTTCTACAACTCCGCAAGGAGACTTTAAGCGGCATTTTGAATGGCATCGATACGATCTCTTTTGACCCGACGACCGATACAGCCATTGGCGTAAACTATGACTCGTCCACGATTGAGAAGCGTGCCATCAACAAAAAATTATTGCAAGACCGACTGGGACTTGCACTTGACCCGAACATCCCATTGCTGGCGATCATTTCGCGCATGGACGTTCAAAAAGGCGTCGATCTTGCTTTTACGGCGCTCAAAAATATGAAGCGTATCAACTTCCAGGCAGTCATTCTTGGCACAGGCGACCCAAAGCTCGAAGAGTCCGCGCGAAGTTTGCAGGAACAATTCCCAGATAAGATCAAAGCCGAATTGCGATTTGATGCGAAACTCGCGCGTCAGATTTATGCCGGCGCCGATATGATCCTGATGCCATCGCGTTATGAGCCATGTGGTCTCGCGCAGATGATCGCGATGCGTTATGGTTGTGTGCCTGTTGTCCGCGCTGTGGGCGGCTTGAAGGATACGGTCAAGCAGGATGAGACGGGTTTTGTTTTTGAAAAGGCGCATCACATGTCATTGGTCAGCGCCATTAAAACGGCGATGAAGACCATGGCAAATTCTGAAAAGTGGCAATTGATACAACGCAATGGCATGCTCAAGGATTTTTCCTGGGAAGCATCTGCGCGTGCATATCTCGATCTTTATCAAACCTTGGTGAAATAATGGCATTCAAACGTTCTTCTGGTATTCTTCTTCATCCAACCAGCCTGCCCGGTCCGTATGGCATTGGCGATCTCGGTCCGCAGGCATATCGCTTTGTCGATTGGCTTTCATCCACGGGGTGCAAACTCTGGCAGATTCTGCCGCTGGGTCCTACGGGCTACGGCGATTCTCCCTATCAATGTTTTTCGGCGTTTGCGGGCAATCCCTATCTCATCAGCCCGGATGACCTCCTCGCGGAAGGATTAGTGACCCAGTCCGATGTGGATGCGTTGAAAGATCTGCCCGCTTCACGCGTGGACTTTGGGGCGCTCATCCCGAAGAAGCTTGATCTGCTGCTGAAAGCGTTTCAGCACTTCCAAGCCGACCCGGGGCATCTGCGCGAAGCCTTCGACTATTTCTGTGCGCAGAATGCTGCCTGGCTCGACGATTTTTCGCTTTTCATGGCATTGAAAGAATCCAACGGCGGCGGCGCATGGAACGGCTGGGATGCGTCGTTGCGTGCCCGCAAGAAAACTGCGCTGACAAAAGCCCGCAAAGAACTTGCCGAAGATATTATGCGGCATTCGTTCTATCAATTCCTTTTCTTTCGCCAATGGGAAAAGCTGCGTGCTTATGCCCATGAAAAGGAAATTCAGATCGTCGGGGATATCCCCATCTTCGTCGCGTATGATTCGGCGGATGTTTGGGCGAACCCCGAATTATTCTATCTTGATAAACAAGGGAATCCGACTGTGGTGGCGGGCGTCCCGCCGGATCTCTTTTCCACAACGGGACAGTTATGGGGCAATCCGCTTTATAACTGGGAAGTCCACAAGAAAGATGGATATGCCTGGTGGCTTTCGCGCGTACGTGCAGTTTTGCAAACAGTGGATATTTTGCGCTTTGACCACTTCCGCGGATTTGCAGGCTACTATGAAATTCCCGCATCACATACGACAGCTGAACATGGTCACTGGGTGCCGGGTCCTGCCAAGGACTTTTTCCGCGCGGTGGATAAATTTCTCGGTGACGGTTTGGTGACGCATGGTACGGGTCTACCGATCATTGCCGAAGATTTGGGCGTCATCACGCCGGATGTGATCGAACTGCTCAACGCGTTTGACCTGCCCGGAATGAAGGTTTTGCAGTTCGGCTTTACCGGACCGGACAATCCTTTCATGCCGCATAATTACGTCCCGAATTGTGTGGCGTACACGGGCACGCATGACAACAATACCGCCATGGGTTGGTACGCAACTGCACCCGAATCCGAAAAGGATTTTGCCCGTCGTTACCTCGGCGTGGATGGACACGACTTTGCCTGGGATCTCATCCGTGCAGTCTGGAAGTCGGTTGCGGTGTTTGCCGTCGCTCCCATGCAGGATGTTTTGGGATTGGGTGGTGAGGCGCGCATGAACTTCCCAAGCAAATTGGGCGGTAACTGGGAATGGCGTATGTCTGAAGCGGACTTCCGCGAAGACCTCGCCGCCGGGTTACGCGATTTGAATTGGATGACCTTGAGATAAAAGAAAAAACGCCTCGCAAGAGGCGTTTTTTTTGATCTACCTATCCGATGCGTTTTTCAAAACAGATGCTGTTTTCCACTTCTGCATATTGTCCGTAATTGGGGATAATGTAATATCCGTTCTTTTTGTACAGCGCGATCGCTTCAGGCTGTTTCTTGCCTGTCTCCAAGATGCAAGTTTTGTACTTCAATTCAGCTGCCCATTTTTCCAGTTCGGTCAATATCTGACTAGCAATGCCTTTTCCGCGATGAGTGGGTAAAGTGTACATCCGCTTGACTTCCATCACACCTGGCTCATACTCCTTGATCGCGCCGCAGCCGACTGGTCTGTCTTCCTCATAAGCCACCACCACATGTTTGATCTTGTCGATCTTGTTGAATTGGGCATAAAACGAGTGCTCGCTTCCATCTCGTTCTGCGAGGTCTGCATCGAGATGTTTGACCAGTTCTATAAAATCGTGGTTATCCGAATCGGTTCTCTTAACGGTAAACATTTGAAACTCCGTAAATTATCTCTTTTGTTGAGTAGACAGTAAGGCAGATAGCCCAATTGTCAATAAGACGAGGATGAAAAGCATCGTCCGTGGCGCACCACCTTGTTCAGGGTTGGTGAATCCTTCGCGCATCAAAAACAGGACGTTGAGCACAGCATACAAACCAATAGCGCCAAAAGCTGCGAGTTTGTCCCTAAATTTGCCCAACATGGTGATGCCCAGCCACGCCAAAATGACGACATTCGAGGCGACGCGCAAAAATTCCAGCTGGCCGGTGACAGCATGGATGACGATGTCGAATATCTGAATGATAGCAATTCCGATTCTCAAAAGAAGCCATGTTCTACGCATTGAATACCCTTTATGTATTTGAATTAACTTGCAAAACCTTCCGGCATTGAGGTCTCGTCGCCGGATAAGCCATAGGTCAAGATATCTTTTTTACGATCCGGATACAACTTCAATAATTCAGTCTGCGTGCCACCGGTAAAGATATCGTCTGTGAAGCCTGGCGCGAGTGTGCAGCCAAAGAGAGAATATTGTCCGCCTTCCACGCAGTGACCTGCCTGCCACACCCCAGCCGGGATCACGAATTGAACCAGATGTCCCTTGAGTGGGTCGCTTCCCAAAATCACATCGCGGCTGGAGCCGTCTGGATATAACAGGATCAACCGCAGCGGATCACCACCATAGAAATGCCACATTTCATCGAGAGTCAATTTGTGGAAGTATGAAATACTGTGCGGTTCATGACAATACATGCCAATCATTCCCGTTCCATAGGGCTTGCCGTTTGGTAAACTTTCTGGCGAGCGATAGGTGCTTGTGAATAACGTCCCTTCCACAGGGAGTGGTTGAAACTTGAAATGTTCGATCAACGCCTGAATCTTTGCATCCATCTCAACTCCAGACTATCTCAATTGTTCTTTATTGTTAAATTGACAACGGTCGCGCCACTTGCCTTGACCAAATCTTCCGGCGTGATCATGATCTCCTCCCCCCATTGCCCGGCGCCTGTTCCAAGGATTGGCTCATCCATTAGAGTCGCTTCGAGGAAGGAACGGAATCCTTCGGGTTGCCAGCCAAAGGCGGGGATCGAGCCGATGATATAGCCGGTCACTTCCTTCACGCGTTCGGGCGGCGCCATTTGGATGTTGCGCGAGCCAATCGCTTTCTTCAGATTTCCAGAGATGGCGTTCTGGTCTCCGCCGAGCATGACGAGCACGCATTCACCAGTGTCCACTACCTGAAAGATAAGCGTTTTGACCGCCTGGCGTTCGGGAAACCCCAAGACCTTGGCGACGTTTGCTGCGCCTTTCTCGGTTTCGGATGAAAAACTTTTCGCTTCATACGGGATGTTGTGTTTGTCGAGATGCAAATGAGCAGGGAGTTTCATGGTTGATTCCTTTGAAGGATAATTTTACTTTCTCGAAGCCAAATAAATGCCAGTCAAAATGAATGCGCCGCCGAACAAAACTGCTATTGTTGGTGTTTCTTTCAAAATGAAATATGCCAGCACGGCGCTGCCGATGGGTTCGCCCAATGTGGTCACAGCTACAAGTGCGGCGGGTAAATATCTCAATGCCCAGTTATACGTGGAGTGACCGATCAACTGCGGAATGGCGGCCAGCAGAAAAATCCAACCATAGGTTTGCGGTGCGAATCCCAAGGGCGAATTACCAGAGACAAACATAATGATAATCAAAACAATCGCTGCAATGCCATACACCAAAAAAATATATGGGATGAGCGACATTCCCACCCGCAACTTTCTGCCGATGATCAGATAACCTGTCACCGTCCATGCGCCAGCGAGGGCGAGAAAATTTCCCCACATGGCTGGACCTTGCAAGATGTCCGCGAGGGCGGGACAGGCAAGCCCTGCATCCCATACGCACGCGTCAGACAACCCGATGATGGTTCCGCCAACCAGGGCCAAACCCAACCCGATAATGGCTGTCCGCGAGACGTGTTCCTTCAAAAGCATGGGCGAAAGCAACGCCACCCACAGCGGACCGGTGCTGACGAAGACTACCGAACTCGCCACGCTGGTAAATTCCAGCGATGAGATCCAGGTGGCGAAGTGTACAGCGAGGAAAATGCCCGAGGAAACCGCCAACAGCCACTCGGTCCGCGTGAGGCGTTTGATCTCATCCCAATGGCGGCTCAAGGCAAGCGGTGCGAGCAACAGCGTGGCAAACGTTAATCTCAGCGCAGCAATCACGAGCGAGGGTGCTCCATCCATCTGCGCGAAACGGATGAAGATGCTTGCTGTCGAGACCGCGAGGATGGCGACAAAGATGGCGATGGGGAGCAGGTAGCGAGTGCGTGGATTCATAACCCGCCAAGTTTATCTTAAAGCGGATACGAGTGGTCTCCGTTTTCACGTCTATTTATTAGATATTTGTATAAAAAATTCATTTTATCTTGCGCCTGTATTCAAGGTGAGATAAAATTAACTTGTTATAAAACCAACCCAATAAGGAGAGACTCTCATGGCTTTTGAACTTCCCAAACTTCCCTATGCCTATGACGCGCTCGAACCGCACATTGATGCGCGCACCATGGAAATCCATCACACCAAGCACCACCAGACCTATATCACCAACCTGAACGGCGCAGTAGAAAAAACTCCCGAATTGCAGGGCAAATCTCTTGAGGAAATGCTCAGCAACCTGAATGCCATTCCCGAAGGTGTCCGCATGGTCGTGCGCAATCATGGTGGCGGAACCTATAATCACAACCTGTTTTGGGAGATCATGGGACCCAACGGTGGCGGCGAGCCCAAGGGTGAATTGATGAAGGCGATTGAAGCGTCCTTCAAATCCTTTGACGCGTTCAAGACCGAATTCAATGCAGCTGCGACCTCCCGCTTCGGCTCCGGCTGGGGCTGGCTCGTCAAAAAGGGCAGCGGACTCGCTGTGGTCTCGACCCCCAATCAGGATACTCCGCTTTCCGATGGCATGACCCCGATCCTCGGCATTGATGTGTGGGAACACGCCTATTATCTCAACTATCAGAATCGCCGCCCTGATTACATCGCCGCCTTCTGGAATGTTATCAACTGGGATGCGGTTGCCGCGAAATTCGCCGCAAAATAACATGTGTTATTCCAAAATCCCCTTGGCGGGCTTGCCAGGGGGATTTTTTATTTTCCACCTTGCCACGCGCCTAAACCTAGTTATAATAGAACTATCACGTTGTCTATAATCCCACAAGGAGAAAAAATCATGACTCACATTATTACAAGCCTGTGCGTGCGCGACCGTGGTTGTATTGAAGTTTGCCCCGTGGAATGCATCGTACCCGGCAACCCGGCGGACGGTTTCCCGATGGTTTACATCGACCCCGATACCTGCATCGATTGCGGTGCCTGCGTTCCTGAATGTCCCTTCAACGCCATCTTCCCTGAAGACGAAGTCCCCTCTGCCTATACCGCTAAGGGCGGCGAATATATCAACAAGGTTGGTCTTACCGGTCATTACGAAGGCACCAATCATCACGGCAAGC
>JAHDWC010000082.1 GCA_023382575.1 Anaerolineales bacterium
TGGTCATGATACGACGCTCGAGGTCGATCTTGATGGCGGAGGCACCCACCACACAAGGGATACCGAACTGACGCGCCACAACTGCCGCATGGGAGGTTGCGCCACCTTCGCTGGTCAGCACACCCTTGGCGGCGATCATACCGTGGACATCGTCCGGTTTGGTGAACGGACGCACCATGATGGTGTCCTGTCCGTGTTCTTTCGCAAATTCTTCAGCTTTATCCGCATCGAAATAGATTTGACCCACTGCCGCACCGGGAGAGGCGTTCACGCCCTTGGCAAGGAAGTGTCCATCTTTTTCGGCTTTGTTCATCGCCTCGTCATTGAACTGCGGGTGAAGCAAAGCATCCACCTGGTCCGGAGTGACGCGCAACACAGCTTGTTCGCGGGTAATCAAACCTTCATTCGCCATATCCACGGCGATCTTGACGGCGGCTTTGGCAGTGCGCTTACCGACGCGGGTCTGAAGCATCCACAACGTACCGCGTTCAACGGTGAACTCGACATCCTGCATGTCGGTATAGTGTTTTTCGAGGCGGGCAGTAATTTCCATGAACTGCTTGTACGCCTGCGGCATGTACTTCTTGAGATTTTCGATGGCGTCTGTATTGCGGATACCAGCCACCACGTCTTCGCCCTGCGCGTTGAGCAGGTACTCACCCATCATCTTCTTCTCACCAGTGGACGGGTTGCGAGTGAACGCTACGCCAGTGGCGGAGTCATCGCCCATGTTGCCGAAGACCATCGTACAAATATTGACGGCGGTTCCCAAATGGTCAGAGATGCCTTCCTTACGGCGGTATGCGACAGCGCGTTTTCCATTCCAGGATTTGAAGACCGCTTCGGTCGCCAGTGAGAGTTGTTTGTATGGATCCTGTGGGAATTCCTGACCGGATGCCTTTTTGTAAGCAGCCTTGTACAACTCGACAACTTCCTTCCAATCTTCCGCCCGCATTTCAATGTCGAGCTTGTAACCCTTCTGTTCTTTGTACGCCGCGAGCGGATGTTCAAACGCTTCATCGGCAATGTCCATCACCACGGTTCCGAACATTTCAACCAGACGGCGATACGAGTCCCATACGAAGCGGTCGTTACCGGTTGCCTGGATCATGCCTTCTGCAACAATATCCGTCAAACCGATGTTGAGGATAGTATTCATCATACCCGGCATCGAAAATTTTGCGCCGGAACGGCATGAGACGAGCAGAGGATTCTTCTTGTCGCCGAATTTCTTGCCGGTCTTTCTTTCGATCTCGCGCAGCGCCTTCAGTTCCTGATCCCACATTCCTTGCGGGAATTTCCCAGCTTTCTGATACGCATTACACGCTTCAGTGGTAACGGTAAAAAACGGCGGAACCGGCACATTGGCGCGGGTCATGTCCATCAGACCTGCTCCCTTACCGCCCACGATGGATTTTACGCCATCCCAGGAACCGCCCGCCAGCTTTTCAACTTCCTTTACCTCATTGTAAAGATATACCCATTTTGGCATGATAGCCTCCAATTTAATATGTAATAGATTTCACGAACGTTCTAAAAATTCTACCAAAAATAGCCGAATTGACAACTGACAAATATCATGTGAATTATGTTCAATCTGTAAACTTATTGCAAAGTAAATTTATCGACAAATAGAGGATAATGTAGCCGTAGGATAAAAAATATATGGCAGCTAAAGTTCTAGTTATTGACGATGATATTGCGATCACCGAGCTGATGAGCATGCTCCTCAAAACCCACGGGTTCGAGGTCATGACCACCAACATCGGTGCTGATGGTGTCAGAATGGTTCAGGAAAACCTACCCAACGTGGTTTTGCTCGACCTGATGATGCCCGATATGGACGGTTGGCAGGTTTGCAAAGCCATCCGCGGTTTTAGCAATACCCCCATCCTGATCCTCTCCGCCATCAACGATCCGCGCATGGTAGCGAGCATTCTGGATGCAGGCGCTGACGATTTCCTGGTCAAACCGGTGCCAAGCGGCGTGCTCGTTGCGCACATCCGCAAAATGGTGCGCTGGACGGGTGCCCTGCACCTGCCTTCCAACCAAAAAAAAATTGAGTTGAACAACACCGCCACGCTTCCCTCCTAACCGACAGCGGATTCAACAGACGAAAAATCCCATCCCCTTAAACGGGATGGGATTTTTTCATTTCAACAGACTTAACGCCTCTGCCGTCTGCTTCGGAGCTTCCATCATCGGCAGGTGACCCACCCCTGTCAATTCCACCAGATGCGCATGCGAGATGACATTTTTGACTTCACGCGCCCGGTCGATGGAGATCAAGTCATCCTTATCGCCATGGACCAACACCACCGGAAATTGAAACTTGTTAAGCAAACTGGTCGCATCGATGCGTTCTGCCATGGCTTTGAGCGCTCCGACGAACGCGGCGGAATTTTGCTTCTTCATGATCTCCCGCACAGCGCTTTGGGTTTCCTCGTCGGGTGTGAGTTTAGACGTCATCGCCTCCACCACGCCCTGAGTCCCTTTTTCAGCGATCTCCGCTGCGGACTTGTATCGTCCCTCTTTTTTATCCGGTGAATCGGCCACTGCCTGCGAAGCGACCATACCCAATCCGCTGACACGCTCCGGGTAACAGTTGACGAACGCGAGGGCAACATACCCACCCATCGAATGACCGGCAAGCGCCGCTTTTGGGATTCCAAGCTGATCGATCAAGCCCGCAATATCCGCAGCGAAATCATCCAATGTATAAGGCGTCTCCACTGTAGTAGATTGCCCGAAGCCGCGCAAATCCGGCAGGATGAGATCAAATTCGTTTTCGAGCAACGGCGTCACCGCATCCCAAATATGATGGTCAAGCGGATACCCGTGCAGCAACACCAACGGACTTCCTTTACCGCGGCGGGCGTATGCCAGTTCAATCCCATTAACATTAAGTTTGTTCATTTCCATTTCACGCTCGCTTTCAATTTACTGCCTAGTTTGGATTTGTAATAAATAAAACCGTTATCTCTGCCAAATTCAAAGACACGACGAGTGATATCCACATCAGCTTTGCAATATTCGGCGACTTTGTCCAACTCGCCGCTTCGGAACCACTGGACAGATTGGATTCCGTCTGCGGTTTTGGTGGCGCCGAGAGTGGCGCTGGCGATCGTGTCGAGGCTCAGCCGAAAGCCTAGATTCTTTTGCAGGTCGAGGAGCAGGTCAAGGGTTAGAATGGAGGCGAAGCGGGTTTGGGACGCGTACGGTTGTAGGACTTTATAGTCAAAGCCGTGGAGGTTAAATCCGATCACTTTGGTCGCGGACTTTAATTCATCAACCAAGGCAGGGACATCTTTCTCCCAATATACTGTGAAATCATTTTTCGCGGTTGAGTATGTGACAGCACAAGCCACTTTTAGTTTATCGATGTTATCGCGTCCGCCAACTTCATCGAACAGGTTTTGCGATTCAAGATCGAAGAAGACATAGTTCATGATTCACCATTAAGTTTCGGTAGCTCGGCGCGGGCAAAATCCAGCGCCTGTTCTTTGGTGGTAATTTTACCTGCGGCTTGGTTTTCGCGGATGAGTTCGAGCAGTTGC
The DNA here is from genome assembly GCA_023382575.1 of Anaerolineales bacterium. Lineage (GTDB taxonomy): Bacteria > Chloroflexota > Anaerolineae > Anaerolineales > Villigracilaceae > Villigracilis. Next base: position 3,558 of record JAHDWC010000082.1, read on the forward strand.
CCAATGCGCGGACCAGGCGTGAGGTTGAGATCACGGATCAAGTCGTTGCCATCGAGCAGACGCGGCGGGGCGATCACTTCTTCGAGTTTCTCCCAATAGTTTTCAAGCAGGATGCGCGCAATATCAAGATAGATGCTCCAGGCATCGACTGTAAGGTCGTTGGCGCGTGTCGCGCGGACATCTGCCAGCGCGAGCAAGACCAAGTCAATGCCGGCTTTATGGCTATCACGGAAGAAGCGATAGATGGCTTTGCGCGATGGGGTTTGTCCTTCGCGTTCGAGGCGGTCGGCGAAGAAATGAATACGCATGTGATACTGGACAATACCCCGCAGGCGCTCAGTCTCATCGTTGCTGAGGTTGAAAGCAAGCGCCCGCTCAACCACCACATCCGCACCTTTGAGGTCGTGGTCAAAAAAGCGGATGCGTCCATTTTCATCGATGGTCTTGGTATCCGGCTTGCAGATATCATGATAAAGCGCGGCGAAGAAAAGCAGGGAACGATGGGTACGTTCCTTGTTGAGCGCACTGGAAATATGATCCGCGATCTGCTCGCGATATCGTCCAAGCCGCAAGCCCAACAAGCCGGTGAACATGTCACTGGTCTTTTCGGCATCGTAGCCTACACGCAAGTCCGCGAGGATTTGGTCGAGATAGTCAAGAACTGCGAGCGTGTGCGTCCACACGTCATACACATGCGGCGCAGACTGTTCCACGCCTTTTAGTTTGAGCAATTCCGGCATCAGATGCTGAAGCACTCCCAGCATGTCCAGGGCGCGGATAGCAGCGCTGACCTTGGGTCCGTTCAGGATTTTGAAGATCTCATCGCGCAACCGCTCAGTAGAGACGCTTCTGATCTGACCCGCAGCCTGTTTCATCCACTCGCGAGTTGGTTTGTCGATAGTGAATCCAAATGCGGCGGCTTGCCTCACCGCCCGCAAAATGCGGACAGGGTCATCAGAAAGCGAAGTCGGCGAGCAGGCACGGATCAGTTTTCTGCGAATGTCATTCGCGCCATCCGTCGGATCAATGATCGTGCCGTCGTGCAGATTGTAAGCAATGGCGTTGATGGTGAAGTCACGGTCACGCAGGTCTTCTTCCAAGTCTGCGCCGCGATAGGTGGCAAAATCCATGTAGGTGCGTGAGCCGTTTTCCTCGATAACGATCACCCGTCCCGTGTCACGTTCGCTGTCGAGGATCATAAAGTCCGCTTGGAGGGCGTTGGCAACTTTTCGGGCGATGGCAATGCCGTTCGATGGCACGGCAAAATCGAGGTCCGGGGAGAAGCGGGAAGTTAGCAGGTCACGCACTGCGCCGCCAACCAGATAAATTTCCTGTTCGGCGGGCAGAATATCCTTTATTTTATCGATCAAGGGAGGAAGGTTAAATGGGACAGACATGAAAATGATTTCAGGCTTTTCCTTGTAGCGGCTGGAACGGGAGGCGAGCAATGCCTGCTTGGGCGTGCCGCCTTGAGCGACGATTCGTCCGCGCACACGAGCGACCCAACGTCCGGCATACGGCGAGTGGAGGTCTTCCCGGTTGGCGTTCTCTTCGCCCATTACATCCCCATCCTTGGAGGGTCACTCGGACGGTTTGTACTTTTCCAAGTCTACGACGCCGACAAAAGGCAAGTTGCGAAAATATTCGTCAAGGTCGAGCCCGTAGCCGAAGACGAATTTGTTCGGGATGGTGAAGCCGAGGTAATCGACTGGGACATGCGCCTCGCGCCGCTCGGGTTTATCGAGCAAGGCACAAACCTTGAGCGATTTTGGCTGACGCGTGGAAAGCATATGCAACACAGACGCGATGGTGTGCCCACTATCCACGATGTCTTCGACGAGCAAAACGTTTCGGTCACGGATATCCGTTTGCAGGTCGAGAGTGACGCGAGCCGAGCCACTCGATTCGCGCTTGCCGATCCCATACGACGAGACCGCCATGAAATCCATCATATGCGGAATGGTGATGTTCCGACTCAAATCCACCATAAACGGGACACCGCCGCGCAAGATACAGATAAGCAACAAGTCTGCGCTTTGGTAGTCCGCGCTGATCTGGGCGCCCAATTCCGCCACCCGCTTTTGAAGAGACTCCGCATCGATCAGCACTTCCGCCAGTACATCTTGATAATTTTGCATGAATGTAGTTCCTTGGTTAAGTAGTCAGTTATTAGTGTACGACAAATTTGGGTTTTTAACTACAACCTAGCGCGGAACCTCATGATGCAGACGACAACGCGCCTCATACAACTCGGAAGCGCCAACGATGACTATGGGCTCGTCATACCGTGCAGGCTTACCATTGACCAGGCGCTGTGTGCGTGAAGCGTTTCCACCACAGGTCATGCAAATGGCATGGAGCTTGGTCACATCTTCCGCTTCTGCCATCAGAACGGGCATGGAACCAAATGGCTCGCCGCGAAAATCCATATCCAAACCAGCGACAATCACACGGATATTCCGCGCCGCCAACTCCTGGGCGAGAGGAACCACTTCCGGGTCGAAGAACTGCGCCTCATCAATGCCGACGACGGTTGTATCTTTCTCAAGCTTCGTGCGAATCTCCGCGGCTTTTTGCACGGGAATCGCATCGAATGTGGAACCTGTATGTGACGCCACCTTCTCCACCGCATAACGAATGTCGATGGCGGGTTTGAAGACCTGCACCTTTTGCTTGGCAATCGTCGCCCGCACCAATCGGCGGATCAACTCATCCGTCTTACCGCTGAACATCGAACCACAGATGACTTCGATCAAACCTTGCGTATGCTTCATTGAATTCTCCTGCCCCTGCCCTACCAACCGCGGGGCATTCTCCTTGGGTGATGATAAAAACAGGCAGACGCTTTTGCATCTGCCTGTCTAGTTTACCTGAGAAATTTCCGCCTGACAAAGAGTCCGTCTGGGCGAGAAAGTTCCTATTCGCCGGCTTCAGTGGATTCCGCAGCTTCGGCGGCTTTTTCCTTCTTCGGCGCTTCGGGGAGTTCGATCTCCAGCGCACGCAACTTCTTCTTCACCGAAGTCAACGCGGACTGACCAAAGCCTGCAATCTGCGTCAGGGCATCGTCGCCTTCTGCAAGTTTCTCGACTACCTGACCAATCGTCAGCGCACCGGCGCGTTTGAGCGCCTCAGTGGCGCGAGGCGTGAGAGCAAGGTCATCCACTGAGCGGTTGAACACGTTCAGAGATTCCTCGCGAGCCTTCTGCTGTTCCACATAGGACTGGCGCGCGGAAAGCTTCTTGTAGAAGCGATCCACCTGACCTTCCACATCGAGGATCTTCGCAGACTCACCGGTATAGAAAGGATGGCAGTTCGAGCACACGTCGACGCGCAATTCCTTCTTCGTGGATGTGGTCACCCAGCTATTACCACACGAAGCGCAAGTCACCTTGGCATCGTACACTGTAGGATGGATATCAGCCTTCATTACTTCACCTCAGCCGGAATGACATTGACGCGTTTGCGTCCATGCATCACATCAAACATAACGACACCATCCGCCGTGGCGAACAGGGTATCGTCCTTGCCGATCATCACATTCACGCCCGGCTTAATCTTGGTGCCGCGCTGGCGCACGAGAATATTGCCAGCCAACACAAACTGACCAGCATAGCGCTTGACACCCAAGCGCTGGGAATTGCTATCACGACCGTTGCGGCTCGATCCACCGCCTACTTTATGTGCCATTTCTACCTCACTCTCGCTTCTTACTTCTCAACCTTTTTGGTTGACTTGGAAGTGGTTTTCTTTTCAGTCGCAGGTTTCTTCGCCGCTTCTTTCTTCGGCTTGGGCTGCTTCTCAGCTTTGGCTTCTGCTTTCGCCTCGGGCTTTTCGACCTTGCGTTCCTCTCCGGGCTTGCCGATGAAATCGATCATCAACCGGGTGTAATGGTGACGATGACCACCGCGCACGCGGATGCGTTTCTTCGGGCGATACTTGAAAGAGAGAACCTTGGGACCCTTGACGTGATCGACCACTGTGGCAGACACCTTGATCTCAGCAACAGTGGGCGTGCCCACCAGAACGGCATCCCCATCCGCCATCAACAGGACACGCTCGAAGTCAAATGTTTTGCCTACTTCATAGGCAAGGCGATCCACATCGATAGTGGTGCCTTCGACGGCCCGATACTGCTTGCCGCCGCTTTCGACGATTGCAAATCTCATTTTATTTTCTCCAGTCATTCACTTCGCCGCGCAGTCTGCGGGGTCCTTACACCCTTCGCCGACATTCGGGGAAGCTGGGTATTTTACAGGCAACTGCCCCGGAAAAAACCTCCGGGGCGGAAGCGGACGATATTATACATGCGAGTCGGCTGGGCTGTCAACAATTTCCACGTGAGAAAAGCTGACGTTGCCGACGAAACTTTCAGCCTAAAAAGAGGCGTTTACTGCTTCGGGATCATGGCACTGATGGTCCGGGTCAGCGACTGCATTTGCCCGGCGTGCGCCTTGAGCTTGTTCACATCACCGGTCTTAAGCCCGGACTGCACTTCGGTAATGGTTTTGCTGGTATTGGTCTCGTTGTCGATGATCTTCTGGGTGATGCTTTCCATGTTGACCAGTAACTGCATCACGTTCTTGGGTACAACAGGGAGATTTTTAAGAATGGGAAGAAGCACATCCAAAATCTGATTCGCAGTACGCGCATACTTGACTGTAAGTGTATGCAGCGAGCCGATGGAGGAGGTCAGTTCGAGGGCAACTTCCTGAATTGAATCAATCATCTCTTTGTGTTGTTCGATGATCTTGGCGATGTCGTTGATCGAGCTGGTCAGTTTATCTGAAAATTTGACGTATGAAACGGCTCCAGTTTTGGGTGTGGCAACGCCGCCTTTGGCTGAACCTCGGATGGGTGTGGGCATGGAATACCTCCTGAAACATTGGGATTGGAAATCTCGCTCAAATATACAATACTTCGTATTCCAAAACAACCTTGTTGACAAAGTGAATTTTCTCGTATATGCTCGATTTAACGTCTAATCATCCATCCGAGGAGAATCTTATGAACGACACTGAGAATCGATGGGAACGTTTTCGCCCGTGGTTATTTTGGAGCGTTATTCCACTCATCCTTGGAATGGTGATCGCCAACACCTTCGTTCCAAAACCGGTCATCGGGGTCATCCGACTGGAAGAAGCCATCGCCGGTTATTCGGCACAAAACATGATCAAACAGATTCAATATGCCGCAGACCATCCTGAGATTCGCGCCGTGGTACTGGTCTTTGACAGCCCCGGCGGCACGGTAGTGGATACCGAAGCGATTTATATGGAACTCTCGCGCCTGCGCGAAAAGAAACCTGTGGTCACTGCCATCAATGCCATGGCAGCTAGCGGCGCATATTATCTTTCCGTCAACACAGATTACATCTACGCCAAGCCGACCTCATTGGTCGGCAACATCGGCGTGATCGGTTACCTGCCCCCTGCTCCATTCGTCATCGAAGACATCATCACAACCGGTCCTTATAAATTGTGGGGCGCGCCGCGCGACTCAGACATGCGCCAGATCGAAATGGTCAAGCAGGGCTTCTTCGAAGCCGTCCGCCTCGGACGTGGAGAGAAATTAATCGCCGGCGATGAAGTCATCTTCAGCGGACAGATCTGGTCTGGCGTGGATGCGATCCGCCTCGGCATTGCAGATGAGATCGGCACCGAATCCGATGCGGCCGCGAAAGCCGCAGAGTTGGCACGCGTGGCAAATTATGCAGTCACCGACCTGGCTGAATTAGCGGGCGTCACCTCCAGCACCTCCATCTTCTTCATCCAAAGCCCAGACGGGATGACACTACCCTACCCGAACGAAGCGGGGGTTTATCTTCTTTATATCCCGCCACTGCCCGTTAAATAACCGGAGGCTGACATGAAAAAACAATACATTTACTTCGCTCTGGCGGCGCTACTCCTCCCAATTATTCTGCGCGGACTTTGGTTCTATCGCGGATTTCCACAGCGGAATGAAATTGCCACCCCAGATTTCGCTTCATTCACCGCGCCAGCTGCCCCCGTCCAGTCAGCGGATGCCAACCCGGAAGTGGAACAGATCGGCGGCACCGTCATCCTCGACAACTATCATGCAAATCAATACATGCCGTCTGAGATCGAGGCGCTGACAGATGCCATCAAATTGCGCGGCGGAGCCATCGAAACCTACAGTGATTCGTCATTGTTGGAATATCAACTGAAATACGCCAGCGCATTTATCACCATCTCGCCCAGTGTCTCGTTCTCCACTGTCGAGATTCAAACCCTCAAAGCGTTTGCTGAACGTGGCGGCAGGATTCTGGTCTTCACAGATGCGACGCGCAATTCCATTTACTATGACTTCATCAGCGGCAATCCCATCGCCTATGGCGATGCCAACGCGGCAAACTCGCTTTTAAGTATGTTCGATATTTCAGTCAACAACGATTATCTTTACGATGCGGAAAAGAACGAAGGCAATTTCCGAAACGTACTCTTCGATGACTTTGGCAAAAACGAACTGACCTTTGGTCTCAACGAAGTGGCGCTATATGGATTGCACTCGGTCGAATCGCCCTCGGGGTTGATCCTGCTTCGGGGAGCGGCATCCACCCGTTCGTCTGCGAATGATGCGTATGATCCAAATCAGGGCGGCGCGGCGCTTAGCGCGGATGGAAACGTCGCAGCATTTGGCGATTTCACCTTCCTCTCGGCTCCATATAACAATTACACCGACAATGCCACACTCATCGCCAACCTCGCAGATTTTGTATTGGCAGGCGATCAAAGCAAATCGCTGGCGAATTTTCCCTTCCTTTTTGAAGACGAGACAGTGAAGGTCTTTGTCTCTCCCGAATTGACCAAGACCACTGAGTTGGTTTCAGCACTGGGAGGTTTGCAAGCCGCCCTTCGTTACATGGGACTAGAAGTGGCGTTCGTGGATGAAGTACCATCCTCTGGCGATGTCATCGTCATCGGTCCGCTTGAGCTGACAGAGGAGATTGAAGCGTACGCAAACAAATTCGATCTTGTTTTGGATGAAGGTGAATTCATCACCACGACGGAATTCGGAGAGATCGGCAGATATGGAAATGGATTTATCCTGTTTGATACAACTGAGAGAGGCAATACGCTCGTCCTGCTCGCGGACACGCCCGAAGACACGATTGCATTGCTCGGTGTGTTGAGTAACGGCTCGCTATACTCCTGCCTGACCAGCGATTCGGTCGCAGTGTGCAGCGTCGGCTATGGCGGCGACTATTACAGCGAAACAGAAGAAGAGACAGACGAAGAACTTTCAGAAGAGAGCGCCGAAGGTGAAACCGAATCCACGCCTGAGGCAACAGCCACTCCCGGAGGATAACATGACAGATTTAACAAAACTCGGTTCACTCGAAGGTCATCTTGCAACACCGGAAGGGACAGGTCCCTTCCCGACTCTCATCGTCATTCAAGAATGGTGGGGCTTGGATGTGCAAACCAAATCCATCGCCGACCGCTTCGCACAGGAAGGCTATCTTGCCTTCGCGCCGGATGTGTATCATGGCGAGCTTGCTCAACTCGGCGATGGCGAGACCGCCATGAAACTGGTTCAAAAATACGCGCCCAATACCCCAGCCGAGCTGACCACGGTCTTCGATGCATTGAAATCACTCCCCAATGGAAATGGTAAAGTAGGCAGTGTCGGCTTTTGTTTTGGCGGACGCATGTCACTTGCACTCAGCACCTTGCGCCCTGTCGATGCCGTCTGCACATTTTATGGCGGCGGCATGCAAACCATCTTCGATCAATTGCGCGCCAGCCTCAAATCGCCAGTGCTCGGTCTCTTCGGCGACGCGGATGTTTCCATCCCGGCGGGAACGGTTGAAGAGTTTGACAAACTGCTCGATGAGGTTGGCGTGGAGCATGAGGTCATCATGTATCCCAATTCCGGTCACGCCTTCTTCCGCGACAGCGACCCCAGCGTCTACAAACCCGAAGCGTCGAAAGATGCGTGGGAACGCGTGAAGACATTCTTTGCGAAACATCTAAAATAGAATCCGACGAAGTGTCAAAGACCGCAGACTCATCATCTGCGGTCTTTTCATTGACAAAACTCACCCGATACTTTACATTCGCTTCATGCCCGACCTCAGCTTGATTCAGCGTCAGATCATCGAATCTCCCCTTGACTCTCGTCTCTTCGTCGCCGGCAACGCCGGAACTGGCAAAACCACAGCGGGCGTGGAACGCGTACGCTTTTTGCTCGCTCAGGGCGTCCCCGCAGATTCGATTCTGCTGCTCACCCCCCAACGGACGTTACAAGAACCTTATCTCGATTTGCTCGAAAGCCCCGAGCGCATGCCGGGCGGAGAAGTCACTTCAGCGACCATTGGTGGGTTGGCGCGGCGCACCTGTGACTTGTTCTGGTCACTTGCCGCAGAGCAGGCTGGCTTTCGCCATCCAGATCATCCCCCCGTTTTCCTAACGCTCGAAACTGCACAATATTACATGGCGCATCTTGTCCGTCCGCTATTGGAAGAGCGCGGATATTTCGAGTCGGTCACCATCAATCGCAACCGGCTATATTCCCAGATCATCGACAACCTGAACAAATCCGCCGCTGTTGGATTTCCTTATACTGAGATCGGCTCACGGCTGGACTCTGCCTGGTTCGGTGACCCCGCTCAGCGGCGCGTCTATGCGGATGCGCAAGAATGCGCCACCCTCTTCCGTCAATATTGCCTGGATAACAATCTGCTGGATTTCTCGTTGCAACTTGAGATTTTCGTCACCCTCCTCTGGCAAAACAGCCAAGTGCATAATTACCTGACGCAAACATATAGTCATCTCGTGTATGACAATGTGGAAGAAGACCTGCCACGCTCACACGACCTGATCCGCGAGTGGCTGCCGGAGTTTGATTCTGCCTTGTTGCTGTATGACCAGTCGGCGGGCTATCGCAACTTCCTCGGCGGTGACGCAACCAGCGGCTGGAGTTTGAGCGAGTCTTGCGACCAAATCGTTGAGTTGAGTGATTCTTTTGTAGCTTCCGAGTCTATCCTCCACCTCTCGAACGGATTGGTCTCTGCCATCACCCACAATGAGCTAGCTCCCGCCGAAGGCGAAAGCCCGGCGATGGAATTTATCCTGACTCATTTCCATCCGCAAATGTTGGATGAAGTGGTTGAAAAAGTCAGAACGCTGGTTGTCGATCATGGCATTCCTCCGGCAGAAATTGTCATCCTTTCGCCCTATCTTTCGGACTCATTGCGCTTTTCCATCTCCCATCGTCTTGAAATGGCAGGCATCCCTTGGCGGACCAATCGTCCGTCACGCTCGCTGCGCGATGAACCTGCCAGCAAAACCCTGCTGACGTTATCCGCGTTGGCGCATCCGCATTGGAATGTCCATCCGCCCAAGTTCGATGTGGCCCACGCGTTGATGACCGCGTTGAACACCGACCTGATCCGCGCGCAATTGCTGACCGACATCGTGTATCGTCAACGCGAGCTGCGGCTGACAACCTTCGACGAGATCAAGCCGGAAACGCAGGAACGCATCACGTACGCCTTGGGCGAGCGCTACACCATTCTTCGCAACTGGCTGGAGGAGTATCGCGCCTCGGAACCGCTGCCGTTGGATTTCTTCCTGCGAAAACTTTTCGGTGAGGTGATCTCACAACCAGGGTATGGCTTCCACGTCAATTTGGATGCGGTGCGGGTGGCGGCAAGTTTGGTCGAGTCGATCAAGAAATTCCGTAACGCAATGGAACCCATCAACCTATCCGGTTTGGATCTGGGCAAAGAATATCTTGCCATGTTGGAAGATGGCGTCATCGCCGCGCAATACCTCGAGTCGTGGCGCAGTGAAAATAAAGATGCCGTGCTGATCGCACCCGCCTACACGTTCTTGATGATGAACCGCCCCGCGACAATTCAATTCTGGATCGACCCTGGCTCGGAAGGTTGGTCGCAGCGAGTGTCGCAGCCTCTGACGCAGCCATTTGTTTTATCACGCCATTGGGAGGCAACGCCCGGCCGGGTTTGGCTGGATTCGGATGAGGTGCAGGTGGAGATCGAAACCCTTGCGCGCCTCGTCGGCGGACTGTTGGCACGCTGCCGCGAAAAAATCTATCTCGCGCTCTCTGATCTCGGCGAATCTGGCTTCGAGCAACGCGGCGCATTGCTGCGCGCCTTCCAAAAGGTGATTCAAAATCAGATGGAGTGAAAACCCTTTTAGAGAACAAGGTAACCATGGATTTCTGGAAACGTCCCTATCTTTTGACCGCTATTTTCCTTGTTTTGTTATCCCTTTTCTTGCGCTATCATTTTTTACCTTTTCAAAATGGTGACCTGCTCATGAATTTGGATTGGTTTATCTTTTTACAACAGAATGGATACAAAGGGTTGGCTAACAGTGAGTTCTCCAACTATTCCCCGCCTTACTTGTATCTACTATTGATTTTATCCTTTATCAAGGGAGAATTGCCACCTGCCATTGGGCTAAAGATCATACCAAGCTTGTTTGATCTACTTTCAGCGTTTTCCATTTATAAGATCGCACGTCTAAAACTTAAATCGGACATGTCATTTTTACTTGCCGCTGGTTTCTTTACCCTGCCAACTGTAATGTTAAACAGTTCTGGGTGGGGGCAGGTGGATAGTATGTATGGCTCGCAACTCTTACTCTGCCTCTATCTCTTACTAACTGAAAGACCTTTTCCAGCATTAGCTGTTTTCGGACTGGCTTTTTCTTTCAAACTTCAGGCAATCTTTTTACTCCCGTTTTTAGGCATTCTATTCCTTCGAAAAAAAATTTACTGGTATCACTTTTTGGTACTTCCAATAGTATATGCATTAACCATGCTGCCCGCCTTTTTAGCTGGAAGGAGTTGGCAAAGCATCCTACAAGTCTATACAGGGCAAGCTACTCAATATGATAACCTCGCACGGTATGCTCCCAACTTATACTTCCTCATCCCAATTGATTACTTCCATCCCGTCTTTGAAATTGGAATGGGCATCTTCTTCGTCTGTATGTTGGCGTGGGCGTGGGCCAATTGGCGTGCAAAACCGCCCGTAACGCAACATCAATTGGTGCTTACTGCGTTGGCAAGTGCGGCGTTGGTTCCCTTTCTACTCCCCAAAATGTTGGATCGATATTTCTATCCCGCTGACCTGTTCTCGTTCGTCGCTGCGATCTTTATTCCGCAGTTATGGTTTATTCCTTTATTCTTCCAACTCAGTTCCGGGTTGGCATATACCATCTTCATGTTTGGCATGCCGCCGCTGATGGCATTGCCCGGCGCTCTGATCAACACCGCATTGGTCATTATCATCATCCGTCAACAACTCGCATCGCTCAAAGCACCCCAAGGAGACATCCATGCACAATCAGACCAATAGGCTCGCGTTATCCATCACAGCGCTTATCCTTCTCATCGCATTCGCCGGATGGTTTTATGCACAAAATCAATCTCGCACACTGGGACAGGAACAGCCGGTCACGACCCTCGAATTGACGGGTCCGATCACTGACCCCAACGCGGAACTTTCCGGGTTGGGCTGGTACGGTGACACCCTCATCCTGCTCCCACAATATCCAGAACGATTCGCCGATGGGAATGGCGCGTTGTTCGCCCTTCCCAAAGCGGACATCCTCGCCGCGCTCGATAGCTCGCCTCAGACTCCGCTCGAACCGACCCTTGTCCATTTGAATGCTCCCGGGCTGACAGAGTCCATTCCCAACGTCCAAGGCTTCGAAGCGATCGGCTTTAGTGGAGACAAAGTCTTCCTGACCATTGAAGCGGGCGAAGGGACCGATATGCACGGTTATCTCATCTCTGGGATAATGACTCCCGACCTGAGCGAGATCACATTGGATGTATCCAATGTGGTGGAAATTCCACTGGCATTCCCCTCTGACAATCACAGCGACGAAGCGCTCATCGTCACCGCTGATGCGGTATTGACCTTCTTCGAGATCAACGGCGCGGACTTGAATCCCTCGCCTACCGCGCATGTCTTTGACTTCGACCTCAACCTGCAAGGCACATTTTCCATTCCCAACCTTGAATATCGTCTCACGGATGCGGCGCTCGATGGCGATACACTGTGGGTTATCAACTACTTTTTCCCCGGCGATGTCAACCTCACGCCTAAATCCGATCCACTGGCGGATAGGTACGGAGAAGGAAAAACTCATGCCGAGCAAGATCAGGTGGAACGCATCGTCGAATTGAATTATTCACCCGATGGAATCACGCTCGCCGATTCCGCTCCCATTCAGTTGACACTTGCTGGTGACACTGCCCGCAATCTCGAAGGGTTGGTTCTGCTGGATGAACGTGGCTTTTTGCTGGTGACGGATAAATTTCCATCCACGTTGTTGATGTTTGTTCCCAGACCGTAAAAAAATAACCGCCAAGCACGCTAAGAACGCGAAGAAGAACAAAGGGAGTTTAAAATTATGGATGCTATCGAAGTGATCGCAAAAGACGTTGTTGATGCCGCATTCAAAATACACAAAGAATTTGGACCTGGGTTACTGGAGTCAGCGTATCAAGCTTGTCATGCCTATGAACTTCGTAAGCGTGGCAGAGTTGTCCAAACTGAGCTAAAGCTACCTATTGTGTACGATGGGCAGGAATTCGATGAAGGGTATCGGATTGATGAATTGGTTGATGGTTTGATTATCGTAGAGAACAAATCGGTAGATGTCACTCACCCAATCCACATGGCACAACTTTTAACTTACATGAAACTCAAGAACGTCAAACTTGGGTTTCTGATAAACTGGAATGTGAAGCTTATAAAGAACGGTATCCAAAGAGTCGTTCTGGGACTTGATGAACCAATTTCGCGTACAGGTTTCATTAGAAAACCTTAGCGCCCTTCGCGTGCTTCGCGGTTAAACAATTATGACTTTCACCCCACGCCCCTCGCAACAACAAATCCTCCGCTACAACAGCGGACGGCTTGGCATTGCCGCCGTCCCCGGTGCAGGCAAAACGCACATCCTTTCTGCGCTGGCGGCGAAACTGATTCAAGAGGGTCGGCTGGGTGACGGGCAGGAACTGCTCATCGTCACGCTGGTCAACTCGGCAGTGGACAATTTCGAGGCGCGCATCAAACGCTTCTTCGACAACCCCATTCAGGTGCTGTACAAATATCGCGTCCGCACGCTGCATGGACTCGCGCATGACATCGTCCGCGAGAAACCATCGAAGGTCGGGCTGGAGGAGCGCTTCAGCATCATCGACGAACGTGAGGCGGGCTTCATCCGCCGCGAGTCGGTCAATGCCTGGCTGGCATCCAACTCAATTGATGATTATCTTGACCCCACATTCGACAATTCAAAGCGGGATTGGGTCAAACGCGGACAACTGCCCGACATGGTGGACTCGCTTGCGCTGGCGTTCATCCGCTCGGCAAAAGATCGCCTCCTGACTCCCGAAAAGCTGCGAGCCAAACTCGACGCTTCTTTCTCCCCTTTGCCTTTGGCTGAACTCGGCTGGAGTATCTACGCAGACTACCAACGTGCCCTCGCCTATCGCGGCGCCGTGGACTTCGACGACCTCATCCGCCTCGCACTGACTTTGCTTGAAAGCGACGAAGAATTTCTGGCGCGCTTGCAATATCGCTATCCATACATTTTGGAAGATGAAGCTCAGGACTCAAGTCA
>JAHDWC010000083.1 GCA_023382575.1 Anaerolineales bacterium
TAACATCGGTCTATCAATCAACCGCAAAGTATTCGCAAAAGGAAACATGGATGAAAACACTGGATCTGTTTGAAAAATGGCAGTTTGACAATAAGGGTCCTCGCGCTGATCCTCTGCATGTCGATAGGAATGGCAGGGCCATCCTATTCACATTGAAGCCTGGACAAACGATTCGTGAACATAATGCTCCAAGCTCACCATTTTATGTGGTCATTCTTAGCGGAAGAGGCATCTTTACAGGCGGAGACGGCATCGAGCAAACGGTTGATCCAAACACCCTGCTTGTATTTGACCCCGGTGAACCGCACATGGTTCATGCTGTGGAGGAGCTAGTCTTTATTGGTTTCCTGCATGGCGCGCCGGGAGCCCAAATCACGCCGCCGGCTCTTCCCAAAACCGATGAGGTACTGGGGTAAAAGTAGTCTGCTGCCTGCAAATTGCAGCGAATTGAGACGTAATTGCGATGGAGTATGAAGGTCGCAATATTGGTGAGCCAGAGGTCATGTTGGAGCTTGCTAATGAAGCCGGCTTGATATGGATCATTTCGCCCGACTGTTCAAGTCCGGTGAGGCCCGGATTGTTGTCCTTGAAGAAGGACGGTTGGGCAAAGAGATCTATAAGGTCCGTGGCACACCTACCATTATGTTAGCAGACGGGAAGAAGCTGCGCCACCCAATGGCTTATCCAAACATCGAAAATGGAAAGATCCTGTCGGTTGGTATGCTGCCGTGTTGCGGTGAAGGCTGCTATGAAGCCACGCGCGCTTTGTTTGAACAGCCTTTGAAATATGAACAGAATATGATCTCGCAAGAATTGAAATAACCTTTAAATAGTCCTGAACAAAGCCAACTTGTCCCCCATTATGAAAGGAAGTGACGTATGACGAAAGTTGCGATCAACGGTCTGGGTCGGATCGGCCGGGCTGCATTAAAAATCATTCTGGATACGGCCCAGTTGGAGCTAGTGGCTGTCAATGACATTGTTCCTGCCGAAAATATTGCCTACCTGCTCAAGTACGATACCGTGTATGGCAGGTATGAAAAGTCAGTGGAAAGCGATGGCGAAAACCTGATCATCGGTGATACGGTCATCCGTTACTTTAATGAGAAAGATCCGACCCGTCTACCCTGGTCCACCCTGGGAGTGGATGTCGTGCTGGAGTGTACAGGTGTCTTCACAAAAAGGGAGGATCTAGAAAAACACGTTCATGCAGGAGCCAAGTATGTCATTCTCTCTGCGCCAGCGAAGAGCGAGGATATTGTCACAGTAGTTCATGGAGTTAATAAAGCCGACGGAAACACAAATATCATTGCCTGTGCGAGCTGCACCACCAACTGCATCACCCCAGTAGTCGAGATCATGGGCCGTAGGATAGGCATACAGAAAGCCATCATGACAACAATCCACGCATACACGGCCTCCCAGGCGATCGTAGATGGCCCAAATAAGCGATTCGAGCGAGGCCGAGCAGGTGCCGCTAACTTTGTGCCCACGTCCACGGGTGCCGCTATGGCAACTGCCAAAGCCCTTCCACAATATGTAGGTCTGTTCGATGGCATCGCTGTGCGTGGCCCCGTATTAGTTGGCTCCTTAGCTGATATCGTCCTTATCGCTCAGCGGAAGACCTCTGTCGATGAGATAAATCATATTTTTATGGAGGAAGCTGCCAGCGACCGCTATCGGGACATCATCGGCGTAACAGAAGATCCAATTGTCTCCTCGGATATCATCAAAGATCCGCGCGCTTCGATTATTGATTTAGGGATGACCCGCGTCGTCGACGGCGATTTGGTAAAGATATTAAGCTGGTATGACAATGAATGGGGCTTTACCAACCAGATGGTAAGGCAAGTTGTGGAAATTGCGCAGGCAATTAAAGAGGTGTAAGGTGAATACTTCGTTTGCAAGAAATGCATTTTAGCGAGGAAGCTGTTCATTCAATGGGTTTGGCGACTCAGCAACATCGGGCTTTATTAAACGTTATCGGAAATAACTTATAAGTACCGTCCCGAAGGTTTGTTGCGAGTATTTCGAGGACTGATTGACAACCCTTCGACACGGTGAGCGAAAGACGAACCGTCAGGACATCGCCTTCGGGACGTTTTCTCTAATGACCGATAACGTCTATTATCGATAAGGGTTTTGCCGGTCGCGACAAGATCACTATCAAGGAATTGGCTGAACAGTTGCAGATCCGCTATCAAAGCGCAGTCGGTCTGGTTAACAGGTTAATGGCACAAGGGTTCTTCGCGCGCAAACAATCACTCACTGACCGTCGGCAGGTTTATGCAACACCTTCATCAACAGGACTAGCAACCCTCGAACAACTTGCCGCTAATGAGATTTATATCTCAGCTCCATTAACGAAGAAGGCCTGATATGACATCAGGCCTTCTTCGTTAATCAGGCGTGAGCGGCATGTTTGGCTGCGTGAGCTGCGGCCTCCATCGCTTCGAACATTTTCAGCGCGGATTCGGGCGTGAGACGCTGGTCAAGGATGGGCAGGTAGACTTCCTCCTCCTTGGCAAAGTGGACTTTGACGAGTCCGTACACACCGAACAGTACGCGTCGCAGGGATGTAGCTTGGTCACCTGTCAATGGCTTATCTACCAGGCTATCTTTCAACGCGGCGAGTTCCTCGATATAGTGACCGACTTCCACATGGTCACGGCTCATCGTCTTCGTGGCATCGGGGCTACCAAGCACTTTTTGCACGACAGGATAGAGTGCGGCTTCTTCAGCTTCCGCATGCGGTTTGAGGTGATTGGCGAGAAAGTCATACACTTCCTCCACACCGTGGCGGACCTCAGCAATCGGTGCGTCACCGATCAGTTCCGCAACCTGTCGGATTCGGTCAACATGCGGAAACAATTCTTTGTGCTCATCGCGTAGGGGTTGAGTCAAGATATTCATGGTCTATCTCCTTTTTGCGTTTGAATATTTACACCCTGAATATACTCCTCTCTCGAGAAAACTTACATGATGCAGATCAATTAACTGCACCCTTTTTCACCAGTTCTTCCAATCGCTTCATATCCATGATCGTCACCCACTTGCGTCCCGATTTGACCAGTCCATCCTCGGCAAAACGACTCATGACGCGGCTGACGGTTTCCATTGTGGAACCTGTCATCGCCGCGAGGTCTTGACGCGAGAACGGCAACTGAATCAAGACACCCTGTCCGCGCACCTCACCCAGTTTCCCCGCCAATCGCAACAGCGCGGATGCAGTCCTTTGCTCCACTGTATACGTGCTCAACTGCTTGACAACCTCCTGTGATTCTGTCAATCGCTTGCTGACCGCTCCAAGCACCTTACGAGTTACATCGGGATACTCCGTAAGAACCCTCTCAAAATCCTCAGAAGAAATTTGAAGGATGCAACAATCGGTCTGAGCGATGGCAGTTTCTGCGTGGACGCGCTCGCCGAACACAGTTAGGGTGCCGAAGTACTCGCTGCCGTGTAAGATATCCAGAAACACCTCACGCCCCGAATCGGTATTGCGGACCAGCTTTACTTTCCCCATCGCCACGAGGTACAAGTATTTAGCCTCGTCCCCTTCAAAATAAATCCGCTCATCAGCAGAAACCTCATGGTCATGGAACAGACCATTGATTTTCGAAATTGCCTCGGCAGGCAAATGTTTGAAGAAAGGTAAACGCCCGATGATTTTTAAACGGTACTCCAGCGAGCAGGCTGCGGGGTCCACCCAATCAAGACGAATAGGAGATTTGAGACGAACCATATCTTGCTTCCTTTCATCAATAATCAAGCCCTTGCCCGTCCCGCCCAAAACTCAAGCCTGTTTCCTTCAGGGTCATGCACATAAATTGCTTTTGAGCCCCATACTTCCTTGATTGGCGTCGGCGTAATTCCTGCATCCATTAATTCTGCGCGCGTTTGTTCAATATCACTTACTTGAAGGCTGATCGTAATCCCCTTTCCATCCCCGCTCTTAATGGAGGTTCGTGTTTCATCCGCAACGCTCAAGCGCGACATTTCATTGAGTTTAAATTCCACAAACCACTCATTGGAGGAAATCACCAATAGCTTTAGCCTGTCTCTGTAAAAAGCAATTGTCTCCTGCCATTTTTTGCAGTATAAAATCGTATTTGCGGCTTTGATCTTCACGTGAATTCCTTTGATGCTGAATCGGATTTAAATTAGCGGCGATAATAATTTACGGGTTTCCATCTGGGAAAAAGAACACCCAGCAACTCGGATCACCCGCCAGCAAGCCCAACCCAGCGCGTGATGGTTTTTCACACGGCTCAGCGTCAAATGCCTCTGCAACCCCATGAGCCGCAGGAGAGAAGTAGGCAATCACCTCACAATGCAATCTCCCTTCCGATTCGCTCCGCGTGAAAACCGCCATATCCACGGGCTTGCCAGCCTCGCCAAACGACGCAAGAAATGTTTCTTCGATCTGCGTGGATAGCGTGGGCGCCCACATCCCATCGCCAAGCGCTAACGAATACCAAGCTTTTATCTGCTCCATAAATATTTCTCCACTGCGCTGAATTATCACACAAAACGCGCGACCAACCATAAACGAAAAGTTTACTTATTACGATACAAACGATAGAATGAAGACATGAAATCACTTCCCAACCGCTTTCCAATCCCATTTCTAATTCTTGCCATCCTTGCATTACTTGCCGCGCTCTGGGCGGGGCTGATGCGCCTCGGCTGGCAGCTCCCCGCGTTGACTCCATCTCTCGCGCTGGCGCACGGTCCGCTCTGCGAGTGATCGCTGAACCGATCAACTCGTATCAACCCAACTTGTTTAGCGGGTGGATGCTTGTTCTTTCTGCCATTCTTCAATTCCTGGCAGGCTTGATGTTTGTAGCCAACAGATGGGGACGTGTCAAGGAAAAGTAGATGCCACGCATGAGTGTTTGGTTTGTACGCTGTTCGTTTATCTATCTCTTTTTGGGATTCACGCTTGGTGGACTCATCCTGGCGAACAAGGGTTTTCCATTCGCACCTTGGATCTGGGGCCAACTGCCTGCTCACATGGAATTCCTGCTGCTCGGCTGGATGGTGCAATTAACCATGGGTGTTGCCTTTTGGATTCTGCCACGTTTCAGGTCGGGTCCACCGCGTGGAAACATTGATTTTGTATGGAGCGCATTTGTGATATTGAATATGGGAATTGTGCTGGTGTCAGTTCAACCGTTCATCAGCATGACCTGGCTTACTCAGACAGGGCGCATTCTGGAAATGATCAGTGTACTGCTCCTTGTCTTCAGCTTATGGCAAAGAGTCAAACCGATTGAGGTATAAATTCGTCGAGTCTGGCAGCCACGACCTTTGCGGCCCTGGCTACACCTCACATTCAGACTTTCTCGCCTGCATAAGCGAAAGTCCTATTAGAATATTAGTGTAAGACGGTTTATTTTTCACTTATAACCGCAACCGGATCTGTCCAGTGTGGCATATATCATGTATACGGGTATAAATTCAGTCCGCAAAATTTTGTACCCGCCAAATAGAGAATAAACCGTCCAGAAACGAACACCCCTACGTATAGGGGTGTTTCCGTTAAAAACATTCCCATAAACAATCAATCCACTTTTTCCCATTTACCGACAGCTTGTCTGATCCCAGACCTTGCTTGCTTTATACTGCCCCTGTCAATTCATCATTACAGGCAGGTTCTTGTGAAGAGTTTTTCAAACGTCTCCTTGAACATTAGAGTGTATTGGCACCCCGATACTCCAACGTACTCAAGTCTCGAAAGGTTTCGGTTTCAGCTAGCAATCCACCCCATCTCCTCAGGATAGATGAGTTCCAGCATATAATTCACACTATGGATGAATTACACCAGATGGCCGAGCGGCTGCATCATGTCAAACATTTTCAGCATTTCAATTTGAGTGATCTGACCGCGATTGTATCCCTGGGACAAATGCGGCATTTTCGAGCTGGAGAGGTCATATTCCAGGAGGGTGAACCCTGTTCTGGGATGCACGTGCTTTTGCATGGACAGGTGCATCTACGTAAGATGGGTCCGCTGGGACAGACAAATATTCTTGCCATCATCAAGCCTGTCATCATGTTCAACGAAGTTGCTGTGTTGGACGGTGGCATGAATCCCTTGAGCGCGGAGTCGGTCGAAGACTGTCTTATCTGGCAGGTGAGTTACGAATCTTTTCAAGTTCTGTTGGAGCGTTATCCAAGCATCGGGACGAGTCTGCTGAAGGTATTGGCGCAGCGCAATCGCCAGATCCTGGAGCACTACGAGGACATTTCGTTCCGCTCCGTACCTGCTCGAGTGGCGAAACTGCTACTCGACCTGAGCGAAAACGGTACAAAAAGGATCGAGCGTAGCCGGCATCCTATCGATAAAATGGCTGCTCAGATCGGAAGCGTTCGAGAGGCGATCAGCCGATCTCTGCATGCTTTCAAATCCAGAGGATTTATTATGTCCAACCGGAACGAGATCACGGTAATTGACCCTCAGTCCCTTGCCAAACTTGGGCAAATGGATGAGTCTGCGATACAAATGGACGAGTCGTTCCTAAAGTAAGCATAAGTTGTTTCATAGAACATGGACTGACCTTATGTGTATGCTATTGCACATAAGGTCACTTTTTTAACTCAATTTGACAAATGTCAAATACATCCAGACTAGATTGTGATAAAAAGAACAAGAGACGAGGGATTGGCTATTTTCCCGAGATCATGCTTTCCTGGAAAGCACGATCAATAGTCCATCGTTCAAATTGGAGGCTTCTGGATGAAATTCGTCAAAGACCGCTTCAATTATCTTTTCAACTCCACCAAGGGACTCATCCTCGTGGCGATCGCAATGGTAGCCATCGTGACCGCCATCTGGGGCATGCTCTCCGGTCCGATGGCAGAGATGGGTGTGCGCGAGATCGTCATCAAAATGCTGGGTATGAAGATCATCCAATCTGAGCGAGAGGGGCGCATCATCATCCTCTACCACTCGATCGCCATGGCGATCATTGCCATCGAAACGTATATGATCACCGGCTTGTTGAAGATGAAAGAATTCCTCAGAATGGCTGTGCGGGTGTTGATCACAGTCGGCTACATAATGACCATGCTCTTTGGCATGGGATTTGCCTACTTCGGTCACAATTGGGCATTCCATGGACTGTACATCACGGGACTTTCATTGATCTTCTTTGCGGGCGTGCTCCTTTGTATCGCACTCTATCCCTGGCAATCTGAATATTATGTCAGCGACAAAGACTATGCCCACACCAAAAAGGGTGTCGATCTTGAACGTATGGCATTCTTCGCGACGGCGGTGACCACCGTACTTTCATCGCTGTTCGGTGCGGTGCCGGGCTCGTTCTATGGAAATGGCTTCGAGACCTTCCTTGCCGAGAATATCATCCGCTACCCTGAAAAGACCACAATGGAATATTCGGTTATCGGTCACCTGCATATTATGCTGGCGTTGATCGCCGTGATGCTCACGCTCATCATCGGGCGTTGGTTGAACTTCAAGGGCGTCTGGCACAAGGTGGCCATGCCGCTGATGATCCTTGGCACAATTGTGCTTAACCTGGGCGTGTGGGGTGTGGTCACTCCGCTCGAACCGGTTGCTCACATGATCATCTACGTGGGCGCCACACCATCCATGCTGGCAGCGTTGTTCCTCTTAATCTGGAGTTGGAGCAAGTTTGCCAAAGAAGGCACAGCCCATATTGCCAAACCCACTTTCCTACAAAAACTTGGCGCCATAGTGAGTGACCCGCTCAAGTTCGGTCCAACATGGCAAATGTTATTCATGAACTTTACGACGAGCGGCATTGGCATCTTCATGGCGATCAAACTCGATGAGATCTTCCGCGTGTGGCCGGCGCGCGAGGAACGCATCGAGTTGACCGGTCACTGGCATGCGCTCTCCGCGATCATTGCCACCATCATCCTGATGTATTACGGCGACATGCTCGGGCTGAAAGGCAAAGTCCGGCAACTGTATGGCTGGGGCATCATCTTCCTTTCGGATATTGCCCTCGGCGCGGTGACCGTCTTCGAGATGAAGCGTCTCTTCATCAGCGAAGCCGAACAACAACCGCTCGTCAACGGGCTGATGTACGCCATCGACTTCGGGCTTGGCATGTTACTTGTTTTGCTTGCCATTGTGATGATCTGGCGGTTGACCGATCTCTTCAAACCCAAGGGACGCTGGACAGAAGAAGCGACTCATGAACTTGCAGAAGAGGTGATGAAATGAAACGCATCATCCTCACCCTCAGCCTGTTGACGGCGTTACTAGCTTCATGCGCCCCCGTAGACTTGAACGCTCCGATGCCCACCTACGACACGGGCATTGACCCGAATGCGTGGGCGCAAATCCCCGCAGGTGAATTCTATTTCGGGCAGCACAATGACATCGCATCTACAGATGCATATGAGATCATGATTACCGATATCACCACCCAGCAATACGCGGACTTCCTCAATGCGGCGCTCGCGGATGGCTACGTCAAAATGGATGGCGAACAAATTATCGGCTTTTACCCAGGCGATGAGTTTCGAGGAGTCAAACACGAAGAAAAGATAGAAGCGGGCGATTGGATCTTCATCCCTTTGAATGACCCGTCACAGAGAATCAAATTTGACGGAACCACATTCACGGTCCAGAACGGATACGAAAACCATCCCATGACCATGGTCAGCTGGTTCGGTGCGTGGGGATACTGCGGTTATTATGATTGGCGGCTTCCTACAGAAATGGAATGGGAAAAAGCCGGACGCGGCACAGATACACGTCCCTTCCCGTGGGGGGAGGAAATTCAGCGCACCAACGCCAATTTTTATTCCAGCCGCGATCCGTTCGAAGACATGAGTTCCTTCGGCTCACGCACCAGTCCCGTTGGTTTTTACAATGGGAAGCAATACGACGATTATCAAACTCTGAATTCCGCCTCGCCTTATGGGTTATACGATATGGCAGGCAATGTCTGGCAGTGGACAGGAAATGTCTACGAAGGCATGCATTACCGTTTCCTGCGCGGTGGTTCGAAAGATACCTACGACATGGACCTGCGTCTATGGGTTCGCAATAACGCTACGCCGACGTATTACAGCCCCGGCGTTGGTTTCCGTTGCGTGCGATAAGGAGTTCATCGTGAAAGTCATCGTTCGTAAAATAAGACTTTATATCCCCCTCATCAAAACGCTTCAAACCGGTTTGTTGCTGGCAACCGGGATTGCTGGTTACCTCAGTTCTCAGACGCCGGTGCAAATTCCAACCCTCATTGCTATGTCAATCAGCCTCTTCCTGGCTATCGGCGGTTCCACGGTTATGAACATGTGGTACGACCACGACATCGATTCTAAAATGAAGCGCACTCACAAACGTCCGGCTGCATCAGGAGAATTGAGCCGGCGAGAGGTCTTTACAGTTGGTATGTTCATTTCCGTTTTGGGAATGGCTTGGGCCTTCACACTTACACCGTTCTATGGGCTGATCGTGTTCGCTGGTTGGTTCTTCGATGTTGTAGTGTATACGCTCTGGCTCAAACGCATTACATGCTGGTCCATTGTCTGGGGTGGGATATCTGGGGCAATGCCCATTCTCGCAGGGCGTGTGCTCGCCACGGGTCACATCGATCTGATCGGCATTCTGCTTGCTGCCTCCATTCTGTTCTGGATTCCCACACACACGCTTACCTTCTCGATCAAATACCGCGAAGATTATTCCGCAGCTGGCGTTCCCACTTTTCCATCCACGTACGGTGATGCTGTTGCCCATGCAGTGATCGCTATATCAACGATTCTTGCGGCTGTGTCCATTGGTTGGGCAGGCGTTCTTATCGGTTTGAGTGCGGGCTATTTACGTTTATTGGCAGTGTTAACTGTTGGCTTGTTATTGCTCGCCTTTGCAACATTCAGGGTGCATTCAGAACGCGCCAACTTTGGCTTGTTCCGTTATGCATCCGTCTACATGTTGAGCGCCATGATCATCCTTGCTATTCAGGCATTCTAAATTTCATTGGGTGATCACTATGAAAATGTCTGTCCTTGATCGCATCCTTCTGCTCATTACCGGTCTGCTGGCAGCTTATCAAATTGTTGTTGGCATTGATAAGATGGGAAACCTGCCCATCATCGCATATACCATCGCCTTTGGTGCTCTGCTGATCGCAGGATTACTGCTCATCATTCTTGGCTTCGACGTGCTGGATTCGCCGATCGTGGTCATCGTCTCGACGATCATCCCACTCTGTATCGCAACAGGACTAATCTGGCAGCATGTTGCTTTGTTGCGAACCCCGTACATACTCTTCGCCCTGACCGGATTCGCCGTTGTGGTCTTGACCCGCTTAACTCCCATGCGTAACAAATTGCCGGTCATTACACTGGCTGTTGTACACGGCATTGCCGGCATGACGATCTTCCTCCTTCCGATTCTGACCTCAGCTCAGGCGAAAACTCCGCCTCTGTTCTCGCTCGTTGGAGTGGGTGGCGCATTGATCGGTATCGGTGGCTTACTGCTTTCTTTCCTGAAAACCGGCAAACCCATCCTTTCGCGTGAGAACCTTCTCAAGGTTCTTCCTGGGCTTCTATTGTTAATGACTATCTGCTTCATCATTGGTTTTATGTATGGATAAATCTACCCTATCTGGGGCTTGTGATCGCAAAATTGATTGCCTGTCATATTGCATCGCTCATTACGATCTCCGATGTCATCATGTGTGATCCTTGGCGTCATGTTTGAGAGGCTGGGAGGAATTGGTTTGCGAGTGTGAGACTACAAAAAACAATATGGATTCATGGATGTGTAATGACCGTTAAGATCACGTTATGTCGTGATCATTATTTTCAATACAAAGGAGTTCACTATGTCCAGAAATGTTTGGTGGGGAAAAATGCTTCGCTTCATTGGCATCGTACTGATGGCGCTCACAGGCGGCTTTACCTTGCTGGGCGGGATCGGTACAGCCTGCGCTGCTCTCTTCCCAACAAAATGGGAGAGTATGACGCCACTGGCTTCCTTCCAATGGTTGTATATTCTATTCGTCCTTACAGGTATTGCCATCGGTGTGTGGGGGATCTGGGCGGCCATCAAGCTGGTGCGTGGCACATCTGACTCGTACAGGATGAGTCTCTATGCGTTGATTGCTGGCGTTGTGGTGGGCGGTTTTCACATCTATATGTCGCGGATGCTGCGCGGTAAATCCATGCCGGTAGACGCGGTCGTGTACACGACATTACTAACTCTAGTGATTTTCCTGATATTCCGCATCCCATCGATTTGGCAGGGTGTGAACTTTGAGAAAGGTGACCGCCAAAGTAATCGTATGGCTGGAGGTACAGCATCCATTCTACTTGGAGTCCTCACACTGACAATCCATTTCCTAATGGCATCCACTCATACCTGGGCGGGCGTCAACTATGCAGACGCGTTCAAGACCGCGATGATTCTGATTGGGACTGCACTAATGGCAGGCGGAGTCGGAGCCATATTACGGTCGGTTGAATTCAAACTGACAGCTGCCACATCCCAGATCCGGGAAGGAAGCGTTTTTTAATATATCCGTAAGAGTGCTACTGAAGAGCCGAAACTTTGTGCTGGAACAAAAACCGTCGTTTTTTGTTCCAGCACAAAGAAGAAATGGTGTCCTGAGTACGATACACTGCAATTTGTCTTAAGGATGGGCAGTGGGCTGTGACGTGTTGTCATATGTTACAGCTGCAAGCAGCAAGAAGTCATGAATAAGATTCCTTATTCCAATATTGTGACGCATATTGAACCCATCGAAGACCCAACTTTACTAACGGATATGGACTTGGATCACAGATCATAATTTGCGGTAGTTTTCGTGCAATCTCTGTAAAAGTGAGTATAACGAATCTCATTGATGGAACAGGCCAGTTCAAGCAATGTCTGGGGATTAAGCGAAAGTTGAGACACATACCCACATATGCCACAAAACGAAGGGTTTTTATTTGAGATATTTCTCCGTCTCTCAATTTAAGTTTTCTGTAAAAGAATCGTGTTGCCCACTTTTCTAACAAAAGGTTAATTTCAGAAGCATTGACAACATCTCTTGTACCTTGATATAGTTAACTTACCGACCGGTCGGTAAGTTAACTATATCAAGGAGACATTAATGACTGACAAGACACGTAACCAGATCCTTCTGGTACTTTTCATTGGCGTATTGATGAGTGCACTGGATATTGCCATCGTCGCGCCTGCCCTACCTTCAATCCAAGCATTCTTCGGTGTCGGTGACCGCGTGCTGGCGTGGACGTTCACGATCTACGTGCTTTTCAATTTGATCAGCACGCCGCTCATGGCAAAACTATCAGACATGTTCGGACGCCGCTCCGTGTACGTGATGGATGTGGCACTGTTCGCCACTGGTTCGCTGATCGTGGCGCTTTCGCCGCAGAAGTTTTTTTCTGTCCTATTACTCGGACGTGCATTGCAAGGGTTTGGCGCAGGTGGGATTTTCCCCATTGCCAGTGCAGTGATCGGCGATACCTTCCCACCTGAGAAGCGCGGTGGCGCGCTGGGGTTGATCGGCGCGGTATTTGGACTCGCCTTTATCCTTGGACCGATCCTTGGCGGAATCATCCTGACTATCACTGACTGGGAATGGTTGTTCATAATCAACATGCCCATCGCTCTGATTGTGATCATCATGAGTTGGCGCTTGCTGCCCACAAAATCAACCAAATCCACCCGTCCCTTCGATTGGGCTGGGATGCTTGTCTTGAGCGTGTCGCTGGCTTCGCTGACGTATGGTCTCAACCAAATTGACGTTCAGAATTTCTTCAACAGCCTGGTTTCGCTCAATGTATTGCCTTTCCTGTTGTCTGGCATTGTCCTGCTGTTTGTTTTTCAGCGCATCGAAAAAAAGGCAGAAGATCCAGTCTTGAACTTGAATCTGTTCAAAAACCGCCAGACTGTGATCACCAGCGTATTATCTGCCGGGGCAGGCTTGGGTGAGTCGGGGATGGTTTTCATCCCTGCACTGGCAGTTGCTGCCCTGCCAGGTGTGATCAATACCCACAACGCTAGCTACCTGCTGATGCCTGTTGTGCTCGCCATGGCAGTCGGATCACCTCTAGTGGGACGGTTGCTGGACAAATTCGGCTCGAAGGTGATCGTGTTTGCTGGCACGTTTTTGCTAGCCGTCGGAATGATGATGTTGAGCAATGGCAGCTTGATCTCTGCCCTGTGGGGATTTATCGCATCAGGGGTGGTTATCGGGCTGGGACTTTCCTCTCTGCTGGGTGCGCCGATGCGTTACATCATGTTGAACGAAGCCTCGATGGCTGATCGCACCTCTGCACAAGGCATGATCTCACTTTCGACGAGCGTTGGCCAACTGACCAGCAGTGCGCTGATTGGCGCGGTGGCAGCCTCCATGGGCGGCGGCGTGAAAGGCTACGGTACAGCCTACATGGTGGTTGGTGTGGTGGCTGGCTTGATGGTCATCCTGACCTTGGGATTGAAAAACCGCCAACAGGAACTCAACACAGTCGCGCAGAATGCCCAAACGGCACCTGCCTCCGACTAACAAAAAAAGAAATCCCCACTCCGACTGTATTTTGTGCATGCAGAGTACAATTACTTTATGACCATTCCCGAGATCAGCTTACGTGAACAAATTTTGGATGCAGCGAGGATCCTATTCATTCAGCAGGGTTACCACGGGCTGGCAATGCGCCAGATTTCCGAGTCGGTGGGTGTGTCAAAAGCAGCTCTGTATTATCATTTCAAAGACAAGGAAGAACTTTTCCTCGCCGTCTTAAATCTTTACCTGAATGAGATCGAAGGCATCATTGATGAAATTCAATCCAAGCCGATAGCCAGCAGTGAAAAAATCCGAATGTTTGTGGAAGGCATTTTGGGACAGCCTGCCGAAAAGCGGGCTGTAATGAGACTGGGAAGCCAGGAGATGTCGCAACTCAGTGCTAAGTCGCGCAAAGTTTTTGGAATAACCTACCACGAAAAATTTATTGGCAAGCTAATAGCAATCATTCAGACCGGTATTGAGAGTAGAGAGTTCCAATCACTGAATGCGGAAGTAGCCACTTGGGCGCTGCTCGGAATCATGTATCCCTATTTTTATCCCGTGGATGCGAGAAAAGGGGAACCTGTACCTACCAGTGTGATTGATGAGATCGTGACGATTTATTTGAAAGGCATTGAAAAGTAATACAAAACTGCAGATATGATCCGAACAATATTCCCTTAAACGAGGAAATTCTTACCCTGCAGAAAGAAATAACAAATGAATGGGCATATGCGAGCTATTAAAGACAAAGTTGTTGTTGTGACAGGTTCCACCCGCGGGTATGGGTATGCCATCGCCGAGTCCCTGCTCGAAGCAGGCGCCGCTGTGGCCGTGACGGGCAGGACCCAGCAGGCTGTCGACCGCGCGGTAGTCAGTCTCCAGCCTAAAGGTCGCGTGAGCGGATTTGTGCTCGACGTCCGCAATGAAGATCAAGTCTACAAATTGGTTGAGGATGTGCTCAGGGAGTTTGGACGCATCGACATCTGGGTCAATAATGCAGGCTACTCCAATGCTGCAGGCATGATGTTGGATATGAATCCGCAGGACGCGTTGGACATGTTCATGGCGAACGACCTCGGCGTTCTGCAATGCACGCAGGCGATCATGCGCTATATGCTTCCGCGAAAAGAAGGCGTGTTGGTCAACATTTACGGCAACGGGAGTTTCCTGCGCCCTGCTTCACCGACCGGTCTCTACGGCGCGACCAAGGCCTGGATGACATCCTTCACACGCAGCCTCGCGAAGGAAATCAAAGGCAGCGGCGTGCAGATTCTTGGATTCAGCCCCGGCATGTTAACGACCGACATGCTGACCAGTCCAATTGTGGTCGGTGAGCGCGGCAGGGAAATGTTGACGAACTATGGCTTCGTTCTGCGGTTTCTGGGTAAGCCCGCAAAATATGCCTCCGATAAATTAGTGAAAACCCTTGCCAGCAATCGCAGGGAATTTACCGAGGTCAAATTGTTCAAACCATGGACTCCCCTTCTCGGTCTGTTACGCGTCGGCTGGGAAAACCTGACTAAAACGGGAAAAACGCCTGAATTCCAACTGCACTATCAGGAAGCATATCAACCAAAATGCTTACAGATACACCATGAATAACTAACGTCTCCATCGCTGGGAAGATTCAACAGGACAGGTTTCACCTGTCCTGTTTGCTTTTTATACCTGCGTTCAAAATCACTAGTCAATGAAACATTCCGAAAGAACTGAACTGTGAATGTACTCATCACAACCCACACGCCGATTACGGAATGTAAATACCAATGGGGCAGGGGACCTTATGGTTTGTATGATGATTAATATTCCTATGGTGTCGCAATCATAATTGCTACCCACTTACCGTCAAGAATAGATGCATTATTCCCTTAAGGCAACTTTGACAGTTTTCCAATACGCGGTTGCCACCTGCAGTGTAATCTGAAAATGCACAATTAGAGTACTGGCATTCCTCACCTCGTTTTTCACATCCTGCACCATGACTTTCGACATATTCATAATCCTGCTTCCGAGACTGGGTTCACACCCAGTTTTTTCGTATCATAACGGCATCACAAAGTCACGCTCGCTCCTGAAGGAGAGAATCGAAACGAGCGGGACAAAGGAGTTTAATACCATGTCTCAACCGATGATTGATGTACAAAGTTTGACAGCCGTCTATGGTTCCACTCAGGCGCTTAAAGGTGTGAATCTGAAAGTGGAAAAAGGCGAAATCTTTGGCTTGCTGGGTCCCAACGGCGCGGGCAAGACAACCCTGCTCGCCGTTGTGGAAGGCTTGCATAAACCCAAAGATGGCATGGTTCACATTGGCGGAATTGACGTCCAAGCTAACTCAACCGCGACGAAACGCCAGTTGGGGATCCAACTGCAAAAGACTGCATTGATGGACGATATGACCGTGGCCGAGCTTGTGGAAGTCTATGCTGCGCTCTATGAGGTGTATCTCACCTCCGGGCAAATCGCCAAACTCCTAGCGAGATTTGATCTGGTCGAAAAACGGAATACCTTGGCACGCCGCCTCTCTGGCGGACAGCAACAACGCCTCGCACTGGCAGTGGCGATTGCCAATGACCCGCAAATTGTTCTACTCGATGAACCAACCTCCGCGCTCGACCCGCATGCCCGCCGCGCCGTATGGGACATCGTCCGCCAGTTGCATGATGAGGGCCGCACCATTGTCCTCACCACCCACGCGATGGAGGAGGCAGAGGCGTTATGCGGCCGCATCGCCATAATTGATCGCGGCGAGATCGTAGCCTGTGACAGCCCAAGCGCCCTGATCGCCAATCTGCAATTGAATTCGATGCTGAAAGCGACCGTTGAATTGCCATTGGACCAAGTGCGGTTGTTGCCCAGCGTGAGCAATGCGCGTTACACCGGTCAGCACCTGGAAATGGAAACTGCCAAACCCGAACTGACGTTAACCGCCCTCCACGAATTAGCCACCTCTGCCGGGCGCTCTGTCCGTGACGTAATGCTGCGCCAACCCAACCTGGAAGATGTCTTTCTGAAATTAACCGGGCGCGCGCTGTCTGAATCCAATTAATTGATGTGTACTCTGAAAGGAATTACCCCATGAAAAGATTTTTGATCCTTACCAAAGCCATATTCCTCATGCACTTGCGAAACGGCTTTGTGCTATTCTGGAACTTTGCCTTCCCAGTGTTGTTGATGCTCATCTACGGAGTCGTCATGAGTCAGTACATGGATTATATGACTCCCGGCGTCATCGTATTGAACGCTTTGAGTTTCGGGCTGGTCGGCAGCTCCAACATGATGCTTGAGATGCGTGAAAAGAGTGTCCTGCGTCGGATGCAAGCCTCGCCTCTGCCTGCCGGACAATTAATTGGCTCGTATCTCCTTGTCAACCTCCTGATTGGCATTTTGCAAAGCACGCTGATCATCATCGCCGGTGTGTTGCTCTACAAAGTTCCGGTCAGTGTGTTGAGTCTCGCGCTGGCGTATCCGATGATCCTGGCTGGCCTGCTGGCGTTCATGGCTCTGGGCGGCATTATCAGCGGAGTCGCAGCCAAAGCCGGCACAGCGACAGCGGTTGGGATGACCATCTATTCTTCGCTCATGTTTATCAGCGACATGGTCTTTCCACTGGATATGCTGCCGAACTGGATGCGAAATATAGTGCC
>JAHDWC010000084.1 GCA_023382575.1 Anaerolineales bacterium
ACCCTTATCGATATGAAGTGACACAGATCGGCATCACGCTCGATGGTGAATGGTTCACAGGTGCGAATGCGATTGAAGCGTTCGAGCAGGGCAATGTCAAAGATTTGAATCGCATCATCCTTCCCGGTGATCCTTCACATGCGACGGCTTACGAACTGCACGCTACAGAGCATGGCGAGGTGCTTCATAAACTTGCGGATATTGATGTCTTCTTCCCCGTCCTGCATGGACCGTTCGGCGAAGACGGCACCATTCAAGGTTTGTTCGAAATGGCAGATGTTGCCTACGTCGGCGCGGGTGTGGCAGGTTCATCTGTCGGCATGGACAAGGGCATTTTCAAAGATGTGATGCGTGCCAATGGGATTCCCATCGTGGATTCCATTTTGGTGTTGCGCGGCGAGATCGAGAATGATATGGATGCGATCATCGCGCGAGCTGAGGCGATGGGTGGGTATCCATTGTTTACCAAACCTGCGAATCTAGGCTCGTCGGTGGGAATCAGCAAATGCAATTCGCGCTCCGATCTGGCGGAAGGTTTGATGGATGCCGCGCGTTTTGATCGCCGCATCTTGATCGAAGCCGGTGTGAAGGATGTGCGCGAGGTGGAAGTCAGCGTGTTGGGTAACGAGAATCCCGATGCATCCGTATGCGGCGAGATTCTGCCAAGCCGGGAGTTTTATTCGTACGAGTCAAAATATATCGATGGCACGTCTGGTTTGTTGATTCCCTCGCCTCTGCCGGAAGAAGTGTCAGCGCAGATTCGCGAGTATGCCATCCGTGCCTATAAAGCCATTGACTGTGCCGGTATGGCGCGTGCTGATTTCTTCGTCGAAAAAGATACAAACCGCATCTTCCTGAACGAGTTGAACACCTTACCCGGTTTCACCTCCATTAGTATGTACCCGAAATTGTGGCAGTCCAGCGGATTGGCATATCCGCAATTGGTGGATCGCCTGATCGAACTTGCGTTGGAACGCAAATCTCAGCGTGACCGTACCGAGCGGCGGAGGACTGTATGAGCGATCAACGTCCGCTCTCACGCTCCGAGCAGGTGCGTCAACGTCGCAGTCAACGTGCGGCAAAGGAATTGACGCAAACCCGCGAACGCGCTGTCAAGCCGATGGTGAAGGTCACCTCGCGTACGAAGACCGCTCCGATCGTCGTCGCTCCCAAGGCTAAAAAGGAACATCGCCGCTATAACGTGGCTTTGGGTTTGCCGGAGATTCATTTAAACAAGCCGAAGTTTTCCATGCCACGCTTCAAGGCGAATTGGCGCTTCGCGTCTTTGGTGATCGCCGTTTTGCTCGGTGTGACAATTTATCTCGCGTTGACGCTTCCTTATTTCCAAGTCCCTGCGGCGACGGTATCTGGCAACAATCGTTACACCGCCGAAGAGCTTAACTCCGTGCTGGGTGTGAACGGAAAATCCATCTTCACCGTTCAGCCGGAACAGGTGCGGGTGCGTCTGCTCACGAATTATCCCGAACTGCTTTCGGCGGAGATTAAGGTCTATTTGCCGAACCATGTTCAAGTCACAGTGGTGGAGCGACAGCCAGTCATCATCTGGCAGCAGGGCGGCGGCTACACATGGATCGATGCAAGCGGCGTGGCGTTCCGTCCCAAAGGCAATGTGGATGGATTGGTGGTGGTCAATGGTGTGGATACGCCGCCTGCCAGCCATGTGACAGTGACTGACCCGCTCACTCCGCCGCCTTACCTCGACGAAGGGTTGGTGGATGCCATCCTCGCTCTGGCTCCGCTCGTGCCTGCGAACACGACCATGACCTATACCGCCGCTGACGGTTTGGGTTGGTCTGACCCACGCGGCTGGCGAGTGGCATTTGGCTCAAGCGCGCATGATATGCCCTTGAAGATGCGCGTGTATACGGCGCTGGTGGATACCCTGACCGCCAGCAATAAGATTCCCGAGTTTATCAGCGTGGTTCACCCCGATGGACCGTTCTACCGCATGGCGGAGAGCAGTGTCGAGGAAACCACGGATGAAAATCAATAAGACAGGTAGCAATGGAAGAGATAGTTGTTGGTATTGACGTAGGCACGACCAAAGTATGCACCCTCGTCGGGCGTGTGGAAGACGATGGTCATATTCGCGTTTTGGGGGTGGGTATTGAACCCTCCGAAGGCATCCGCAAAGGCATTGTGGTTGACCTTCCTGCTGCGTCGCAAGCCATCAAACGCTCCGTTGAAAAAGCTGAAAGCACATCCGGGTTGGAGATCACGACTGCATTGGTCAGCCTGGCAGGTGCACATGTTTCTTCTGTCAACAGCCGCGGTGCGGCGGGTATTCCCGGCGGCATTATCGATGTGACCGATCTGGCGCGTGCGCTCGATCAGGCGCAGGCGATTGCCATTCCGCACGACCGTGAGATCGTGCATGTTATCCAACGTGGAATCACTGTCGATGGACAGGAAGGCGTCAAGACGCCGGTCGGTATGCATGGATACAAACTTGAAGTGGAAACACACATCATTACTGCCGCCAGTGCCACTGTGGATAATCTCCGTCAGTGTGTGGGTGCGGCGGGTGTGGAAATTCAACAGTTCGTGTTGAATCCGCTGGCTTCTGCTGAAGTGGTCTTAACCGAGCAGGAACGTCAGTTGGGCGTGGCGGTCTGCGATATCGGCGGCGGCACGACTGACTTGGCGATTTATGTCGATGGCGATGTGTGGCACACGATGGTACTTGCTGTCGGTGGGAACCATGTGACACAGGATATTGCACATGGCTTGCGCCTGAATCTCTCTCAGGCAGAGGAAGTTAAAAAACAGCAGGGACATGCCATCCGGTCCGAAATTGGAAGCGAGGAATTTTTCCTCATCCGCCCATTTGGCGAGGATCGGGATGTGCGCATCAATCGTCATGATCTGGCTCACATCATCGAAGCGCGCATCGAAGAGACGTTTGGCTTGATCTTGCAAGAGATCAAACGCTCTGGCTATGACGGGCTGCTGCCTGCTGGCGTGGTGCTGACGGGGGGGACGTCTGCATTGCCGGGCATCAATAAGATCGCGAGTGAAGTGTTGGGTATGCCTGTGCGTGTGGCGCAGCCGGAAAACCTCAAAGGGTTGGTGGATAAACTCAATTCGCCTGCCTATTCCACGAGCATTGGTTTGTTGCGTTGGGCAACCGCCATGCATGACCATGAAGTTTCGTTGACAAGCGGCAGCAATAAGCGCCGCAGATCGCGAGGTGAAAAAAATATGAATCTGGATGCGATCAAAAATTGGATCAGTCGTTTATTGCCGTAAGAATTTTTGCAGAGATGCAAATCATCTCTGAGAAAAGATTCACAATCAAAAAAATTAATATGCATTAACCCTGTTAAAAAATCGCAAACTCGTTTAAGATATGGCATATTCCTTGCCAGGAGGAACAAATGGACTCGAACAAAAGAAACCTGCAGAGTGAAGCCTTCGCCCGCATCAAAGTGATCGGCGTCGGTGGTGGCGGACAAAATGCCGTCAACCGCATGATGGAAGAAGGCATTCAAGGCGTTGAATTTATCGCCGCCAATACTGATGCACAGGCGTTGACGCTTTCGCGTGCGCCCGTCCGTGTGCGTCTCGGCGATAAGATCACACGCGGTTTGGGCGCAGGCGGCGACCCGGAAGTTGGTCGCAAAGCTGCGGAAGAGTCATCCGATGAACTGTATAACGTGCTCAAAGGCGCGGATATGGTCTTCGTCACAGCGGGTATGGGTGGCGGCACAGGCACAGGTGCAGCTCCAGTTGTGGCGCAGGTGGCTAAGGAATGTGGCGCGCTCACCATTGGTGTAGTTACACGTCCATTCACCTTTGAAGGCAATCGCCGCGCACAATCTGCGGAAACAGGCGTCGGCAAGATGAAGGAACATGCGCACACGCTCATTTCCATTCCCAACGACCGCCTCCTCCAACTTGCAGACAAGAAATCCTCCCTGCAAGATGCCTTCCGCATGGCAGACGAAGTTCTGCATCAGGGTATTCAAGGCATCTCCGAATTGATCACCATCCCCGGTTTGATCAACCTCGACTTTGCCGATGTCAAAGCCATCATGTCTGAAGGCGGCGCAGCACTCATGGCGGTCGGTCGCGGCTCCGGCGATGACCGCGCCAAGAACGCGGCGGAACAAGCCATCTCCAGTCAACTGCTCGACATCACCATCGACGGCGCGCGCGGCGTGCTCTTCAACGTCACCGGCGGCTCCAACATGACACTCTTCGAAGTCAATCAGGCGGCTGCCATCATCCGCGAAACCGCTCACCCCGATGTCAACATGATCTTCGGTGCGGTCATCGATCCTGAAATGGGTGACGAGATCCGCGTGACTGTCATCGCAACGGGATTTGAACGCTCTGGCGTTCCGCGGCGCGCTCTCGAACGCCTCCCCCGGGCCGAGAAGCCGATTCCTGCTTCCAACACGCCTTTTGCTCGCCCAAGCGAATCCGCTAATGTCAACGCCGAGATGCGCTCTTCCACAGACGTGAAATCCCAGCCGCTTCCGAGCATCAACACGGATGATCTGGATGTCCCGACGTTTTTGAGAAACCGCAGATAAATTTCTGTCTTTGAGACCCCAAAGGTTTTTGAAATCTTTGGGGTCTTTTATTTTGGTAAAATAGATTTGATGAAAGCACAACTTCCCCAGCCTGAGCATTATTCCTATCAGCGTCATCGCAGACAGTATGTCCGACAGATTCTTCTGCCTGTTATCGTAAGTGCGCTGGCATTGGTAGCCATGATCGTGTGGATCAGTTTTGCCACCTTCAAACAAGGCGGCGATGTGGGGCGCTGGGCAGCCATATCCACCATTTGGGTTATCATCCCCATGTTGGTTGGCGGACTGATCTTCCTTGCGATACTTGTTGGGTTGATCTATCTCATGGCGCGTGCGCTGAGTGTGTTGCCTTATTACACCGGCATTGCACAGGATTATGTCTTCAAAGCGCGTGGATACATCATGCGCGGGGCCGAGATGGCGGTCAAACCCATTTTGGCGTTGAACGGCTGGCTGGAAACCATCAAAGCATTCTTCGAAAGGATGACACCATGAATAACAATACCAGGATTATTTTAGGCGGTGCCTTGATCGGAGCCCTGACGGGACTCGTCGCTGCCATGCTCCTTGCCCGCCGCGCTGAAAAGAACGAACGCGAAACCGCCATCACAGCCGGTGAAGGAATCAAGTTGGGAGTGTTGATCTTTGGGCTTTTGCGTGCAATTTCCTCCCTGGGTGACGATTAGATACAACATACTATTTATTGGTTTTACGTATTGTTTGCGGGAGGAAGTCAGAAAACGTAGGAGAATTTGATGTCGGTTGATGCCCTTGCTCAAAGGGATGATTCGTTTTTCGATATTTTTAGAGAACATGACGCAGTCATGCTCTTGGTCGAGCCTGAATCAGGGCGGATATTGGATGCAAACATCGCGGCGGAAAAATTTTACGGGTATTCTCTTGAACAATTCAAGCGAATGACCGCGATGGATATCAATCAACTTCCACCGGAAGAAACTATCGCGAATCTAAAGTCTGTGTTGAAAGAGAAAAAGGGGTATTTTATATTTCCGCACCGCCTTGCCAATGGCGAGACTCGCATGGTGGAGGTGCGAACTTCAACCATCACAGTGAATGGGAAGGTCTTCTTTTTCTCCATCATTCAGGATATGACGGAACGTCTTCAAGCCGAAGAGGCTTTGCGCGAATCAGAAGAACGTTACCGTTCGCTGTTTGACCGCATCATTGACGGCTTCTATCGCAGCACGCATGAAGGACGGTTTGTGGACGTCAACCCGGCCATGGTGCAGATGTTTGGTTATGCCTCCAAGGAGGAAATGCTTCAGGTCGATATCAAGAACGAGCTTTATTTCGCCCCAGAGGAACGGGGGAGTCACATCCTTGATACCGGCATGGAAGAAATCGAAGTCTATCGCATGCGCCGCAAGGATGGTTCTGAAATTTGGGTGGAAGACCACGGCTATTACGTCCATGATGACGAAGGCAACATCATTTTCCATGAAGGTATTCTCCGCGATGTCACCGACCGCGTTAGGGTAGAAACAGCTTTCTATGAGAGCGATGCGCTTCTACGAGAATCGCAGGCGATTGCCGGCATTGGCAGTTATATCCTCTACTTCTCCACAAGTATGTGGAAGAGCTCCAGCGTGCTCGATGAAATCTTTGGAATCGACTTCTTGTACGATCATTCCATTCAAGGCTGGTTGGAACGGATCCATCCCGATTATCGTGAGGAGATGTATCGTTATCTCAACGAGGAGGTGATCGGAAAACACCAGCGCTTCGACCGGGAATATAAGATCATTCGCTTCGACGACAAGACGGAACGTTGGGTGCATGGAATGGGGGAGCTGGAATTTGATGCGAACGGCAACCTGTTGACAATGATGGGGACCATTCAGGATATTACGCCTCGCAAACACATGGAGGAAGCGTTGCGTCAGCGCCTCATTGAATTGGAGACTCTCTTTGAAGTCTCAGCCTCGCTGCGTACTGCCCAAACCTTGGAAGAGACTTTGCCCATCCTGTTGGATAACACCCTCGCCGCGCTTGGAACCGATACTGGCTCCATCATGTTGTACTATCCCGAAGCGGATGAATTGCGCGGTGCTGTCCAACGTGGATGGTTTCAGGATATACAGGATATTCCCGTTAAAGTCGGCGAAGGGATTGCGGGGACTGTGTTCATGACCGGAGAACCTTACCTGACCGAAGACTTCGCTCGCGATAGCAGATCACGTCCTCAAGCGCGTGAAAGAGTCCCAGTGGGTTGGGGCGGAGCCTGCCTGCCGATTCGCGCATCGCTGGAAATGGTCGGCGTGTTGTTTGTTGCCATGCCGCTTCCGCGTCGGGTTACGCTCGAGCAGATGAGATTACTGCAATCGTTGGCAGAAATTGCAGGAGCCACCATGCATCGAACCCGCTTGCATGATGAGACCGCCCGCCGCGCCGAGGAATTTGAATCACTATATGAAACCAGCAAGGCATTATCAGAGCAGACAGAACTCAAGCCGCTCTTGAATTTGATCGTCAACAGCGCAAAGCGCTTGTTGAATTCGGCTTCGAGCGGCATGTACTTACTCGATTCTTCGACACATGAGATGGTCCTGACGATGGACACCAATCCATATCTCCCGACGGGAACACGCCTGAAAATCGGTGAGGGTGCTGCCGGGCGCGTCGCACAGACGCGTCAACCGTTGCGGATCGTTGATTATTCCGCATGGGAGGGGCGTTCGAGGCAATATGATGGGATTCCCTTGCGCGCTGTGCTGGAAGTCCCCATGCTGTACAGCGGCGAACTCATCGGGGTGCTGGTCGTGGATGAAGCCGGCGATTCGAAACGTCAGTTCACAGAGTCGGACGAACGCCTGTTGACCCTGTTCGCTTCGCAAGCGGCAGGGGTGGTTCACTCAGCTCGTTTGCGGGAAGAGGCGTTATCCCGTCTGCGAAACTTGCAGACTTTGCATGAAGTGGATAAGGCCATCGCATCCAGCCTGGATTTGCGCATTACCCTCAACTTACTGCTCACTCGCATCGTGGACCAACTGAAAGTGGATGCGGCTTCGGTGCTTTTGCTTCATCCCTTCGAGCGGACCCTGCAATACGGGGCGGGGCATGGTTTTGTCACTCACATGATCGAAGGCGCCGAAGTTCGCTTGAACGATGGCTTTGCGGGACGCTGCATCATGGAACGGCGCATCATTCAAGTGTCAGACGCCAGCCAGTTGACGGAGAACCCGCCCTTTGCCCGGCTTTGGAGAGAAGAGGGATTTAAGAATTACATCTGTATTCCCCTGATCGTCAAAGGGGAAGCGAAAGGCGTGCTGGAGATCTATCATCGCTACAAATTCTCTCCCAGCGACGAATGGCTGGAGTTCATCGAAACACTTGCCGGGCAGGCTTCCATCACCATCGACAACACGCAGATGTTCGAGAACCTTCAACGTGTCAATATGGAATTGGCAGTTGCCTACGAAGCCACCATCGAAGTCTGGTCGCGGGCATTGAACACGCGATACCGTGAGATCGAGAACCATACCGTTCAGGTGACCGAACTTGCTTTGAATCTTGCGCGGGAATTGGGAATCCATGATTATCGCCTGCAACATATCCGCCGCGGCGCATTGCTGCACGATATTGGCAAGATGGGCATCCCAGATCGCATCTTGCTTAAGAAGGGCAGACTCACCCCAGAAGAAATGGACGTCATCCGACAGCATCCGGCATTAGCATATGAGATGTTGAGCCCGATCCATTATCTGCGCCCTGCGCTGGACATTCCTTATTGCCACCACGAAAAATGGGATGGGACGGGGTATCCGCGCGGACTGAAAGGCGAGCAGATTCCCTACGTCGCGCGCATCTTCTCGATTGTGGATGTGTGGGATGCGTTGACCAGTCCGCGCCCATACCGCAAAGCATGGACAAAAAAGCGGGCGATGGCGTATATCAAAGCGCAAAGCGGAAAACACTTCGACCCGCAG
This sequence comes from Anaerolineales bacterium, assembly GCA_023382575.1. GTDB lineage: Bacteria > Chloroflexota > Anaerolineae > Anaerolineales > Villigracilaceae > Villigracilis. Next base: position 8,507 of record JAHDWC010000084.1, read on the forward strand.
ATCGTGGATGTCTTCTTGCGGGTTATCAGAGACTTATAGAAACTGTCGCCGTTATCGGCGCAGGGGGAGGCGAGAGTTCATCCCAGAATGCTTGACATATTGGAACATCAGTTCTAAAATCCTTGCAGTTTTTTCATCCTTCATCTTAATGATTGGCAACTCTATGGACTCCATCTCTCAACAGACCTTTCGTCGTTTTATCCTTGGCTCGCAGGGACTTTGGCCGGGACGCCGCTATCAAGGGTTGGCTGGCACAGAAACTGCATTACGTCAAATGCAAGCCTTGCAACTTGACCCATTGGTGATGGTTGCTCGTAGTCAGGATATTGCCATGTATGGGCGTGTGCTCGATTACAAGCCCGATCTGCTTTATAAAATGGCATACGAAAAACGCAAGGCATTTGATTATGGCGGCTGGCTGATGATGTATCCCATGCATGAATTCCCGTATTGGCGTTTACACATGAAGCATCGCCAGGAAAGGGGATTGCGATGGGAGCACTTTGTTCACCCGCCCAAAGAGGTTGTCAAGTTTGTGCTCGATGAATTGCGCGAGAAAGGTCCGCTTGGGAATCGTGATATCGAAGGCGATGCCGTCAAAGCATGGAGTTATCGCGGACGCAAGGAAACCTCGGTTACATTATTCTATCTCTGGCTGATCGGTGAAGTGATGATCACCAATCGCAAAGGCTTCGACCGTATCTATGACCTGCGTGAGCGCGTCTTGCCTGCCCAATATGATTACGCCGCGTCAGTGGAAGAAACTGAAGATTTCTTCGGCAAGAAACATATTGCGTTTCATGGCATTGCGCGTGAAAATTCGTGGAAGACCGAATTAAGTTACTATATCCATCGCAAGGTCAGTGTGCAGGAGGGGAAGGAACGCATCGAACGACTGATCGAGAAGAAGGAAATTTCCCGCATTCAGGTGGAGGGACAGAAGGAAGCCTATCTCATCTTGAATAGCGACAAACCGCATCTAGCGGTGCTGGAAGCGGGTCGCATACCCAAAGCGTGGAAACCGAAAGGACCCACCACAGACGAAGAAGCCGTGTTGTTGGCGCCGCTGGAAATTGTCAGCGCGCGCGGGCGGGCCAAAAAGGTCTTCGATTTCGATTACATTTGGGAAGTGTACAAGCCTGTCCATCAACGCAAGTGGGGATATTACACCCTGCCCATCCTGTTCCGCGATGACCTCGTTGCACGTCTCGACCCCAAGCTGGACCGCACGACGAATACTTTACACATCCTTGGTTTCTGGCTGGAAGAAGATGCTCCCAAAGATGGCGTCTTTGCCGATGCGCTCGCCAATGGACTGATGCGCTTTGCGAATATGATTGGCGCGACGAAGATTGACTTGAACGGGGTCAAACAGTCAAAACTGCGTGCACATTTGAAGAAGAATATCAAGTTGTAAACGGAAGAAAAACTACTTCTTCACGCAAACCAATCCCTTCAAGTAAGCGCCTTCAGGGAAGTGCAAGCTGACCGGATGGTCTACGCCTTGCGAAAGATGCTCGATAATGACTGCGTCTACGCCCGCATCGAGCGCTGCCGAAGCGACGATCTTCTGGAACAAGGTCGCATCCACGCCGCCAGAACATGAGAACGTAACCAGAATTCCGCCGGCTCGCAACAGCTTAAACGCCAGCAGGTTGATATCCTTGTAAGCACGTGCGGCTTTCTCTGCATGTGCAGATGTAGGTGCAAACTTGGGCGGGTCGAGCACGATCACATCGAACGAACGCGCTTCATCGCGGAAACGTCTCAACAATTGAAACACATCCCCTTCCATCGATGTGTGACGTTCAGCAGGCAAGTTGTTGAGTCGCAGATTCTCTTCGAGCAAGGTCAACGCGTCCGCTGAAGAATCGACGGACAACACAGATCTCGCTCCATTTGCCAAAGCATGAATTGAAAACCCACCCGTATAACAAAAACAATTCAACATATCACGGTCTTTGGATAACTCGCCCACCCGGCGACGGTTTTCACGTTGATCGAGATAAAAGCCAGTCTTGTGTCCGTGTTGAACATCCACGTTGAATTTCAAGCCATGCTCCTGAATCGTGAAGCGTGAAGTGTGAAGCTCGCCGCGCAGCGATCCCGTGATGGGTTGCAGCCCTTCCAACTCGCGTACGTCTGCATCGGAACGTTCGTAAATGATTTGAACGCCTGTCTCTTCGACGAGCAGGTCGGCAAAAGTCTGCTTCCAAAACTCTGTGCCTGCGGTCAGCGATTGCAGGACGAGGACATCCGCGTAACGGTCGACGATCAGACCGGGAATGCCGTCCGATTCGCCGTGGATCAAACGCTGCGCATCGCCCTGACCGTCAAGCTGCAATCTGCGACGGGAGTTGAGTGCCGCTTTGATTCGTCTGCGGAAGAATTCCTTATCCACTTCTTCATCGTTGAAAGTCCACACCCGCGCGCGGATCTGCGAGTGAGGGGAGTACGAGGCTCGAGCGAGGAATTGCCCATTCGCATCGACCAGACTCACGGTCGAGCCGGAAGCGATGGATACATCCGGTGTTTGGAAAGCACTGGCAAAGACCCAGGGATGGAGTCGCAGCAGGCTTTTTTCACGTCCAGGTTTAAGGGAAAGATTCATACGCGGAGTGTATCACAGGGACATGGTATGATGTGGGCTTCAAAGGAGAAGAATGCTGCTTAAACCTATTCGTTGGAATGCATTTGCCCGCGATTTTTTGCGGATACAGATCGGTTTTTTGTTGTTCGGGCTGGCGGTCACATTGATGATCCGTGGCAACATTGGTACGAGTGCCTGGGCGGTGTTGGAAGTGGCGTTGGCGCAGAAGCTGGGGATTTCCATTGGCACGATGACCGTGTTGATGGGATTTCTGGTGTTGAGCGGTGCGTTGATTATGCGCGAGCGTTTAGGGTGGGGCACACTCGGAAATATTTTGTCGATCGGTCCGTGGGAGGATATGTGGCTGGCGATCATCCCGTCGGTCAAAGAGAATCTTCCGTTGCAGATTGGGATGTTGTTATTGGCGATCTTTTTGATGGGGCTCGCCAGCGCCATTTACATCGGCGTGGATGCGGGGGCAGGTCCGCGTGATAGTTTGATGTTGGCAATCAAACGTACTACGGGCATCAGCATCCGCGCCGCGCGCGCCATCATCGAAGTGACCGTGGTTACGCTTGGCTGGCTGTTGGGCGGACCAGCCGGTATTGGTACGGTGGCGTATGCGTTGCTGGTGGGACCGTCGGTGCAGTGGGGCTTCAAGATTTTCAAGGTTCAGCCGCATAAGGAAGAGGAAGTTGTGCAGGCGGGTATTGAGGGCGGCGCGGAATAAACTTATGTGGGCTTATCTTTTTCAGGGCGTTGGTTTCGGACTTGTTGCCGCTTCACAACCCGGACCGTTTCAACTGTATCTCATCTCCCAATCGTTGATGCGCGGCTGGCAGCGGACTCTACCCTCCGCGCTCGCGCCCTTGTTGAGCGATGGTCCCATCATTTTGTTGAGCGTGCTGGTTTTGAGCGGTGTACCCGATTGGATGCGGCGGATCCTGTATATTGCAGGCGGATTATTCGTCTTGTATCTGGCTTATGGTGCGTTTAAGTCGTGGCGTAGTTTTGATGCGAATGTGCCTCAGCCTGAATCCAAAGTCGATGGTTTGCCCAAAGCTGTCTTGATGAATATGCTCAGTCCAGGTCCCTACATTTTTTGGATGTTGGTCACAGGCCCCATTTTGGTGGCGGGGTGGCGCGAAACGCCGCTGAATGGAATTGGGTTCCTCGCAGGATTCTATATCGCAATGATCAGCACCCTGGTTGGGATCATTCTCGTCTTTGCGACGGCAACCCGGCTCGGACCCAAATTCAACCGCGCATTGCTTGGGATTTCATCCGTTGCATTGTTCTGTTTTGGACTGTATCAATTGTGGAAGGGAATCGCAGGTTGAAAAAAAGACCCCGTCCATTTGGACAGGGTCTTTCGCTTTACTTTCTAAACCTCTCGCTGATTTCCATGATGGCAAACACCACCACTCCAGCCGCAACGGAGATGGCAAGGTCGGTTAAACCCAGGGGAACAACCTCGAAGAAATTCGCCAGCACAGGGACGTAGATCACCAGCATTTGCAAGGCGACCACCACCAGCGCCAAACCCGCAAGAACGGGATTACTCCAGAAGCCGATCTCGAACAGCGACTGTTTATCTGAACGCGCAGCGAATGCTTGAAAGACTTGCATAAATGCCAGCGACGTAAAGATCATTGTCTGCCATTCGGGTCGACCCGTGAAGAAGTACCAGCCACCCAGCGCAAGTGCAATGATGCCAATGAGAACGCCAACCCAGATTGTTTGCATACCCGCGCCGCGCGAGAACACACCTTCGGTGGGGGAGTATGGTTTGCGTTTCATTGTGTCTGCTTCGGGGTTTTCCACTCCCATGCCCAGACCAAGCAAACCATCCGTTAACAGATTCAGCCAGAGCAATTGCAAAGGCAGCAAAGGCAATGGCTTGCCTAAAAATGGAGACAACAGCATCACCAACACTTTACCGATGTTGCCCGCCACGCTAAAGCGCACAAACTTGCGGATATTGTCATAGATGGTGCGTCCCTCTTGCACAGCGGCGACGATGGTTGCAAAGTTATCGTCGAGCAAGACCAGATCCGACGCTTCTTTGGAAACATCCGTGCCAGCGATGCCCATCGCCACACCAATATCTGCTTTCCGCAAAGCGGGCGCATCGTTGACGCCGTCGCCGGTCATCGAAACGATGTGACCCTTCTCTTGCAATGCCTGCACAATGCGCAGTTTATGTTCCGGTGCGACGCGCGCAAAGACACTGACCTCGTCCACGACATTTTTCAGTTCATCGGGTGACAGGTTTTCGATCTCCACACCGGTCAGCGCACGCCCATTTTCAGTGATGCCCAACTGACGCGCGATCTCGATCGCCGTCAGCGGATGATCGCCAGTGATCATGATCGGGCGGATGCCCGCATTTTTACAAATTGCCACCGCCTCCTGCACTTCGGAGCGCGGCGGGTCGATCATGCCGAACAAACCAACCAATGTGATGTTCTGTTCAAGATCGGTTTGAATGACTTCAGGGATGGAATTCATCAGACGGAAGCCAACGCCTAGCACACGCATTCCTTTTTTAGCGAGTCGTTCGTTCGCCGCTTCAATTCTGGACTTCCAGTTTTCATCCAACGGCAGAGATTTTCCCTCCACCCAAACATGGCTCGTGATGTCGAGCAGACCGTCCACGCCGCCTTTGGTGAAAGCGATATAGCGTTTGTCACCGATCTCCAAACCAGACAACACCGTCGGGTCGTATTGACCGAGGTGATGGACAGTGGTCATGCGTTTGCGTTCCGAGTCAAAGGGGAGTTCTGCCGTGCGCGGGAAGGACGAATCAAGCGATGATTTCCAATAGCCCATTTTGGCGGCAGCCACCACCAGCGAGCCTTCCGTCGGGTCGCCCATGGTGTGGAAGCGGTCATCGCCTTCGTCGATGAGTTTGGCGTCATTGCACAACGCGCCGCCGATGGCTGCCAGCGAAAGTGAGGATTGGGCAGGCGCACCCAGCCCACGGGTGGCACGAAGCGAGCCGCCGCGATCCATTTCTTCGGTCAGATCGAGCGCATGTTCAGCGACATCCAACACGACGACGGTCATCCGGTTTTCGGTCAGCGTGCCGGTTTTATCGGAGCAGATGACCGTGACTGAGCCGAGCGTTTCGACGGCGGGAAGTTTGCGGATGAGCGCCTGACGTTTCAACATGCGTTGCGCGCCGAGCGCGAGCGTGATGGTGACGACGGCGGGCAGGCCTTCGGGCACGATGGCGACGGCAACGCTGACCGCGGTCAGCAGCATGTTGCGGATTTCATCGCCGCGCCAAATGCCGATGATAAAGATCAGCGCGGCAATGACCACGCCAATAAGGGCGAGTTTTTTTCCAAGCGAGTCGAGGCGGCGCTGGAGCGGGGTCTGTTCTTCTTTGACGCGTTGGATCATGTCCGCGATTTTGCCGAGTTCGGTGTTCATGCCCGTGGCAACGACGAGTGCGAGTCCGCGCCCCTGGGTGATGACCGTGCCCATGTAGGCCATGTTGCGACGGTCGCCCAGCGGAAGGTCTTCATTGGAAAGCGCGACGGTATGTTTTTCAATCGCTTCAGACTCACCCGTCAGCGCGGCTTCCTGAATCCGCAGGTTGACTGCTTCAAGTAGACGCAAATCTGCTGGGATGACGTTGCCCGTTTCAAGTTGGATAATGTCGCCAGGGACGAGTTCGCGTGCGGAGAGTTCCTGCAATTTTCCGTCACGTAGGGCACGCACATTTGGCACGGCCATTTTCTTGAGTGCAGCAATTGCCTGCTCGGCGCGATATTCCTGAATGAAACCCAGCAAGGCATACAACGCCACAATGGCGAGGATGGCAATGGTGTTTTTGGTGTCACCCAGCAAACCGGAGAGCACTGCCGCCGCGATGAGGATAAGTACCATCGTTGCGGTGAGTTGCTCCCATAGGATCTTTAGCGGAGTCCGCCCGCCGCGCTCGATGAGTTCATTTACGCCGTATTTACTTTTGTTTTCCTCGACCTGTGTAGGAGTCAGACCCGTCTCGGAAGAGGAAGCAAGTTCATTTAAAACTGCATGGGTTTCGATTGTGTGCCAGTTCATGTTTTGTTTCCGTTTTCCTGATAAGTGTAATCTATTTTGATGTACTCAACCTGATATATCACTTGAGAATGAGTCCATGCTTATTGCAAACAAAAAGACCATCGTCAAGGATGTTGACGATGGTCTTGCCTTTAAAGAACAGCCGGGAAAAATTTCCGTATTGACGGCTGAGCTACCCAAGCATTGGGCGGCTACTCCCCATCGGAGTTTTGACAAGTATATGGAAAAAGGGATTTTTTTGGTTAAGAAACCTCTAATTTAACCTTGCCAGGGCGATTATGAAGCCGAAACCATCTGCGCGGTACGCAATGCGGTGCGGATCATCAAATACTCAGTGATGTTCTCTGCCGTAATGATGCCGACCAACTGTCCGCCGTGGGTGACGGGTAAGGCTGGAAATCCCGATTCCTGGATGCGCATTAACGCCATCTCGACCATATCGTACGAATCGATCTCGGGCGGAGAACTGCGCATCACCGCCGAGACGGCGATGTTCTGTCCATGTTGGGTGAGTGCAGCGAGGAAATCATCGCGCGTCACCACACCGACGACGCGTTCACTATCATCCACAACGGGGAAGTCGTGTTGAGTCCCTGCCAGGATCAACTGTGCCATGCGTGAAAGCGGATCGCGCGGGGAGAGGCTTTTGTAATCTGTCAGCATGGCGCGTCCCACCGGGATGCCGCCAATGACATTTTTCATCTGCACGGCACTGGCTTCTTGTGAGGCGCCGATGTACACGAAGAATGCGATGAACAAAAGGAACGGATTGGTGAACAGCCCGATGAACCCGAACAGGAACGCCATGCCCTGACCGATATTTGCGGCGATCTGCGTCGCGCGGACGTAATCCATGCGCATGGCGAGCAGGGCGCGCAGCACACGTCCACCGTCCATGGGGAAGGCGGGGATGAGGTTGAACAACACCAGCGAGATGTTGACCACCATCACGCGTTCGAGAAAACTGCCAGACGCCACTCCAAGCTCGGTCAGCGGAACCAAACTTCCGGTCAGGAAAAGAAGCGCGAACAATCCCGCCGCGATGACCACGTTGACAGCCGGTCCCATCAGCGCCACCCACAATTCCTCGATCGGTTTTTCCGGCATGCGTTCCAGCCGTGCCACTCCGCCGATGGGATAGATCGTAATATCGCGCGTCTTAATGCCATACTTGCGAGCCGTGAGCGCGTGCCCGTATTCATGCAAAATCACACACAGGAAAAGCGTGAGAATAAAGCCCACACCCGAGAGGACCTCCAGCCAGCTTTGGTTTTGAAACCAATGGCTCAACCCCACCCATCCGATCAAAAGCAGAAAGGTGGCATGGATGTACACATCAATTCCTGCAAATGTTCCAATTTTCCACTGCCATTTCATAGTCTACTCCTTGTACAATGACGACATTGTAAAGGGAATATGTTAGAAAAATGTTATAAAAATTCTATCAGGAACTATCAGGATAAAACCCGCCTCAGACTCCGCCCAAATTTGACTCGTCTCTCAAGCTGGAGTCAACTCCGATAAAAAAAATCGCCCATCGAAAGATGGGCGATTTTTAACTACCTAACTATCGAACTACTTGACCATCCCCATTGCCTTGCCCGCTTCATAGATGACATCCATCGCGCGTTCGATTTCAGCCGGCTCATGCGCGGCTGTGACCGTCGCCCGCAGGCGTGAAAGTCCCTCCTGCACGGCAGGGGAGACAACCGGCAGAACGAAGACATCCTGTTCCTGACAGCGCTTTGTCAACTCAAAGGCTTTGTCGTCGGTTCCACACAGCACTGGCACGATGGCGGTTTCAGTCAGCAACGTGTCGAAGCCCATGTTTTTTAATCCGCCAATGAACTGCTTGGTATTCTGATTGAGGCGTTCGATGCGCTCCGGTTCATCGAGGATGACCTTGAAGGCTTCGTTCGCGGCG
>JAHDWC010000085.1:0-2034 GCA_023382575.1 Anaerolineales bacterium
CGAAGTGAAGATGGATGGCAAGAAACTGCTCATCCTGCGCGAGAGCGACATTCTTGGTATTGTTGGCTAAGGGAAAAACTCCACAAAGAAAGAGGAAATAAACTATGGCAGCAAAACAACTCGTATTTTCTGAAGAAGCCCGCCGTAAGCTTAAGAACGGCATGAACGTTGTTGCAAATGCAGTCTCCGCCACGCTCGGTCCGAAGGGACGCAATGTGGCTGTCGATCGCAAGTTCGGTTCCCCCACCATCACCCACGACGGTGTTTCTGTGGCGAAGGAAATCGAACTCGAAGATCCGTTTGAGAACATGGGTGCCCAGCTCCTTAAGGAAGCCGCCCAGAAGACCAACGACATCGCCGGTGACGGCACTACCACTTCCACCGTTCTGGCTCACGCCATCGTCAACGAAGGTTTGAAGGCGCTCGAAGCCGGTTACAACCCGATGCTCCTCAAGCGTGGCATCGAACTCGCCACTGAAACCATTGTGACCGAGCTCAAGAAGAACTCTGTCAAGATTGACACCAAGGAAGAAATTGCTTCCGTGGCCACCAACTCCGCAGCGGACGAAGAAGTCGGTCAGCTCATTGCGGATGTGATGGACAAGGTCGGTAAAGACGGCGTCATCACCGTCGAAGAATCCAAGACGATGCAGTTCGAAACCGAATTCGTCGAAGGTATGCAGTTTGACCGCGGTTACCTCTCCCCCTACTTCATCACCAGCGCTGAGAACATGGAAGCCCAGATCAGCGATGCGTATGTGCTGATCTACGACAAGAAGATCTCCGCGGCTCAGGACATCGTTCCTTTGCTCGAGAAACTCGTCCAGCTTGGCAAGCGCGAACTGGTCATCGTCGCTGAAGATGTCGATGGTGAAGCGCTCGCCACCCTGATCCTCAACAAGATTCGCGGCATGCTCAACGTGTTGGCTGTCAAAGCCCCTGGCTTTGGTGATCGCCGCAAGGCTATGCTCCAGGATATTGCTGTCCTCACTGGTGGCCAGGTTGTGACCGAAGAAATGGGACGCAAGCTCGAATCCGTCACCATTCAAGACCTCGGCCGCGCTGAGAAGGTTGTTTCCGACAAGGAAAACACCACCATCGTCGGCGGCAAGGGCAAGAAGGCGGACATCGAAGGACGCATCAAGGAAATCCGCATCGAGATCGACAAGTCCACCAGCGACTATGACCGCGAGAAACTGCAGGAACGTCTCGCCAAGTTGAGCGGCGGCGTCGCCATCATCCGCGTGGGTGCTGCGACCGAAACCGAGATGAAGGAAAAGAAACATCGCGTTGAAGATGCTCTCTCCGCCGCGCGCGCTGCGGTTGAAGAAGGTATCGTCCCCGGTGGCGAAATCTCCCTCATCAACGCCTCGACCAAGCTCGACAAACTCGCCAAGGCTCAGGAAGACGAAGCCGAAGAAGTGAAAGTCGGTATCAACATCGTCAAGAAGGCGCTCGAAGCCCCGATCCGCAAGCTGGCTTCCAACGCTGGTCAGGATGGCTCTGTCATCATCGACACCGTCCGCCGCACCGCTGCTGAGAAGAAGAACCCGAACATCGGTTACAACGTTCTCACCGACGAATACACCGACATGATCAAGGCTGGCGTCATCGACCCGGTCAAGGTTGTGCGCGGCGCGCTCGAGAACGCTGCCTCCATCGCGGCGATGATCCTCACTACCGACGTGCTCATCACCGATATGCCCGAGAAGGAAAAGGCTCCGGCCATGCCTCCTGGCGGCATGGGTATGGATTACTAAACCGATTACCCCACAAATTTGTAGGGGCGACCAGCCGGTCGCCCCTACTTTTTTAATTTATAATTTCCAGAATGCGCTTCAAACTGACTATTTTGACTCTCATCCTCGCCGTGGGGGTATCTGCTTGCGCTTCCCCCGGGACTTCAAGCACGCCCACCCCTTCCGAGCCGACTCCAACCCTTGCGCCGCCCACTCCTACTCCGCCGCCTTCGGTGGCGGCAGTGAATGGCGAATACATCCCCATTGCCGAATTCGAATCTGAATTGACGCGCTA
>JAHDWC010000085.1:2044-9714 GCA_023382575.1 Anaerolineales bacterium
CCAAACCGCGCTGGGACTTTCCTTCACCGATGAGGACGCCAATAAGGCTGTCCTGGATGACCTGATCTCGCAAGTGTTGCTGAGTCAAGCTGCGAGGGAGGCAAAGTTTGAAGTCACCGAAGCAGATCTCCAGTCGCGGATTGATGCGCTTGTGTCTCAGCTTGGCAGTACAGATGCGCTCAGTCAGTGGCAGGCTGCTCACGGGTATGATGATGCCTCCTTCCGGGTTGCGTTGAAGCGTTCGGTTGAAGCGGCATGGATGCGTGACAAAATCATTGCGGATGTGCCGACTTCGGTCGAGCAAATTCATCTGCGTCAGATTTTGACCTATAATGAGGCGGATGCCCAGTCGGCGCTGGCTGAATTGAACGCCGGAACCGATTTTGATGAGTTGGCGGCTCGTTATGACCCGGTCACGCGCGGCGAGTTGGGTTGGGTGCCGCAGGGATACTTGCTGGATGTCAACGCGGACGAAGCGGTTTTTGCCTTGCAGGCAGGCGGCGTCAGTGGAATTATTGCCACCCCGGCTGGCTTTCATATTTTCAAAGCCATCGACCGGGCTGAGCACCCGCTTTCGCCAGATGCATTATTGACCATTCAGGAACAGACGTTGCGAACATGGCTTGCCAATCAGCGCGCTGAAAGTGATATTGTCCTGACGCCCTAGTCGCGTTCGGATCGCACAAAGGATGATTTTGGAGTGACCCAATGAGCAAATACGATTACGATGATTACCCGGAGGAACAAAAGAAATCGCGCCTCGACATCTGGGACCTGATGAGCATTATGATGCTGCTTATCACATTTTGTCTCGGTTTGTATTTCGTTGCTGTGTTTCTTGCACCCGACTCTGCGATCAATCCGCTCAGCCCGGCACGGGCGCTGGCGAAGCTTCCTCCCACACCGACGGTCACGCAGATTCAACTACTCCCTACGTGGACGTCCACCCTGCCTAGCATGTCTGAGACGCCTACTGCGACCATCGCACCGACGCACACGCCTCCTCCCACGGCGACGGTTGTTTCTCTCATCACTCCGTCTGTCACGCCGACGGCGACTGCCACGCCCAAAGCGCCCTTCTCTGCTACAGTCACCTATATTGACAGCACCATCATCCACCCAGAGGCCGCTTGTAATTGGCAGGGTGTCGCCGGTACCATCGTAGATTCAAACAATGCCGACATGCTCGGTATTGCCGTCCGCGTGACGGGTTTCTACAATAATAAGAGCAAGAATGAATTGACCGTGAGTGGCATTGCGCCCGCTTATGGAAAATCTGGCTTTGAGTTTTTCCTGGGAACCGTGCCGATCTCTTCAGATGGATTATTATCCATTCAGATCTTTGACCAGGCGGGTTTGCCGCTTTCGGATAATATTTCCATCGATACCTTCAACGACTGCACGAAGAACCTTGTGTTGGTGAAGTTCAAGAAAAATCCGTAAATATCTTAAAACTAAAATCCGCCGTTTTTCAAACGGCGGATTTTTTTCTTTTATCTTACTTCCACATTCCAGTTGGAATATTTTGGATTCTTCGCGCGGACAATGTCATTGAACAAGGCACGGAGCTGGGTGGTGATCGGTCCCATTGCGCCAATTCCCACTGGGCGATGATCGACTTTGGTGATCGCCACAACCTGTGCAGCAGTTCCGGTCATGAACATCTCTTCCGCAATGAAAACTTCCGTGCGGTCGATGGAGCGTTCCACAACTTCCAGCCCGAGTTCGCGACGCGCGATCTCGATAATGGAACGACGCGTGATACCTTCGAGGATATTGTCTGTGATGGGCGGTGTGACCAGCACGCCATCACGCACCATGAAGAGGTTCATCGCAGAACCTTCAGAGACATGTCCGTGATTGTCGAGCACGATGGCTTCGTCGAAACCGGCGCGATTGGCATCCGTTTTGATAAGCGCCGAATTCGCATACGCGCCTGAAACTTTTCCGCGAGCCGGAATGACGTTGTCATCGATGCGTCGCCACGAAGAAACGGTCACATGCGCGTTCGTATCATTCTTGACATATTTCTCGAACGCCAGCACGAACATACAGAACTCATCCTTCAAATCATGCAGGCGCACGCCGATGCCCATATCTGCCTTGTAAATGGTGGGGCGCAGGTATACATCACACTGCCAGTTATCCATCCGCAGGAGATCGAGCGTCAGCTGAATCAGACCTTCCTCATCATGTGGAATGGTCATTGCCATCATACGACCGGAATTGAGCAGCCGCTTGAAATGATCATAGGGACGAAAAACGAAGAGACGCTTCTTCTCTTCGTTCCAGTATGCCCGCATGCCGCCGAACACGGCGGTCCCATATAAAAAGCCATGCGTGGCGATATTGATTTTAGCCTCGCTCAAGGGAACCATTTTCCCTCAAAGAAAGCATGTTTCGTAAGGTCCACCGGCACCTCCTGTTGGTTGAATTGATCTGATGAAGATTATAACCCATACAACCTCACCGACTTTTAACCGCTTCGCGTCCGACTCCGCCCAAACCTGACCAGTCTCCTACCGAATTCCCTTGACAGATGGCGGATTCGCCTCTAGAATCCAATTCGATACTTATCGAAATAAATTTACGGATGTGAACTATGAACGAAATGCTTGACTTTGTAAAAGCCATGTCTCACCCAGATCGTCTGCGGATCATCGGTCTACTCTCGCAGCGACCTGCTACTCGTAGGGAAGTGGCAGACCAATTAAATCTGTCCCCCAAGGATTCCCTGACCCATCTTGGTTTTCTCGAATTCATCGGCGTTATCAGCCAGACCGATGGCATCTTCACGCTTAATGAAGACAAACTTGCCACTCTCGGCAAAGAGAAATTGATCCACACCAATGAGGCCTTTATCCCCGACGAGAATTTGGACGAGCGCTCCAAAAAGATTCTCAGAGATTGTCTCAATGCAGACGGCACCATTCGGCATATCCCTGAGCAGAAAAAGCTCCAACCTATTTTGGATTATCTGATCCAGCATTTTGAATTTGACCGAATCTATACCGAACGGGAAATCAATGCTGTCCTCAAACGCTTCCACGTGGATGTTGCTGGTCTGCGCCGCGATCTGGTGGATGCGGGTCTGCTGGCGCGTGAAAGCGACGGCTCGAAATACTGGCGGACAAAAGCAGGTGAAGCATGAGCGAGGACTTGGTCAGTTTTTTCAAGGTCCTTTCTGATGCAAATCGCCTCAAGATCATTGGACTGCTTGCGCAACAGCCCTACAGCGTGGAAGAACTCGCCGCTTTATTGGATTTGAAAGCCTCGACTGTTTCGCATCATCTGTCCAAACTTTCCAAAGTGGGTTTGGTCAGTGCCAGGGCAGATAGCTACTACAATGTCTACCAGCTTGATGAAACGGCGTTGCAGGAAAAGACGCGCAGCCTATTCTCACAGGAGAAACTCGCCGCCTCTGTCGCGGATGTGGATGCGGATGCCTATGACCATAAAGTTATCCGCGATTACACGCGCAAAGATGGCAGCCTGAAAATCATCCCTGCCCAAAAGAAGAAGCTGGATGCCATCTTGCGCTATGTCGTCAAGGCGTTCAAAGTTGGAAAACGTTATAGCGAGAAACAGGTCAACGAAATTTTGAGCACCTATCATGCAGATACTGCCTCCCTGCGGCGCGAACTGGTTGGAGCCAACCTGATGAAGCGCGAGGGTGGTGGTGGAGAATATTGGAGAGAAGAATGATTACAGAATACCCTTTAACGAAGTCCAATCGTATTCGTCTGGCACAAGTATTCCGAAACGTTCCGCGCGTGGATATTTCCATTGAATGTGTGTTGGAAGACCAGATGGGATTTGCCTACGTGGACAACGCCGAACGGGCCTCTGCTTATTTGATTCGAATCGGTCCCTTTCACTATTTTGCCGGAGATGTGAGTGGTACTGGCGCTCAGGAAATGCTCAAGGGATTTCCACCCTATAACTTGTTCATGTCTGCTTCTGCGGGTTGGGCGGAAGCGTTCAAAGACTTCTATGGCGAACGCTTCGTTACCATCGAGCGTTATTGTTTCTCATCCGAAAACTTATCCCTTGAACATGTAGCAAAACTCTGTCAGGCTTCCAAAGTTGCTCAGGAAGTTAAACAAATGGACGTCACCTTGTTGGAACGACTAAAAGGAAAAGACCATTTTATCGACGTCTCTGACTTTGAATCCCCGTCGGATTTTGCAGAACGTGGCATTGGCTTTTATTTTGAGAAGGATGGCGAAGTAGTTGGCGCAGCATATTCTTCGTTGGTTTACAGTATGGGCATCGAAGTCAGCTTGTTCGTCGAGGAAGCCTATCGACGTCAGGGTGTTGCGACGGTGTTATCTGCCAATCTTATCCGTTGGTGTTTGGAGCACAATATGGATGCGCATTGGGATGCAGCCAATCCTGAATCTTGCAAGCTGGCGGAAAAGTTGGGTTACACTTCCGCTGGAAGTTATCAGGCGTATTATCTGAAAGGACAGTAATAAAAAACTTCCCAGACTTATGATCTGGGAAGTTTTTTATGTAGCGAGATGGTCTCATCTCCGCCCAACGGTAATTGTAGTGGGATTGAATCCAATCGCATCACCTTGCTGTTCGCAAAGAATCCAAAATCAAAAGTAGTGACATCCCCCGCTTTCTTGCCGGGGATGGGCATCAGCCTAGCAGTGAGGGGTTTGTCCAGTCGCAGCGACAAAGCACACAGGTCAAGCAGAAGCGGCGTGAGTTCATCAGCAGTGACATCACCGGGCAGCGGAACCGTATCCAACCCTGTGCCGCAAACAGCGGAATACAGCAGCGCGTCCTTGACCGTCAGCGTTCCCTCTGCTGCGCGCTTTGCCAAAATGGAATCTTCCAGCACAGGCTGCATGAAACCGTTGAAGCCAACATGCGGAAAGTCCGCGCGTTCGATGGCTTCAGTCAGGATCGCTGCGGCGGCGAGCGAACCATGCAGACCAATCTTTGGCACGCCCATCTTCTCGACCGCGTTGCCGAGCGAATGCGCATCATCGGGGAACGGTGCGAGCGAAAAGTCAATGCCTTTGAATTCAACCTGCAAACCTTTTGCGATTTTTGTAATTGCTTGACCATGTTTCTCGATTTCCGAAATGAGGGCGCTTCTTCCCTCGCTCAAAGCGGATACACCATCGAAAGCGTTTACTGCCATGTCAGCGGATTCGACTGCGATTGCAAAAGCGGGTGTGTTTGAATCATGATACGCTGCCGGGAAGAACGGCGCGCCAGCTTTGACGTTCGCCAACGCGGCAAAACGTAAATTGGCGAATCCATTCGTGTCGATGGGCGCACACTTGACGATGATTTCTGCACAAGCTTTGACCTGTGCCAGATGGATGGAGCGTTCATCTGCCATCACACCGCTGAAGAAAATATTCTCGCTCGCTGCGATCGCCTCCGGAATGACTTGATAGCTGCGCGGTGACTCTGGGAGCGCTGGTCCGAGCGAGGCATAAGCAACCTTGACTTGTGGAATGATCTGCGCCAATTTGCTTGCAAATTCAGGCAACTCGTCTATGTGAGATTCACCCAGCAATTGCGGGAAGGGAATTGTCGCCAGCCGCGTAGTTTGGACTTCATATCCAGCCGCCTCATAAGCGGATTTGGCTTGAGATAAAAAATCTCCCGCTTCACGCAGGACATTTTCTTTCAAGGGATATTCGGGGTTGCAAAAATAGGTTATGGATCGGATTTTCACTTTTTCTTCACTCTTCTCTGTCTCATAATTTCAAACATCAACACACTTCCTGCCACGCCTGCGTTCAGCGACTCCGTCTCGCGGGACATGGGAATGCTGATCTTTCCATCCGCCAACTTCCGCGCGGACTCGCTTGCCCCTTCCGCTTCGTTGCCCACGATCAAAGCGACGGGTTGTCTCAAATCCTGCTCCCAGCAGGATGTTCCGTCCATGTCAGCGACATAAACATTCAAAGCATCCGACTTTACAGCCTTTTCAATTTCTTCCCAACCCATCGAATGGATCGGCAACCTAAAATGAGCGCCCATGCCAGAGCGTAACACCTTCGGCGCAAACGCATCCGTTGTATCAGGTGGAATCAGGATAGCTTGCACCCCTGAAGCCGCCGCCGAACGAAGTAACGTGCCCAAATTCCCAGGGTCGCGGATTTGGTCTGGGATGAGGATAAAGTTGGGAGAACTGGGGATTGGTAAATTACTGAATTCGAGCACAGCCAGAATGCCTTGCGGCGCTTCTGTCTCGCTGATGGATTTCATTACACTGACAGAGACCTCTTCCACGTCCACGCCGCGTGACTTTAGACTTTCAACCTGCGACAATCCCCGTTCGCTCAAGGTCTCATCATACAACGCAAAGCGACATGTCCAATTCGCCTTCACCGCTTCTTCCACCAGCCGCACCCCTTCAGCGACGAAGGCTCCTGCCTCGCGGCGTTCTTTTGACCGTCCCAACAAAGCGCGGACGAGTTTGATCTTTGAGTTTTGGTTGGATGTGATCATGAATGGTAGGGACTCAATCGTTTTGCAGTTTCCAAACGGTTAGAAATTCATCGATAGTATCCCCGTCAAACAACACGATGCGGACTCGCCTCAACCCGGAATTTGGATTTTTCTGAAACCAGCTTTGGATCACGTTGAAGAGAATGTCCGCTGCGCGATCTTTTGGAAAACCAAAAATGCCCGTGGAAATGGCAGGCATCGAAACGACTTCGCATTTTAATTCCTCCGCCACTTGCAATGACCCATTCACTGCGTCGGATAGTTTTCGATCTTCGTCGCCGTCGCCCCACACCGGACCCACAGCGTGGATCACATACTTCGCAGGCAGATTCCCGCCCGAGGTCCAGGCGGGATGCGTGTGGGGGACCGTCCCATGCTTGCGGACCCAGGCATCGCTTTCCCGTTGAATCGTCGCGCCGCCTTTTTTTGAGATCGCCCATGCCACGCCACCCCCGTGTGCGAGATGTTCATTCGCGGCATTGACGATCGCATCCACTTCTTCGATGGTGATATCGCCCTGTACGATTTGTAACGACTGCCCTGAAGGGAATTTCTTTTCGACCAGGATGGAATTCATGTGAATATTTTACCCCCGTTAAAAAATGTAGGGGCGACCAGCCGGTCGCCCCTAACGGGTTTATTTCGTTTGTGCTACAACCGCGGCGAATGCCTGCGGGTTGCGGACGGCGATGTCAGCTAACATCTTGCGGTTGATCTCGATGTTCGCTTTCTTCATCGCTGCCACCAGACGGCTGTACGTGGTGCCGTTCAGGCGGGCTGCCGCATTGATGCGGGCGATCCACAACTTGCGCAGATCGCGCTTGCGCACGCGGCGGTCGCGGGTGGCGTACCAGAGGCTCTTGAGCATGGCCTCATTTGCACGCTTGAACAGGGTGCTCTTCGAGCCGCGCTGTCCCTTTGTGATCTTCAAAACTTTCTTGTGACGTAGATGCCCTTGCGGGCCTCCCTTAACGCGCATTGTTTAGTACCTCCTGCAAACTCGCGGGCGTCGGTGGGTTACACCAGTTGCGTACACCCGAAAGCCGCAAATAAAAATTGACGACAAACCGGACTACTTGTCCATGTTGGGGTTCAGGCGTTTGATGCGCTTGACGTACTTGCGTCCCAAAACTGGGACCATCTCGCTCAATAACGCCTTGGTGCGGTCCGACGTGCGGCGGCGCAAA
>JAHDWC010000085.1:9753-17089 GCA_023382575.1 Anaerolineales bacterium
CCGGAGCCGGTCAGGCGGAACCGTTTGGAGGTCGCCTTATGCGTCTTCAGCTTGTATTTCTTTCCAGGTTTTGCTTTGCGAGGCATTCTGGAGTTTCTCCTTTCAGACAAAATACACAGGACTGTGTTGTATCCGAACCTTTACAATGAAGTCCAACTTATTATTCATTGAACAAGGTTCAGTAAATACCCTATAGACAGTAAACCGCGGACATGAATTCACGCCCGCGGACGATCAACATCTTTGGGAACTTGCACCGCTCAAACTTACGCTTCTTCCTTCGCCTCAGCCTGATCGGGTTTATCTTTCTTTTTGGCGCCGCCTTTGGAGGGAGCCAGCACCACGAGCATGGTGCGTCCTTCCATTTGCGGCGGGACCTCGATACTAGCTACATCGGAAAGGTCCTGAGCGATCTCTTTCAAATCTTCCAACGCAATTTCGGGGTAGTCCATTTCACGACCACGGAACTTGACGGTCACACGGACTTTGTGTCCCTGGTTCAGCCAGCGGCGGGCATCGTCCACTTTGAAACCACGATGCGCTTCATTGGTCTTGGGGCGCAGGCGGATCTCCTTGACCTCGATCTTGGTCTGAGATTTCCGCGCTTCGCGTTCCTTCTTCGCCTTCTCGTAGATGAACTTACCAAAATCCATCACACGGCAAACAGGCGGGTTGGCTCCAGGCGAGACCTCAACAAGGTCCAGCTCCGCTTCGCGTGCAATCTTCAAGGCCTCCTTGATGGGAACGACTCCAACATTGCTTCCATCTGGACCAATCAGGCGCACTTCCGCGACGCGGATGCCCTCATTTACTCGAAATTCGTTGGCGCTTATATGCTTCTCCTCTAGTACGATAGACAAAACAAATCCAGCAGTAGGCTGGTTTTTAGCGGGCGAATGATACCATGAAGGTAGGGGAATCGTCAACAAAAACGGTCTTAACGAGCGGAATCCACCATGGGCAAAAAGACAGTGCGATAGAGGGCATCGTGCTCATCCGGGTGGCTGAACATGATAATGATCAGTGATAATCCATTGTCTTCAGCTGCGGCAATGTCTACGGGACGGTTATTCGAGGTGGCATAGTACAACTTCCAGCGCAGTCCGTTCGCGTCACGTGTGCCCGCCTCGACCGGCGCACCATCCAGGCCGCGATAGCCGTGAATACTCGAGGAAAAATAATCCTTCAAATCTTGAATGCTGATGAACGTCCGCAATGCGCTGGCTTGGGTAATATCGAACGGTGAATTTGCTCTCGCGAAAAAACCATCGAAGGTGAGGAACCAGTCTGTGGGAACATCGAGTGTGACCCCATAGATGCTTTCCTGCGACATTTCGAGTGGTGGCTCGCCTGTATAAGGCACAAGAAATTCAACCTTGGGTTGTTCATTCAAACAAGTGCGGTTTGGTTCCGCCGCAGGATTGGCGAGGAATTCCAATGCAATATTCATCGCACAGCCACTCGTATCTGCGACGGTGGGCACATGTCCCTGATTGGGAAATTCGAAGTAATAGCTGTTGGATAAATTCGCTGCGACCTGCTCTCCATATTGAGGCGGAGTCGCAGCATCGAACGTACCTGTGATGACCAGGCTGGGAATATCGCTGACGACCGCGTCCTTCTCCCCGAGAACGGGTCCAACTGCCCCCCAGGTTTTGCAGGCGCTGAACATTTTCTCCAGGTCCTGATAGAAAGGACGCCAGATAAAGTTTTCGACATTGAATTGTTCAGAAGCCTGTCTTAACTTTTCGGGCGTCGTATCCAGGACATGCTCCCGGCAGATCACAGAGACATATAGACCCGGGTTGATTCCATCGAAACCATAAGGCAGCGAATATTGGGCAGCGATCAGCGTGGAGTAATCGCCATTCTTCACCCGATAAATGGTTTGAGGCGCAGTGTCAATGAAGCCGGTGTTCTTGGATAGTCCCATCACCACCGACAAAAGATAAGCGCCATCAATGGTTTCAGTGACCGTTCCCATTGGGTATGCGGATGTTGTCAACGTGAGCGGATTGGTATCCAGTTCCTGTACCAGCCCCCAGAAAACTTCTTCCAGATCGGGATAAGCTTGATTACATGCTGGGTCTGCCTTGCAAGAGGCAAAAAGATTGGACATGGTGTAGTTGGCGAAGTTGGGGTATTCATTCACCCAATTCGTTTCCACCGGCATGACTGAATCCAAAATGGCGCTTCGGATGATTTCAGGATGATTTCTCATCGTCACCAACGCAAGCCGCGTCCCATATGAGGCGCCATACAAATTGACCTTCTCATAGCCAAGCAGCTTGACAATATCCTTTAAGTCGGCGGCATTCTCAACGGTATGATAGGCTTTTAGGTTGATGCCTTTTGCCTGCAACAACCCAGCACATGAAAGGAACGCATTTTGATACACCAGTTCACGTGTGCTGGCGTCGATAGTTCCATAAATATCCTGCCGATTGACCTTGTCCAACTCATCGCAAATCAATGCCGGTTCAGAAAGACCCGTGCCGCGTTGGTCGTAAGTGATGTAATCACGCTCATCAAGGAACGGATCGACCAACACACGATAGGCATTCGTGCTTAGTTGGATGGCTTGTCCACCCGGACCGCCTTGCAGGAACATGACCGGGTCTGGCGCAGGGTTTGAGCTTCTGCTGTGAAAGACAGCGACTGCCAGCCGAATCGTTCGATTGGGGTCGCCAGTGCGGTCTTCAGGGACAATGGCATATCCACAAGTGACACGCACATTGGGGGGCGTGTCGAATGCACAATTCGATTCTTCAAACCGTGGGGTGTACACCACAGTTGGCATGGCTGATGGGATCGGGGTGGGTGGTTGAGGTGTGGCACTTGCGGCCACGACAACAGGGACAATGGCTTGTGTGGGGGCTTGTCCAAATTGTCCCGGCAGGGTAAGCGTCCCTTGCGAGATCAAAATATATAACGCTCCAAACCCGAAGGCACAAAAGATGACGACCGAAGCGGCAATGGCAAAAATAACGGGCTGGTTCGATTTTTTCTTTTTAACAGGCTTGGGTTTTGGCGGTTGTTTTTCTTCGACCGTTGCGGGGGATTCATATGGCGTTTCTTCATCATACGCGAAGGGAGAAACGGGCTGGGATATGGGTTGGGAGATCGGCTGCGCCTCAATTTGAGGTGGTGGTTGGGTAGCCCAGACTGGAGGTGGAGGATCCGCTTTCGGCTGAGAAAGAAGCGCGATTTGCTTGTCGGCATCCTGGTTGTTCGGGTTGATGGCGAGGACGCGTTGAAAACAGAATATCCGTTGTTCGGAGTCTGTGAGGGTCATCCCCAGCAAATACCATCCCCGCTCTGAACGTGGAAATTCCTGGACGAGTTTTGAAAAAATAGCAGAGGCTTGTTTTCGATTGCCAGACTTTAAGGCTGAAACACCCGCCTGTAGGATCTCATTTTCTGACACGGAATTATCCTGAATGAAAATAGAGCCGATGTGCTCGGCTCTATTATACCCGTCAGGTTATGAATGTGCTTATACGTGTGGTGTGACTTTTGCCGCCAGTTTTTCCTTGGGCGTGAAACCAGTGATGCGTTCCTTGATCTCGCCGCCTTTGAAGAGCATCAACGTGGGAATGCCCATCACACCATATTGCATCATGATGGATGGGTTTTGGTCTGCGTCGAGCTTGACGACTTTGACCTTGCCATTCCATTCTCCGGCGAGCTGCTCCACGATGGGGGCGATCATTTTACAAGGCTGACACCAATCTGCGGTAAAGTCTACCAGCACAGGTGTTGCTGCGTCGATGACTTCCTGTTGAAAATCCTGTTCGGTTACATATTTTACTGAACTCATGGGTACCTCCTTTTACATGGATGCTGTGTGCCTTGCCTGTATTACTTTCACATGTTAGAATATTGCCCGCTCTAATGATGGGCGCGTAGCTCAATGGCAGAGCAGCGGCCTTTTAAGCCGTTTGTTGAGAGTTCGATCCTCTCCGCGCTCACTTCAATTAGTCCTCCATTTGGAGGACTTTTTGTTTCATGTCCCGTCGAGGGATTGTCCCCTCTACGCTCATAACAAAACAGCCTCCATGCGGAGGCTGTTTTGTTTTTACTTCTCGTCTTCGTCGAGATCTTCAACTTCATCAAGATCTTCGTCATCCTCGTTGAGGGAGAGAAGGTCGAAGTGATTCAGTTCTTCGTTGAAGTCGAGATTTTCGATGGCATCTTCGAGAAATTCAATGGTTTCTTCATCCTCAGTTTGTTCGAGCAGATTGAGAAGATACACCCGTGCATCTTCGCCGCCGATCTGGGAAAGCGACCAAATGGCAGCCGAGACGACGTCATCGTCCTCTTCTTCGTCTTCGAGCATTTGCAGCATGATAGGCGACGCCTCTTCGATGACGAGTTCGCCGGCAGCTTCTGCCGCGGCAAAACGGATGCGTGGATCATTGTCCAGCAGTTTACTGACCACGCTGTCGTTCCAGCGGTTGTCGTGGGAACGTCCCATGGCATGCAAGGCGCTGGCAATCCAGGCGGGGTCTTCGCGTTGATAGGCAGATTCGAGGATGTTGACTGTCTCTTCGCGGGAGGAATAGCCGAGCGCCTCAAGCGCGTGCCGGCGTAAAGTGGGATTCTCTTCGCTGCGAATGACCGAGATGAGCGCATCTTCGATCTGATGCTGCATTGCCTCGTTCAGTTCCTCCAACTCGCCCAGCAGGACAAATTCGCCCAGCAGATTTGCCGCTTCTATGCGCGGAGCGAGGACGCTGTCGGTGAGGAAAATCTCCAACAGTGGCGGGACAAGTTTCGGGTCGTTTGCTTCGGCGAGCAATCCAATCGCACGGGCGCGGATTTCTCCATCCGCATCTCGGAGCAATTCCCTGCCGATATCTTCGTACGAGACAAGGGTGTCTGAGTCCAGGTGAGATAAAAGATGGTCGAGCAGGAGCAGCTTTCGCTCTGGCGTGACGCGCGGCCAGATGTCTAGAAAGAGGCGCAGCGATTTCGGGTCGAGATCGGAGTAGTGACGAAGGTGGCTCTGTGGGATGTCCTTTTTGGAATCCAACAGATGGTCGAGGACGGATTGAAAAGTGAGTTCAGCCATATTATGGGATGGGAAGTTCTGCAGGGTTGACGAAATCCATGATGTTGACGAACAGCATCAAACTGATGAGCAAAAGCATGGCCACGCCGTTGACGGTGTTTTCCCATTCGGGCGGGATGCGTTTGCGGAAGAGAATTTCGGGCAGGGTGAAGAGGATGCGTCCGCCGTCGAGCGCGGGGATGGGGAAGAGGTTGAAGACGCCCAGTGAAATGCTCAGCACACCGACCAGATTGAGGACGTAATTTGTCGGTCGTGGAGCGGGAGCGCTGGTTCCGCCTGCCGGGGCGGCGGCTTCTTGACGGCTGGTGACATCTTCTTCGACGGCAAAGTTAAACAGATCATAGATGCCTTTGAAGCCGATCAAACGTGCCTGGTCTGGCGCGATGGCGCCTTGGATCAACGCAATGGGGAGATAAACAATCGTCGCGGCTTGAAGCGCGGTGACGGTTGCGCCGCCGGATACACTTTCAATGAACGTGGCAGGGCGGGTGGGATATCCCAGCCCGACGCCAAGCGCACCTTGTTGCGCCGTGCGGTTAGACAGCGGCGTGGCTGTGATGGCGATTTCTTCGCCATTGCGTTCGACCAATAATTCGACAGGCTTATCGAGATTCTCGCGGATGATCGCAATAGCCGCGTCGATCTCAGTCACAGTCTGACCGTTGATGGCAAGGATGATATCGCCATCTTGAAGTCCCGCTTGCTGTGCGGGAGAATCTGGGGCAACCGTATCGATCTTGACCGAACCGGGCACAGCCATCCCTTCCGATGCGATCAAAATCGAAAACACGATCACCGCTGTCAGTAAATTCATCAGCGGACCGGCGAACAAAACCACTAAGCGCTTCCATGGGCTGGCGTGCGCCAACCCGCCGGGCACATTGGGGTCATTCTCACCTTTGGGACGCACAAATCCACCCAGCGGCAGGGCATGGATCGTAAACTCTGTGCCTTGCCAGGTGAACAGGGTCACGAGTTTTTTGGAGGGCAAACCAAAGCCAAACTCCTCCACCTCAATGCCCGCCCAGCGCGCTGCAATAAAATGCCCCAATTCGTGCACAAAGATCATCCCGCCCAGCGCAAGCAGGAAGACAAAAAACGTCAGAAAGCCAAATTCCATTTGTAAATCCTTTCCCGCAGTATTAGATGCGGCGACTGGATTATATCTTGCAAATGAAATGGAGAAGTTAATCTTTTATTAGACGAAAACCGTCGCCTTGGAATTAGGCGGCGGCTGGTTCTGTTTTTTGTGAATTTTTCTTCGCTGTATGTCAAACCAACTTTGCAGCGCCGCCCACACCCGCCACGAGCACATCTCGCACGCCGGGAATCTCGCGCAGGCGTTTCTCCACTTCGACTTTGTACTCGCCGAGGCAAATCACATGGACATTTGCGCCTGCATCCACCGTATAGCCGACGGGCAGTCCGCTGGCGCGCCATTCGCGCACCTGATGGAAGATTTCCACCGTGGCAGATTGCCAATACATCAACGGCGGATTGGAGGTCATCATCACGGAGTGCATCATATCCGAGTCATGTTCGATGATGTTGGCAAAGGACTCAAAGTCCTTGTTCAAAATGGCATTACGGCAAATCTCGAGGCGGCGTGGAGCATCTGTCACCCGCGCCATTTGCAGTGGACTCGTCCCAGCGATAGCGTGACCTTCCGTAGAACCTGTCTTTTTGTGCGTCGAACTGACGATGGCGACACAGTCGGCTAAATTCCAATGGTCAACGGGTGCGATGGAAAAGGCGTAGGAGTCGCTTTCAGCTTCCCCCATTTTCCACTCCACGAATCCGGCCGGGATGGAGCGTGAGGCGGAGCCGGATCCGCGCCGGGCGAGCACAGAAAGTTCTGGCTCGGTCAGATCCAACCCGGCGGCTTTACTCCCTGCCACCGCCAACGCCGCAAATGCTGCTGCAGAAGAGGCGATCCCCGCTCCGGCTGGGAAGTTGTTTTCGCTCATGACTTCAGCGTTCATTTTGATGCCTGATTTTTCACGCACAAGATCGAGAATATATGAAACACGCTCCAACCCTTTGCCGACGATTTCATGTCCGTTGATGATGAGTTCGTCGAATGGCAGCGACGGCTGAAAACTGATCGTAGTGCGTGTGAACAGCCCATCGAGATTCATCGAGATGGAGCCATTAACTGGGAGACGAAGGGCATTGTCGCGGTTGCCCCAGTATTTGATGAAGGCGATGTTGGCAAAAGCGACAGCCGTTGCTGTGGGGTTACTAGACATTTGACGTAAATGA
>JAHDWC010000086.1:0-1402 GCA_023382575.1 Anaerolineales bacterium
CGACGAATTGGCAGGCGAGATGCGTACAAATTCCAGAAGCGTCTCGGCGGCTTTGTTGTAATCGCCCTTTTGCGCCCATTCGATAAATGCCTTTTCACCCCATGCTGCACCCCAGCGCGAATGCGCCGAAAAATTCGAAATGAAAATTTCATAGTCAGCCAGCGCTTCATCATATTGGCTCAAACTGCTTTTCGACAACGCACGATAGTAATACGCTGTCCCGTCATTCTCGGCAGGATTGGTCGCCAGATAACGGTCAAACGCAGCGATGGCGACGGCATACTGCCCGGCGAAATAATCCACCAAGCCACGGTCCAATTCGCTGACGGTTCCACCGGCATCCAATAGCGCCACGAGGCTGAGATAGGAATAATACGAGAGCGGATAATTTTCCACAGCAAAGCGGAACTTCTCAATTGCCGCTTCACTCTGACCTTGAAGCTGATGCACTAACCCAGCCTCATACATCGCCTGTGCCTTGACATAATCGTTGGCGGCGCGCGCGATGATGCCATCATACAAGGCCAGCGACGCATCGTAATTGCCAAGCTGAGTTTGCGTGCCAGCCACTTTGAGATCGAGCGTTACATCATCACTGAGCGCAGGCGATTGAATCGCCGCCGTGTACGATGACAATGCCTCGGCATAGTTTTTGGCGTTATATAGCGCGTCGCCGCGTACTTCCTGCACATATGCATCGAGATAACCGGGGCGCATGGTGAGATACGTCTTCCAGGAATCGGCGGCGGCGGGATAATTCTCCAGTTTGTAATAAACGAATCCTTGCAGGAAATATGCATATGGAAGCTGTGGTGATTGCGAATATTCTGTGATGATGGTTTGCAAGACCGTCAGAGTTTCGTTGTAGCGCCCCTGTGCGTAGTAGATGCGGGCTTCACCCCATTTTGCCGCCGCTCGTAAGACCGGGTCGGGCGAGTCTTGCAGGACGATTTGATATTGCAAAAGCGCCGAATCAAAATCGCCGTTGATGAGCGCCATGTCACCGACGCCAACACGGGCAGTGACCAAAGGTGTAGGTGTGACCGTGGGGGTGAACGTTGCTTCGGGAGTGGGAGAGAGGCTGGGTGTGACCGTCCAACCGGGCGGGATGGCAGGGAAATTTTCGAGCACGGAACAGGCTGTGATGGACAGAGATAGCCAAAGTCCGAGAAAGAGGCGCAGTTTTTTCATCCCATTTTTATACTGGTAAATGATGGGTGCGTCAAGCAAGGGGTGAGCCGGTTCTCATTTTTAAAATCGTTCTTCAGTATTATTGTATTCAAAGTGTGGATGCACTATAATCATTTTGTACGTTATCCCAAGCCTTGCCGCGAACCTGTCGATTCGGGCAAGGCTATATATATTCAAAGGAGTGAAATGAACACAAACCACAAAATCCATC
>JAHDWC010000086.1:1412-16960 GCA_023382575.1 Anaerolineales bacterium
GTTTTATGAGGTTGATTTTGTCGAGCGTGCTGTTGATTGCCGTAACGGCGTGCGCAGCAGGAGGAGAGCCCGCCTCAACGGACGAACTGATCACGTCCACCGGATTCGTTTGCCCGGAACCGAATCCGCGTGTTGAATTTGAAAGTGAACGCATCAATATCTTTACGTGGACCGAATATGTGCCAGCCGATATTCTGGATTGTTTTGGTTTGGTCTACGGCGTGGAAGTGAACGTGGATTACTTCTCGTCGAATGAAGAATTGTATTCAAAGATTTCGCTTGGCGAGGATATTGACCCTTATGATGTCATCCATCCAAGTGATTACATGATCTCAGTGCTGGTCCGCGAGGGTTTGTTGACGGAGTTGGATGCGGAGAAATTGTCGAATCTGTCCAATCTCGATCCTGGTTTGATCGCCGCTTATGGCGAGACGACCAGCTATGTTGTGCCGTATCAGATGGGTACGCAGGCGATTGTCTACAATAGCGAGACGGTGGAAACTCCGCCGACCTCGTGGGCTGACCTGTGGAATCCGGAATATGAAGGTCGCATCGTCGCTGTAGACGACAGCCGCGTGGTTATCGGCGCTGCGTTGCTCACTCTCGGTTATGGAGTCAACGATACCGATCCGGCGCATCTTGAAGAGGCGAAGGAGAAACTGCTCGAACTGATGCCGAATATCCGCGTCTTCGACAGTGACAGCCCGAAGACTCCGCTTGTAGCTGGTGATGTGGACCTTGGCATCGTCTGGAATGGTGAAGCGTTCCTCACTGCGCAAGAAGCACCAGAGTTTGAATACGTCTTCCCGGAAGAAGGTTCGATCATCTTCTATGATGGTATGGCGATTCCCACCACGGCGCCGCATCCCGACATTGCCTATGCCTGGTTCAATTATCTGCTGCAAGGCGATACCAACTGGCTGACGCTGGTGGATTATCCCTACACCAACCCGAACAAAGCCGCGTTGGAATATGCCCAGGCGAATCAGCCCGAAGTATATGAAGCCTATATTTCCTCGCCCATCACCAATACTCCCGCTGAGGAGTTTGCCAAGGGACATGATGTCATCGACATCGGCGAAGCCCTGCCGTTGTATGATGAGATCTGGACGGAAATCAAGCAATAAGATCGACATCGATGCAGGTCACATCATCATGTGACCTGCATCGCATTTAAGAGGTGAAGTATGCGCTCCGTTTTTTGGGAAGATAATCAACTCAAGATGATCGATCAACGTATTCTGCCTGCACGCTTTGAGATCGTCGCGTATCGAAGTCATCGCGAAGTGGCGCAGGCGATTAAGGATATGGTCGTGCGCGGTGCGCCTGCCATTGGAGCGGCGGCTGCCTTTGGGCTTGCGCTGGCTGGATATGAATCCGCTTCCGCCTCGGCCCGTGAGTTGCTCGCTGACCTGCAAGCTGCGGCGAACACTTTGAAAGCCTCCCGCCCGACGGCGGTCAACTTAGCCTGGGCGGTGGATAGAATTTTGCACACTGTAAAAAAATCCGGTCAACAAAACGCAGACGAACTTCGTCAATTGCTTCTCACTGAAGCGCAACACATCGCGGATGAAGATGTCGCCATCAACAAGCGTATGGCAGAACATGGCGCAGCGTTGATCAACGATGGTGATACGGTCATTCATCATTGCAACACTGGCGCGCTCGCCACAGTGGATTGGGGCACAGCGCTTGGAGTCATCCGCACGGCGCATGAACAGGGCAAACGAGTCCACGTATTGGTAGATGAAACCCGTCCACGTTTGCAAGGGGCGCGTCTCACGGCTTGGGAGTTGGAACACTATGGAATCCCCTACGAGATCATCAGTGACAATATGGCGGGTTATTTTCTCAAAACGGGCAGCGTCCAAAAATGTTTTGTCGGCTCAGACCGGACAGCCGCCAACGGTGATGTCGCCAACAAGATCGGCACGTACATGTTGGCACTTGCCGCATATGATAACGGTGTGCCATTCTATCCAGTTGTGCCCACGTCCACAATTGACCTGTCTCTTGCGAGCGGCGAGCAAATCCCCATCGAAGAACGCAATCCAGAAGAGGTGCTGGGAATTCAATTTCTCGGTGAACCCGTCGCGCCGAAAAATGCCAAAGCCCGCAACCCAGCTTTCGACGTGACTCCGAACCGCTTGGTTACAGGAATTGTCACTGAAAATGGCATTGCATATCCGCCTTTTGATGTGAACTTAAAGAAACTGGTTGTAAAGAATTCTTGACAAAATTGATTGTCGAAAAACTTTACATCCATAAACGCCCATGATAAACTCACGGACGTTATCAAATCCAGCGCACTCGTAAGGGTGCGCGTTTTTCTGCGAGTAGCACATGGATATTCTCTTAACTGGCTCTGTAGCCTACGACTACCTGATGACCTTTCCGGGTCACTTCAAGGAACAAATTTTGCCTGAACGTTTGGAATCCATCAGCCTTTCGTTTTTGGTGGATTCAATGTCCAAGCAGCGCGGCGGCATCGCGCCGAACATCGCGTACACAATGGCCTTGCTCGGACGCAAACCGCGCGTCATGGCCACTGTCGGCGAGGATTTTGGCGAGTATCGCGCATGGCTGGAATCCAAGGGCGTG
Source organism: Anaerolineales bacterium (assembly GCA_023382575.1). Classification (GTDB taxonomy): domain Bacteria; phylum Chloroflexota; class Anaerolineae; order Anaerolineales; family Villigracilaceae; genus Villigracilis. The sequence goes on from JAHDWC010000086.1 coordinate 4,014, forward strand.
GACACCTCGCTGATGAAAGTTGTCCCGGGCGTGTTCACCGCTTCGTTCTTCGCGACGACGGATCATGCCTCTGCCCAGATCGCTTCGTTCTACCCGGGGGCGATGGCACACTCCGCCAGCCAGTCGCTCAAAGAGTTGGATAAAAAACCCGATCTTGTCATCGTCTCTCCCAGTTCGCCCGATGCGATGATGAAGTTCCCGGCCGAGGCTCGCGATTTGGGGATTCCGTATTTGTATGATCCCAGCCAGCAAGTTCTGCGTCTCGAAGGCACGGAATTGGCGCGTGATATGGAAGGTGCTTACTTCCTGTTCTGCAATGATTATGAATTTGGCTTGATCTCCAAGAAAACGGGTTGGAGCCTCGACCAGATCCTTGAGCACGTTAAGGTATTGGTCATTACACGCGGCAAAGATGGCGCTGACTTGTACTCGGATGGAAATTCGGTTCACATTCCCACTGTGCCTGAAGATGAAGTGGTCGACCCGACTGGGGTGGGTGATGCTTTCCGCGGCGGATTCCTTGCAGGTTACTCGCATGGCTTTGATTGGAAGTTGTGCGGCGAGATCGGTTCGCTCTCCGCGGTATACTGCCTGGAACAGCGCGGTACGCAGAACCATTCCTACACCCGTGAAGAATTTGTCCAACGCTTCCGCAAGCATTTCGATGATGGCGGCAGGCTGGACGTATTATTAAAGTAAAATCTATTTAGATTTGTTGGTTAAGCTGGCCGTGTTCGCAGAATGTTGCCGTACATACGTACTGTCGAGTTTGGAGATAGTACCAATTGTTGAGACCAACCTAAAATAAATGATGAGTCTGTGCTGCGGATCCCCTTTTATGCGGACACGAATGGGTTTCCAAATCACATTCCTTGTATAAAGATTTAAGGAGTATTTATGAGCAACTACGATATCAGAGACATCAATCAAGCAGAAGGTGGTCGCCGTCGTATCGAGTGGGCGGAACGTGAAATGCCAGTCCTGCGTTCGATCCGCGAACGCTTCGCCAAGGAAAAGCCCCTTAAGGGAATGCGCCTTTCCTGCTGTCTGCATGTCACCACCGAAACCGCCAACCTGATGCGCACCCTGCACGAAGGCGGCGCGGACATCGTGTTGACCGCGTCCAACCCGCTCTCCACGCAGGACGATGTGGCTGCGGCTTTGGTCAACAACTACGAAATCCCTGTGTTCGCCATCAAGGGCGAGGACAAAGTCACTTACTTCAAGCACATCCGCGCTGCGTTGGAACACAAACCCCATATGACCCAAGACGATGGCGCCGACCTCGTTTCCTCCCTGTTCTTCATCGAAATGGGACGCTTCGAAAAACTCGAACCCTCCCTCGCGGAATGGGCGAAGACCCTGAGCGACGAGGACCGCAAGCAGATGCTCAAGAACGTCATCGGCGGCACCGAAGAGACTACCACGGGCGTCATCCGCCTCAAGGCGATGGAAAAAGACGGCGTGCTCAAGTTCCCGGTCATTGCCGTGAATGATGCGCTCACCAAGCACATGTTCGACAACCGCTATGGAACCGGTCAATCCACCATCGACGGCATCGTCCGCGCGACCAACGTGTTGTTGGCTGGCAAGACCTTCGTCGTGGCTGGCTACGGCTGGTGTGGACGTGGTCTCGCCTCCCGCGCGCGCGGCATGGGTGCCCATGTCGTCGTCACTGAAGTTGACCCGATGAAGGCGCTCGAAGCAGTCATGGACGGCTATCAGGTCATGCCGATGCTGGATGCTGCCAAAATCGGCGACATCTTCTGCACCGTCACCGGTGACTTGAACGTGATCGATGGTCACGACTTCGAAGTGATGAAAGATGGCGCGTTGGTTGCCAACTCCGGTCACTTTAACGTTGAGTTGAACATCCCTGCACTTGAGAAGATAAGCGTTGGCAAGCCCAACCTTGTCCGCCCGTTCGTCGACCAGTACACCACCAAAGACGGACGCAAGATCAACATCCTCGGCGAAGGTCGTTTGATCAACCTCGCCTCTGCCGAAGGTCACCCCGCCTCGGTGATGGACATGTCCTTCGCCAACCAGGCGCTCTCCGCCGAATACATGGCGAAGAATGCCGACAAGCTCGAGAAGAAGGTCTACTCCGTCCCGACCGACATCGACAACGAGATTGCCCGCCTCAAACTCGAAGCGATGGGCGTCAAGATCGACGTCCTCTCCGACGAACAGCTCCACTACCTCAACTCCTGGGAAGAAGGAACCTAAGTCGATTTATCGGTAAAAATTTGCCCCGCGAATTTCGCGGGGCTTTTTATTTTTCCATGATGCCATGTCTGACTAACGTCTCCAAATACACTGCCTGCTTTTTCCCCGCAAGTTTTGCCAGCCTTGGCGCTTCAAAAATCAGTTGTTTGATCTTTCGCAGCGGGTACACCAAACATTCCGGCTCCGGTTTCAAATCTTCAAATACCACCAAACACACCCATGCATCCGGCATATCCAGGATCGGGTCATGTCGTTCAGGGGAGTCTTGAAACGTCCATGATAGCCCATATCGATTCGCGGCGGATCGACGTTGCGTCTTGACCGCCACTTCCAGCCCATTGATTTTTAGATCCGCTTCCCACGACTTACGCTTCGCCTCGTACACACCGTAATCTGGTCCTACAACCTGACATTCTCTGCCCTCGAAGAGAATCCGCACAGCTTCTTCGCCCAGTTTCGAGACAAAATGGTCATCGCGGATCTTCTCTTTGACCGATTGATTGCTGTCACGATAGTTGACGGTTTCCGTCACAGCTTGAGCGAAAGCGAATGCGCGTTGCCTGGCATCATCCGGGATGACGATGGTCTGCGGCGTTCGAAAGGTGGGCATTTCCCGATTATACAAAAGAAAAAGGCTTGCAGAAACATTTCTGCAAGCCTTTTGGTTATGGACTTTGTCAGACTATGGACAGGCTTTTGCCACTGTCTTGATGGGGGCTTTACCTGCAGCGTTGAAGGCTTCCACTCCGAAGATCGAGGCGATACCTGCCATGAACGGACTCCCCGGAGCCAGTGCGACATTGTACGAAGTGCTGTTCGCCGGAATGCTGGCAAGCAAAGCGCCATTGACGTAGATGTTGAAGCCATCTTCGTTATTGGACTTGTCTTCCCAACTTAGAGTACCTGTATGATTGAAATTCGGACCGACTGGGATACAGACCATGGCCATTGTCGGGTTGTTAACCGAGGCTGGGATGGAAAGAGTAGGCGTTGCAGTCGGTGTCGGCGTGGATGAAGGCGTAGGTGTGGGCGGGATGGAATATTCCTGCAAGTTGGCGGTATTGCCAGAGACAGTTGCATAGCCATTGAACAGCCAGCAGGTACCGGTCTTGCCGGGGTTGTTGATGATCCAGTAGCCGGTTTGGGAATTTTTCCCAACTACAGTCCCAACCTGACCCACAAGCAACGCGCCGATGAGGTCATATTGCGTGCTCGGACCAGTACGACAGTTGGTGTTCACACTAACTGTCACTTGCGGCACAGCTGGAGTGGATGTCAACTCTGGCGTGGAGGTGAAAGAAGGCGTGGCAGTATCCAAGACTGCCGGGATGGGCGTATCACTTGGCGCGCTGATCGCTGTGACTGTCAGGGCGATGTCATCAGGCGTTGGGGTGGTTTCAGTGTCTCCGCTGGGGAGATTACAGGCGGAAAGCGCAGTGACCAGGAAGATACTTGTGATTAAGGTTAAAAATTTTCGAAACATGGTCTCTCTCCTTTCTCTAATTATGACATAGGTTCTTAAGAGGATGAACGGAGAAAACTGCGCAATTGGTACTATTTGAAATAAGGACGTTGGTACTAGAGAAAATAGTCCGAATACTTGACAAGTCATTTACGGCTGAGACACAACTGCTTCCACTCTTCAATGGACAACGTCTCGGCGCGGCGCATCGGGTCGATGCCTGCTGACAAGAGCAGGGATTCGGCGTCTGCGGGTTTGATATGCAAACCCGCAGAAATCGAATTTCGCAAGGTCTTGCGCTTCTGACTGAACCCAGCCTTGGTGAGTTTGAAAAATGTGTCCAACATATCGGCTGCGATCAGCGGCTGGTCGTAGATGTCAATGCGGAGGATGGCGGAATCCACATTGGGAATGGGATGGAATGACCCGGCTGGAATCTTTGCGCGGATGCTTGGCTGTCCGTAGACTTGCACGCTCAATGCCAACAGACTCAGATCGCCAGGCTGGGCGCAGATGCGTTCTGCAACTTCCTTTTGGATGGTCAGCACGATGCGGCGCGGTTTCGGTTCGCTTTCGAGCAGGTGGCGGATAATGGCAGAGGTAATGTTATAGGGAATGTTCGCTGCGACAATATATCCGGCTTGATCCACCAGATCAGAGATGGACAAGTCCAAAATATCACCGTGGATGATGCGCACATTCGCATATGGCGTAAGCACCGCTTTGAGAGGAGCAAGCAGGTCCGGGTCCAGTTCGACCGCTGCAACTTGCCGGGCAGAGACTGCTAAATAGCGGGTTAAACTTCCCAGTCCGGGACCAATTTCCAAGACACAGTCATCCGGCAAGATTTCTGCGGCGTTGGCAATCTTTTCAAGAGCAAAAGAGTCTTGCAAGAAATTTTGCCCGAGACGTTTATCGGCACGCAAACCATAACGTTTGAGTACGGCGGCGGCGTTGAGTGGGGGGATGGTGTGATAGTTCATTCGCAAATGATGGGGGTATCTTCTTCGGTTTCTTCGTCTGTTAAATCGGATGAAGTGGTGGGCCAAGTGCCTGCTTGGAATTGTGCGACATACTCACGCAGAATGTCAAAATCCGCATCAAGGATGGAGATGCGTTTGTCAAAAACCGGGTCGAAGGTGCGTGTCTGTTTAAAATGTTCAGACGGGAAACTGACAAGTTGAATATTCTGCGGCGGCATTTGCGTGCCAAGACAGGCGAGTTGACTCAATTGTTCGGGCGTGAAATCAGTACGGACATTATCTTGAAACGATTCGATCAACTCGGGAATTTGTGTAACAACAGACGGACTGGTGAGTTTCTTTCGCAAGGCGCAGATGACCAGACTTTGATTATCGGCCCGCTCGAAGGTGCCACCTTCCCGGTTGCGGACAAGCTTCAGCGCTTCAGCCCCGCTGAGATGATTCTCTCCGACCGGGAGATCGGCGGTGCGGGAAGTTTCTTTATCCGGGATGTTCACGTCGATGCCGCCAACTGCATTGACGATGTTGACGAACGTCCGCATGTTGACGGTGATGTAATGATCGATCTGAACGCCGAAATTTTTGTTGAGCGTAAGCGCCAGCAGACCTGAGCCTTCGCTGGGATCGTCCCAATATTTGAAGCCCGGCTGACCGTATAAAAAGGCCTGATTTAATTTTTCGTGATCCTGTCCATCGAGGTTATCTTCGATGTGCGGGATTTCCACCCACAAGTCACGCGGAAATTCCAGCACGGTCACTTTGGGCGTAATGAAGTCCACGCGCACCACGCGGATGGCATCCGCTAGCCCGTAGGTGTAATTATCGCCGCGAGTATCCGCTCCAACGACAAGTACATTCATTAGCGCCGGTCCGTTACAGCGTGGAGCGGGTGTGTTGGTGGTGAAAGAAACGGTCGGTGCGAGTGTTACTGATCCCATCGAGGTTGGCGAAGGACCCGGCGAAGCCGTCCATGTGGGTGGTAGATCCTTTGCGCCAGCAGGCAAAAGCGGACCAAGCGGCTGGAAGGCAACAGACTGATACAACTGATAGGAATAAATTCCCAACCCAATTGCCAGTGAGATTGCAAGGATGGAAAGAATAGTAATGATGATTTTCTGTGAACGATTCATTGTGGTTGGAAAAAATAAGGGATTTCGGCAGGCGCAGGCTCGAGGAAGTATACCGTCACCCAGCCAGAGAGTCCGCCGATGTTGTTGTCGTCGTAGCCAAGATCGATCCATTGATAACGCGGTACGCCCAATTGCGTTTCGATAATCGGTCCGCCGCCAGTATCGCCGATGGTGGCGACGCCATAGCCGGGAATATACACTCTCATCCCGGCGAGATAAGAATAATAAGCGTAGTCCACGGCCACGATACCATAGCCTGCTCGTGCGCCACTGGCAGTTCCATACGAGCATCCACCCGTACCGGAGTTACAAGGCGAATACCACGAAGCATACATTTGAGTCGCAAACCAATATTGATATGGGATTTCGCCGCCCACAGGTTCGAGCACGATCTTCGAACCGCTCGCCACAATTTGAGTCTGTGATTCCTGTAAAACGGTTTCGCCCTCCACTTCGCGGCTGACCTCAACTCCATTTTCATAGCGAACGCGCGTGCGGATCATTGTCACCCCATTGACGCCAGGCTGCAACACTTCCGAATCGCCAAACGCCACATCGTCAGAGATCGTTGTCTCTGTTTCAAAAGGAATCGACTCAAGCTCGACGCTGATGGATTCAGTCACTCGCGTTACTCGGATTTGCCCATCGGCAGGAAGCGCCTCATTCTCCGCGGGAGAGCTGACATCCAACCCCATGAGCGGAATCCCCGCCTCAGCCAGCGCCTCGCCAACAGTCCGCGCAGCTGAGCGAATAGTCAGCAGCGACTCACCGGAGGAGATGGTCAACTCACGGGCAGGGAAAAATTCAATCGTCAGCGAATCGACAACCGGCGCAGAAAGAGGCGGATTCACTTCGTCGTTGATTCCAATTTCATATCCCGCCTCTTTCAACACATCTCCCACCGTCAACGCGGAGGATCGAATCGTCTGCTCGCCCTGCGGCGTGACAAGGCGTATCGTCATTGCGCGCTGTATTTGCAGTTGCACTAAACCGCGCGCGGAGAATTCTTCATCCAACTTATGTAGAATACCATTGACCCAAACGCGGTCTTCCGGTTGCAACGAAATCCCCGCCTCTCGCAGGATGACATTTGGAATCCGTTCAGCGGACGTGACTGTAAGTGTGGTTTCGCCATCAAGGACGGTGATAACACGAGGAGTGTTTGGCTGGCACGCAGACAGAAAAAGCAAGAGCGCAGGCACCAGCCAGCAAATGAATTTCATAAAGACAATTATAAACTGACATTTTCGGATAAAATTTTGACATGGACATGCTTACCAGCACATCGAATCCCTTCATCAAACAAGTGCGCGCCCTGCACCAGAAGAAAACACGCGCCGAAACCGGCACATTTTTAGTGGAAGGTATCCATCATGTAGGCGAGGTCATCGAAGCGGACTGGGAGGTAGACTCGATTGTGTATGCGCCCGAACTCCTGACCAGTGGATTCGCAAAAGATTTGCTGGCGCGCGTCTCACGCCTCGATCTTCGACTTCAGCCTGTTTCTGCTGCGGTGATGGAATCCCTTGCGGATAAGGAAAATCCGCAGGGGATTTTGGCTGTGGTGAAGCAGAGGAGTTTTTCATTCACCGACCTGAAATCTTGGACGCGTGCTGTGGCGTTGGTTTCGCCGCAGGACCCTGGCAATGTCGGCACGATTCTACGCACAATGGATGCCGTCGGAGCCGATGCGCTTTTTCTGGTGGATGGCGGCGTGGAGTTGGTTCATCCCACCGTGGTCCGCGCCAGCATGGGGACGCTGTTCTGGACTCCAGTTGTGCAGGCTTCGTTTGACGAGTTCCTCACTTGGGCGCGGAAGGTAAACTGTCAGTTGATTGGCACATCTGCCAAAGCCGATGTGGATTATCACACCCTCGTCCCACAGATTCCGTGGGTTTTGGTATTGGGCAATGAGCAAAAAGGCTTGTCCCGCGAACAAACGGATGCCTGCGATGTGACTCTCTCTCTGCCCATGCGCGGACGGGTCAGCTCATTGAATTTGTCGGTTGCAGCAGGGGTGTTGTTATATCAATTTATGCAGAGATAAACGGATATTTCTTCTATTAGTGGTGCTAGTTAATGGTCAGGCTATTTTTCGGCTTAACTTTAATAATGGGGTTTCCACCAACCAATAGCTTAGAAAACCTACAAAGACCGCTGCTGAAAACGCCATCAGAGCGCCGACCACATTGTCTAGGATTCCTTCCGTAGATACAAAGCCCCAGATCCGCCCGACAACATTCAATGTGAAAAGATGCGAGAGATAGATCGAATAAGAGGCATTACCCGTCTGTATAAAAAACTCGTGAAAAGTAAATCCATCTCGCTCGGCATTGGTCATGCAATATACGATCAATATCGCTGGCACACCATAGATCAATACTCGCCACCAACCATTTGGCGCAACTTCCCCGGTGGCATTGCGATAATAGACATATCCAATAATGGCGGCGATAAGCGCCCCACTTGCGATGAGTGTTAACCAGCCGCCACGGATGCCTCCATGTGTTGTCTTGTGGAATAGGATTGCCAGCATACATCCGGCTAAAAATTCAAATGTCAGCGGATTGAAGATGAGGTCAAGATATGCATTTCCCTGCCCAAACCAGGAACCAAATGCGAGCAAGATTACACCCCACACCGCAATAGCATGTACCAGAAAACGCTCTGGCACAAGTAACAGAATCAGGAAATACACCCAATAAAAATACATCTCGTGAATCAATGTCCAACCAACTTGCACCAATGGCAGCAAATGGGAAGGCAATAAGAGGAACGAAGCGACAATGTCCACTTGATTGCCCTGTGAGCTATTCACCCACGAGGGCTGTATGAGAAATACTCCCAAGGCAGCGAAGGTGTACACCCAATAGAGCGGATAGATTCTCGAAGCGCGATGATAAAGGAAAAGCAGCGCATCTTTTCCAACCCGGAACTTGCCTCTGGTAACCGTGACCATCACAAACCCACTAATGACAAAAAACAAGTCCACGCCGAACATGCCAAATTCAAAAAACTCCGGCAAGATGGTATTCCCTCCGCCAAACTTTCTTTCGATGATGACAAGATGGAAAAAGATGACCGCTAGCACGGCGATGCCGCGCAACGCCTGAATATGTTTGATTTTCTGCATGAGACTGTGCCTATTGTGGAGAAACAGCTTGCGCCGTTTCAGAAATGTAATGACTGCTTCGTAGCAGGAAACGCTTCTCAACCAAATGCCACATTGCAAAACCAGCTATCAAGGTTAATGTCAGGACACTGCCCAGATACAGCCACGGAGTTTCACTTAGCCAACCATACTGCAAGAAGATTTGAATAATTGGAAAATGTAAGATATATATGCCATAGGAGAAGTCGCCGTATTTTCCAAAGTTTCCGATATATAAAAATAATCCGAAAAAGGCTACTACGGCAGCCAACGCGAATGGCTCGAGAAATGGCAGAGAATAGAAATAATCCGCAAATAGGATGAGCCCGCCTGCGCCCAAAAAGAATCCTGCATATTTTTCAAAGAATGGCAAATAATAATAAAAGAATGCTCCTGCCATAAAGTATGCCAGCTGCGCTGGTAATTGATGAGATAACTCGGCGTACAAGCCGCTACCTGTCTGTTGTGCGAGGAAATTTGTTATCAAGGCATAAACTACGGAGAGGATATAGGTCAGCGCAAGTATGCCTGCTGTTGAAAATTTCCGGAAGAGATAAACGAGGATTGGTACGGAGATATAGAACATGACCTCCACTTTTAAAGTCCACAAGGCGCCGTTTACTGCCGTATATCGATTGAGTTCAAATACCCCTGGCAGACTGGGTTGGATGAAATTTAGAAAGGCCAGGTTTGCGGTCAGATATTTGACCCACTCGAAAGAAAAATACTCGCTTACACTTTTAGTGCTGACAAATACCAACCCCAGAGCAGCCAGCAAAATCACTGTGAAATATGCCGGGTAAATGCGGCGGATGCGTTTGTTCACATATGAGGTTAGCGAGGATGAACGCTCATAGCTCATGAAGATCAGGAAACCGCTCACCACGAAAAAGGATTTCACGGCTATTTCTGATGATAATATTTGCGAAATCCAACTCAATGGTTCATAACCAGAAAGTTCATACGCATGGACGAAACAAACCGTTCCAGCGAAGAGCAGCCGAAGCAGGTCAAAGTTATTTTTTCGCAGACGAGGATTATCTTCCCGTTGAAGCATTTGGAATCCGTTTCTGCCGGTTGTATGGCGTGGCTATTATACCAACCGAAGCAAAAAGCCCTCTCTACGTGAGAAGGCTTTTTGTTTGCGTCTCAGCTCTCAGTCTAAAATGAGGCGGGGAGATTAAAATTCATCCTCTTCATCCAGCCATTCGTCGTCTTCCTCTTCATCGATGTCCTCATCCTCCCATTCATCGGCATCTTCTTCTTCGTCCCATTCATCTTCGCTTGCGGCGGCGCCATCGGTGGGCGAATACGTGACACAACCGGTATCAGGGTCGAATTCGACGGCAGCGGCGGAACAAAGACCTTCATCCAGAAAAACACAATCTGCGTAATGACACTTAATGCGGGGCATTTTTACATCCTCCTAAACTTGGGGGTTTCTGATCAGGCGAATGACGGCAATGATGAAGATGATAGTCATTGCTGCCTGTGATGTAACACAAAACGGGCAAATGGCTCTGATGATGGCGATCTCCACATAAATCAGCCAGAGCGTGAAAATGAAGCCGGCGAGCGCCATGCCAAAGATGAACAGGGTGGCATTTTGTCGAAAGAACGGATTGCGGTTTTCCAGCAAATGTACGCCCAGAATGGCCACATATCCGATGATGCCAAGCACAGCTACGGGAATGCCGTTCACTTCTGAAAAGCGGCTGGCGTTTACTGTGGAGCAATCACCAGAACCAAGACACATGCCTTCATTTCCGGTAACCTTGTAGATCGTCATATAAATTGAAACGAACAAACCAACAATCACAAGCGCGACGGATGCGCGGTATAGCCATTTATCCATGTTTCCTCATAAGAGAATTGCGTCCACTTCCTGACCAGCAGGCACGCATTTTACACCAGCGGGGATGATTAGTAAAGCATCTGCTTGTACCAATGAGAGCAGATTTCCCGAGCCCTGGTGACCTGTCAAAGAGGCGATGGGAATCCCATTTTCTGTGCGGATTCTGGCTCGTAAGTAACTTTCGCGCCCATCGGAGTCGATCTCTTCCGCGCAGCGCACGCGGACCGTTTGCCAGCTCCTGTCCATTTGACCGGTCATCCGCTCGAGGGTGGGACGAACAAAGACCTCAAAGCCCACAAACGCCGAAACCGGATTCCCCGGCAGACCAATGAAACGGATTCCGCGATATGAGCCAAATGCCAATGGTTTCCCTGGACGCATGTTCACACGCCAAAAGTCCATGCTGCCATTTGACTCAATGACCTCTTTGATAAAGTCGAACGCCCCCACGCTGACTCCAGCCGTCGAGATGATGAGGTCTGCGCTTTCTGCGATGGCGCGATCCAATAGGGAGGTGACCGCCTCACGTGTATCGCGCGCCACACCCAAGCGGATCACTTCTGCGCCTGCATTTTCGATGAGTGCGGCGATGGTATACGAATTTGAATCGCGGATCTTGCCCGGTTCAAGCGGCACATCCACAGGGAGAAGCTCATCGCCGGAGGAGAGCAAAGCCACACGCGGTCTTTTGTGGACGGTCACATTTGCAAATCCCAACGTCGCCAGCAGACCAAGATCTTGTGGCTTGATGACGCGTCCTTTTTGCAGGACAACCTCGCCTGTCAGAATATCCATTCCGCGCCTGCGGATATTCGCTCCAGCGGCGGGTTTCTTTTCAAAGGAAATGGTCTGTGGGGCAGTGGTGCCTGCTTGATGATCTTTGAAGTCGGTATCTTCTACAGGGATGACAGCCGTCGCTCCATTGGGCACTTCTGCGCCCGTCATGATGCGTGCCGCCTCACCCGACTTGAGTGTGATGCTAGGTGAAGTCCCCGCCGGAATATCAGCAACCACCTTTAGGGTCAGGGATGATGCGTCATCAGTGCGGACGGCAAATCCATCCACGGCGGAATTGTCAAAAGGTGGATAATCATGGTCAGCAGCAAGGTCCATTCCCAACACGCGATTGACCGAAGCGACCAACGAAACTGTCTCGATGTCGGTGGCTTGAAAACTGGAGCGGATGCGCTCGCGCGCCTCATTCACAGATAGCATATTGCGGCGGGATTATAGCGTAGGTTGGCAAAAAACATGGTAATAAATTTATGAGATTTGCATTGCGATATGTCAGCATATTCCTTTCAATTTTGTGGCTATTCTTTATAAGGGTTTTTGCATAAAATTGGACAAGGAGATTTTATGGTTTATTTTGCAGTTAGTATTTTTCTTTCGGCTTTTCTTTCGTTTCAAGTTCAGCCCATGATCGGGAAGTTCATCCTGCCATGGTTTGGCGGTACACCAGCAGTATGGTCCACGACGATGCTTTTCTTTCAAGTGTTTCTGACAGGTGGATATGCTTATGCTTATTGGTTGGTCAAACAAAAGCGGCAGGGATGGATTCATGTTGGCCTATTGGCGGTGACGGTTGCGCTTCTGGCTGCGCTCGGGCTTGGGTGGTCGTCCCCGGTCACTCCCTCCGCTGACTGGAAGCCTCCCGTCGGTTTGGAGATGCCCATTCCATATTTATTTCTTTTGTTGGCAGTTTCGGTTGGGCTTCCTTACTTCCTATTAGCTTCGAACAGTCCATTGATGCAAGCCTGGTTCAGTGCTTTACACCCGAATCATTCATATGCACGTTTGTATTCGCTTTCCAATATCGGGTCATTGTTGGGACTATTGGCTTATCCACTGGTCATCGAGCCATGGCTGTCGCTCAGAGCCCAGGGATGGGTTTGGTCTGGCGGATTCCTCATCTTTGCCTTGCTGATCGGTTGGATTGCTTGGCGGGCGCAAGGTTCGCAGGCAGCGGTCAAAGTCGAGAGTGAAGCGCCAAAATCTCCCAAGCCGACTGTTGCGATGATGGCGTTGTGGGCGATCCTCGGCGCGACAGCTTCTATCTTTTTGTTGGCAATCACGAATCAGATCACGCAGGAAGTGGCTGTGATTCCCTTTTTGTGGATTGTCCCTTTAGCTTTGT
>JAHDWC010000087.1 GCA_023382575.1 Anaerolineales bacterium
TCCCATTTCTGACCGATGGTCAGGGCAGAAGCAAACTCTGAGATTTGTTTTCTACGGCTCTTCTCCCATTTCTGACCGATGGTCAGGGAAGATGCAAACTCCGAGATTTGATTTCTACGGCTCTTCTCCCATTTCTGACCGATGGTCAGGGAAGAAGCAAACTCTGAGATTTGAATTCTACGGCTCTTCTCCCATTTCTGACCGATGGTCAGGGCAGAAGCAAACTCTGAGATTTGTTTTCTACAGCTCTTCTCCCATTTCTGACCTTTGGTCAGGGCAGAAGCAAACTCCAAGATTTGTTTTCTACGGCTCTTCTCCCTCCCCTGACCTTGGGTCAGGGGAGGGCAGGGGTGGGGTCAACCATTCAACCCGCCCGAAAGCGACTGCCGCAGGATGGAAGACTGCTTCAACGCCTCGAAAACATGCTCGCGCTGGGTGAATTGTCGCAATTGCCCAATATCGCCCAACTGCCGGAACTGAGCGCGGGTGAAGATCAACGGATTGTCTTCCAAAAACTGCTGACGCGCAGTCGCATCATCTACGATCAATTTGGCCAGCGCCTGTAACCATTTCTGCTCACTGTAGCGCAGGTTAAAGCGCGCCGCCAGCGAATCCACCGTATCGTCAACGACCTGTTCCTTGCTGGGCAGCTTCCGCTTGCCAAGTGCATGGTAGATAAAGCTGGGTGTAGGCGCGGGCACGCCATAACTCTTGACCAGTTTATCGGGCGAATAGAACCATTCCGGGCGATGGAAGAAACGCTCGTTCAAAATGACCTCGACCGCATCGTCGTCCTCGCTCTCAACGGCTTGCTGGAAGTCGGGCGTTTTCTGGGCGAAGTCTTTCAAATCGCGTTCGAAGGCGCCGCGGAAGGTCATCACGTCTACCTTTTCGCCATCCGGTCCGATCACATGGATTTCCGTCGAAACGACCGTGTCCCTGCCCTGCCAGACTGGAATTTCCGGCTTGTCCGACCGTCCTGTATCCTCGCCGGAATACGTGCCCGCTCCCTCCCGAATCCCAGCGCCTGCCGTGCTTTTCCCTTTTCCGGCTTTGGCTTCCCGTGGCAATTGCAAGGGAATGCTGTAATCGTACTTCTCTTCGAAATATTCAGCCACACCGCAGAAATCCAGCAGGAAGAAAAATTCCTTTTCGTACTCGGTATGCCCGTTCTTGAAGGTATAACGGCGCGTGCCCCTGCCTTTGATCTGGATGTATTCGGTAGGCGAGAAGACCGGGCGCATCAGCACCACGTTCAAGAGATCGCGGCAGTTATAACCGGTCGAGAGCATATCCACCGAAACCGCTATCGGTTCGCGGCGTTTCCCGTCTCGAAATTCCTTTGCCAGTGTCGCGGCGTCGGGAATGCGTGAGGTGATCGTAATGGCGCTCTCTGGCTGCAAGCCGTTCAATATCTTGGTCAACTCGGTGGCATGGCGCTGATTGACCGCAAACAGGATGGATTTTCCCAATTTGCCTGCGGGTGTTCGTTGGGCGTGCTCTAAAAATGCCTGACACATCACCAGGTTTCGCGCCGGCGTGAAAATCTTTCGTTCAAGGTCCTGTACCTTGTAGTTCTCCTCTTCCTCGTTCACCAGCACCGCCCAGCCGCTTGCTTCCAACGCCTGAGTGGTAATGTCGGAACGGATGTCGATGATCTTGGGACGGCACAGGAAGGGACCCTCCGGGTCTTTGACCGCATCGATGATGTCATAGCGGAAGGTCGGTTCGCCCGGCTTGCAGCCGAAATAGTGATAGGTATCGCGCAGAAAACGCGCCTCCAAGGCCTTCGGATTCTCTGTGCCAAGCGCATCCACATCGATATTTTTTAGATACGCCTTGGGCGTGGCCGTCAAACCGACCCGCGTGCCCTGAAAGAACTGCACGACCTCACGCGCATCGCCATAGATGGAACGGTGCGCCTCATCGTTGATGACCAGATCGAAATAGAAGGGTGTGAACTCTTCGCGGTAGCGCCGGTCGGTCATCAAGGATTGGATGGTGGCGATCACCACGCTCGACCCCAATAATTCACCCGTGCGGCGCGCATTCTTATAGATGACCGGACTGTATTCCCGCAGGATGATGTTGAAATCCTCCATCGTTTGCTTGGCCAGCTCGATGCGGTCTACAATGAACAACACGCGCTCGGCGTTGCGCGTCTCTAAAAAGCGGCGGATCAAGGCGGCGCACAGCAAAGTCTTGCCGGTGCCGGTGGCCATCTCCAGCAGGAATTTGCGTTTTCCTGCGTGGTCGAACTGTTTGGCCACCTCGTTCAAAGCCGCCACCTGATAGCCATGCAGCCGGATGTCGTCTCGGAAGCGGCGGATGTATTCGCGGTCCACCGGCTCGGTCAGTAATGGGCGCGCGGGTTGCAGGTTCTTAAAGCGCGCGCGCTCCAAATCTTCACGCGAGGGCAGGCGCTCGATGCGGATGGCGTCAGCTTCTTCGCGTCGTTCGTAATTCCAGAACCAGTGTTCCCTGCCGTTGGAAAGCAGGACAAAAGGTGCGCGCAGGTTTTCGGCATAGCCGCGCGCCTGTTCCTTTGCGTCGTAGGGGTCTTTATCCTCCCGTTTGGCTTCCAATACACATAAGACATGACCGTTACGGTCTTTAAGCAAATAGTCCGCCCTGCTGTTGAGGTTGTGATATTCAAACTGCACCTGCTGCGTGTCAAGAATATCCCAGCCGCTATCACGAAGGGCATCATCGATCAGAACTCTGGAGAATGCTTCGGATTGGCTTGTCATGATAGTTTGCAATTATAAAGGATGAAAACCGACCGTGCTTGTTTTTAGAATCTGTTTCTCGCAAGGAGACAGTCACTTTCAAAGTGACTGTCTCCTTTGCCGCACACCAAAAAAACAGCGGCTTGACCTACGAATCAAGCCGCCAACGTGCAATCAGCAGGGACGCAAGCGCCTAGCCGCTTACGACGATGGGATTCTCAGGGTGTTCCTCATTCCAAAGCTCCGCCAGCTCTTCGGTACTCTTACCGATGTTCTCGGAGCGTAGTACCTTGCCGGTGAAGGCTCCGTGCGCATTCAAAGCCGTCAGGATGCGCTTGTCCACCCGCACGCTAATGTCGATATTGCCTTCCAAATCGATGCTGGGCGTAAAGATCGCAATGCCGGTATGCACCGGACGCCCTTCTTTGAGCAGACCGATCAAGGTTTCCACCTCGCTCTCCTGCACATTCTTGACCACACCCGCTGAAAGCGTTGTGCGCTGCGTGATCAATTCCATAAACCGCTCAGTATCCGCCGCTTCGATCAACTCGATGCGCGGACCGTACTTTGCCACTGCTTGTATGAGCTTAGCCATACGGTAATCACCTCGTGTGAAAGCCCCAAATTCACAGTACCCCCGCCAGATTGCCGGTTTTGCCCCTGCAAAGATGGGTTGGATGAATGAAAAGTCAGGAAGGGAATCCAAAAAGCTAGGTTAGCTTTTGGAAAAGCGACAGTCACTTTTTAAAAAGCTACGGTAGCTTTTCGAAAAGCGACGGTAGGAATCGCAAAAACCCCGGTCTGACTCCCGAAATGCGCCCGCGAGGGGCGTTTTCTGTGCTTGGAAGTGCGAAATTGCCTGCATAATTCGTAGCGTTTTCCTCCTATTTCTTACACATCGATGGGTACAAGTCCCTGCTTTTGTGAAGTGTAGCACAAAGGCGAGCCGAGTCAATTTACAGAGTTGTTAGGGGCTGGCGAGGTGGCTGCGCTTCTTTCTGGGGACGGTAGCTCGTGTCACTGCGAGGGCGGGCTGTGCCCGGAGCCGTCTCCTTGGAAGTTGGGGATTGCTTTGCTACGCTCGCAATGACATAGGGTCATGTCGCTGCGAGGGCGGGGTATGCCCGAAGCAGTCTCCTTGGAAGTTGGGGGTCGCTTCGCCTTGTTTGCAACGACATAGGGTCATGTCGCTGCGAGGGCGGGCTGTGCCCGAAGCAGTCTCCTTGGAATTTGGAGATTGCTTCGTTTCACTCGCAATGACATGGAGGGAATGGGGAGGTTGCTGTGCTATGTGCGCGCTGACAGTGGTATAATCGCGCGCATGGAACCAACCCTCAAGACCTGTGCCACTGCTCAAGCCGCCGCTACGTGCGTCACCTGTACACCTGTCACGGCTTGAGACGGAGTCTTTATCATCCAGTCCCGAACCCGCAGGTTCGGGATTTTTATTTGTCACACGGCAGGGTCGTCCCTGCAAAATTCCATTGGTATAATTCGCCCGTCATTTTCAAACTTTCGGAGAACGCATGACCAAAAAACTCACAGGCAACCAGATCCGTCAGGACTTCATCGACTTCTTCGTGGAACACGGTCACACCGCCGTGCCGTCCATGTCGCTGGTGCCGGGCGGCGACGCCACCCTGCTCTTCACCAATTCCGGCATGGTGCAATTCAAAGACGTCTTCCTCGGTACCGATAAGAAACCCTACACGCGCGCCGTCGATTCGCAGAAATGTATGCGCGTGGCGGGCAAACACAACGACCTCGAAGACGTGGGGCGCGACGATACGCATCACACCTTCTTTGAAATGCTCGGCAACTGGTCGTTCGGCGATTACTACAAGGAAGAAGCCATCGCCTGGTCGTGGCAATTGCTGACCGAGGTATGGGGTTTGCCCAAAGACAAACTCTACGCCACCTGCTTCCGCGACGACAAAGGCAACGTTCCACAGGATGATGAAGCCGCGAACATCTGGCGCAAACAGCCGGGCTTCCTGCCCGAGCATGTGCTGTTCTTCGGACGCAAAGAGAACTTCTGGCAAATGGCAGAGACGGGTCCCTGCGGTCCCTGCTCTGAAATCCACATCGACCTCGGCGAAGAACGCGATAACCTGCGCGGCACCGAGCACGTCTGCGGTGTGAACGGCGAATGCACACGCTACCTTGAGTTATGGAATAACGTCTTTATTCAATATAACTTGTTCGATGATGGACGACTCGAACCACTGCCCGCCAAACACGTCGATACCGGCATGGGCTTCGAGCGCATCGTGGCGGTGCTGCAAGGCGTCGATTCCAATTACAAAACCGACCTCTTCACCGGCTCACTGGCGGTCTTGCGCGCGCTAACCGGGCACAGCGAAAAGGAAATGCTGGCAGACTTCACGCCTTACCGCGTCATCTGCGACCATGTGCGCTCGGCCGCATTCCTAATCGCGGATGGCGTCGTGCCAGGCAACGCCGGACGAAACTATATCACGCGTATGATCATCCGCCGCGCGGCGCGCTTTGGCTCCAAGCTGGGTCTGAACGAACCCTTCCTCGCCAGGGTAGCCGAAGCGGTCATTGTTCAATACAGCGGCTTTTATCCTGAATTGGAAAAGAACAAAACCGCCATATTGGACAGTCTCACCCGCGAAGAGGTGCGCTTCGCCCGTACGGTCGAGGCGGGCACCGCCCATTTGGAGAACTTGCTGGCCGAGTTGCGCGCTGCGAATCAAAACATCCTCGATGGTCATAAGGCTTTCGACCTGTACGCCACCTATGGGCTGCCTTTCGAGATCAGCCGCGACATTGCGCGCGAGCAAGGGCTGGATGTGGATGAGCAGGGCTTTAGTGAAGCCAAGGAAGCGCACGCGAAGGCCTCCGGCGGCGGCAAAGCCATGGGCAAACTGGGCGGTGAAGATGCCGAATTCTTTGCGGGCATTCTCAAAGACCTGCAAGCCAAAGGCAAATTGGGCGCGAACGGCGTGGAATACGACCCCTACACCAGTCCGCGGGTGGAAGGCGAATTGCTGGCGCTGGTGGTGGCTGGGCAAACCGTTCCCTCCGCCGCGCTGGACGACCAGGTGGAAGTGATCCTGCCCAAGACCGGTTTCTATATCGAAGCGGGCGGTCAGGTCAACGATACCGGCTTTATCCGCGGGCAAGGCTGGGAGATCGAAGTCACCGGCATGCGCCGCGCCTCGGCGGGTGTGCTGGTTCACATCGGCGAGGTGATCTCCGGTCAACCCAAGGTCGGTGACAACGTTGTAGCTGAGGTGGATATGGTCCGCCGCCACGACATCATGCGCAACCACACGGCCACGCATCTCTTGCACAAAGCCTTGCACGACGTGCTCGGTGAGCATGCCCGGCAGGCTGGTTCGCTGGTCGCGCCGACGCATTTGCGTTTCGACTTCACCCAGCCGGATGGGCTGACGCCTGAGCAGATCGAACGCATCGAGCGCATGGTCAACGAAGCGGTCGCCGCCGACATGCCGGTCGTCAAGCAGGTCAAGTCACTGGACGAGGCGAAGAAGGAAGGCGCGATGGCGCTCTTCGGCGAAAAGTACGGTGAGATCGTGCGCACCATCAGCATCGTGGCAGAAAGCGGCGCCTCAGACTCCGCTCCCAAGTATTCCTATGAACTGTGCGGCGGTACGCATCTCGACCGCACTTCAGACATCGGCTCGTTCCTCATTCTCAGTGAAGGGTCTGCGGCAGCGGGCATCCGCCGCATTGAAGCGGTGACCGGGCGCGGCGCGTACGATCTGGTCCACAAGCGCTTCCGCACGCTCAAACAAACCGCGGGCGCGTTGAAGACCTCGCTGGAAGAAGTGCCCACCAAGGTGGAGTCACTGCAAGAGGAAGTCTCGGAATTAAAGAAGGAACTCGCCAACCTGCGCGCGCAATCTGCGCTGGCTACGTTCCAGTCCTTGCTGACGAATGTCCAAGCTGTGAAAGAGGTCCATGTGTTGGCGGCTGAGATCCCCAACGCCGACGCAGATACCCTGCGCTCGCTGGCTGACAAATTCCGCGAGAAGCATCCCAAGCAGGGTGCCCTGCTGTTGGTGAGCGGCTCGGTCGTGATTGCAGCTGTCACCGAGGATCTGGTCAAACGCGGCTTGAAAGCCGGTGACTTGATCACAGGCGTGGGCGGCAAGGGCGGTGGGCGTCCCAATCTGGCGCAAGGCAGCCTGAGCGGCGACGTTCCGGCGGCATTGTCCAAGCTGGGCAGGGTCGTGGAAGACAAGCTCAAGTAATTTAATCAAGGAAGGCACAGGGCAGGGTGACCTGCCCTGTTTTTGTTAAGGCACGCACATGCAAGCACAGTTTACTGAAAAAGAAAGACGCAAATGGATCATTCTGGCGACCACCCTGCCGATCGGCTCGGTGCTATCCTTGATCCATGCTTTGGTCACCTTCCAGCGCGGGGAACTACTGGGCGGCTGGGCCTCCCTGTTATTTGGTCTGGCGATTTTCATCCTGTTTGGCGTCATCATGGTGAAGCCGCATCTGATCCCGCCGGTGGAGGTGGTCTTTTTCTTTGTGATCGCTTCCTATCTGTTGGTGATGACCGTGCAATCCATCCATAGCTTTGGCGCGCGCTGGCCGGGCGGCAGCAATTCCTTTCTGGCGGAATTGAACGCCATCGTTTTGTGGTACGCCATTATTTATATGGCTTCGTATCTGGCGCTCCCCAGCCGGCAGTACAAACAGTTCATGTTGATCTCTCTGTCCAGTCTGTTCGCGGCACTGCTCTATCATTTAATCTTTCAGAACGGCTTGCACGCCGAAGTCGTGCTTTTGTGGGCACGTTCGCTGTTTGCCTTGTTCGTGTTGGTCATGCTTATCACGCAGACCGGCGAACTGAATAAGGATTATCTGACGCGCGACGACCTGACGGGCGCCTACAACCGCCGCGAAACCTATGCGGCCTTGTATCGCGAATTGCAGCGCGCCGAGCGTTACCAGAAACCCTTTTCGATCATCCTCTTTGACGTGGATTATTTCAAGAATATCAATGACACCTACGGACACGTCGTCGGCGACAATGTGCTCAAGAAGATCGCGGCGATCATCAAGCGCCGCACGCGCCGCACCGATTGTTTTGGGCGTTGGGGCGGGGAGGAGTTCCTGCTCGTCCTGCCGGAAACGGATCTGGCAGTTGCGGGCGCCATCGCTGTCAAGTTGTGTGAGGCGATCCGCAAGGAGCGCTTCGAGACCATCAACGCGGTGACTGCCAGTTTCGGCGTGGAGACGTACTCTCCGGGGCAAGGCTTGGAAGATATGCTGCATGCGGCCGACAATGCCCTGTATCGCGCCAAGGAAAACGGGCGTGACCAAGTGGTCATCTCTGGCATGGATGCATAAAAGCAGCCCGCGGAATCTTCCGCGGGCTGCTTTTCAATACTGAAACCCAGGCTGGAATGGTTTACTGCGTCTCTTCGATGATCGGCGTGACATGCTTCTCCAGCATGGCCAGGCTGATCTCTCCCGTCCATGCCAGCCGCACGGTCCCCGTCCGGTCGATAACATAGGAATTCGGCAGGCTGCCATTGCGGATGGCGGCTAAGGATTCCTGCTCAGGGTCGAGCCAGACCGGGAAGGTCAAGCCGTAGCTGTGGGCAAATTCCAACACTTCTTCGAGGCGGTCCCCGGCTTCCACGGCGATGACGGTGAAGCCTTTTTCGGCGTGCGTCTCGTGGAATTTCAGAAGCGAGGGCATCTCGGCTTTGCAGGGCGGGCACCAGGTGGCCCAATTATTGAGCAATACCACCTGTCCGTGGAAGTCGGTCAGCGATTGCGTCTCGCCTTGCAGGGTTTCGAGCGTCAGTTCCGGTGCGGGGAAGTTCACTTCCATCGGAACGACGGAGCGTTCGTTATTCGCCGCCTGCGTGGTGGACTCCGGCTCGTTTTGAGTCAGCCAGACCATCAACGCCACCCCGAACAGAAGCAAGCCAACGCCGATCAGCGCCGAGAGATAGGTTTGTCGCTGCCTTTGTTTGCGATATTTCTGTTTGCCCATACGCCAACTCACTCTGCCAATGCGCGTTTGATCTCTGCCAGCATGCGTCCTTCAGGGAAGGCGCCCACCGCCGAGCCTTTGCCGGCGTTGATCACCGTCTGCGGAACGCCCTGTACCCGGAATTGATTCGCAAGATCAGGGAACTCCATCGCATCTACAGCCTCTGCACGGATCATTGCAGGGTTTTCCATGGCCATTTTGTGCGCAAGCAACACGGCTTGCGGGCAATACGGTCAGGTAGGGGTGACGAAGACCTGCATATGTAAGGGCTGCTTGAGGGTCTTGAGAAACTCGCGGGTTTCATTCCCCAAGCCAGAGTCCCGTTTGGAAGCCAGCAAAATGTCGTTGATCAGGGTGCTGAATTCGTATCCCGAGGGAATGCCGGAGAATTGGATGCCGAGGTCGAGGATGGTCTCTCCGTCCTTT
This sequence comes from Anaerolineales bacterium, assembly GCA_023382575.1. Classification (GTDB taxonomy): domain Bacteria; phylum Chloroflexota; class Anaerolineae; order Anaerolineales; family Villigracilaceae; genus Villigracilis. The sequence continues at coordinate 9,166 of JAHDWC010000087.1, forward strand.
CCGGCAATGACAATGGCGGGCGCCTTATCCACCTGGTACTGTGCGGCCAGCGCCGCGTCGGTTTGCAGATCATGCACCGAGAGATGCACGCGTTCGTCCAGTGCGCTGACCTCGCTCAATAGCTGCTGGGTCTCGTTGCAATAGTCGCATTCCGTCTGCGAACCGAAGAAAAGAATTTGCACAGGCTGCTGAAGCTCGGCGAATGCCTGCTGAATCTGCCCTGTGACCTGTTCGTTCAAAAGTTTTTCCATGAAAATCTCCAAAGCGTGAGTATCCTTCTTTGGATGTTCCAAGGGTAAAAAAGTTGCATGGGGATGTGTCTGTATGATGTATACTTCCTGTGCAACTTTTCAGGAACAAACTCATCCAATGAATACCATCCTATCTCCCGAGTTTTCCCTCGACGCCCTGCGCGCCGGTGACCGCGCCGAATTTGCCCGCTTGGTAGACGCCTATTCCGCGCCCATTTATCGCCTCGGCTTGAAGATGCTCGGCAATCCGCAGGATGCCGAAGACGTGCTCCAGAATACCTTTCTCAATGCGCTGACGCATCTCGCAGATTTCGAAGGACGCTCCAGCCTCTCCACCTGGCTGTATCGCATCGCTTCGAACGAAGCCCTGATGCTGTTGCGCCGTAAGAAGAACACCGTCAACCTTGACGATTTCCAACCCGAGGATGCCGAAGAGACTCCGCTGCCCGAGGTTTTCGTAGACTGGAGCGCGCTGCCCGAAGATGAACTGCTCAACGGCGAATCCAAAGGCGCGCTCGACGCCGCCGTCGCGAGCCTGCCCGAATCGCTGCGCATGGTTTTCCTGCTGCGCGACATCGAAGGACTGTCCATCAAGGAGACGGCTGATATTTTGAACCTGACCGAAACGAATGTGAAGACGCGTTTATTGCGTGCCCGTATGTCGCTGCGCGAACAGCTATCTGCATATTACGGCGAGCGACTGACCCGAAAGGAGAATCCGCATGGCTGATCATGTCCATGAAAACTGCCAGGCTTTGCTTGGTTCCTTATCCGAATACATCGACGGCGAGCTGCCCGCCGATCTGTGTCAGCAGATCGAAAAACACTTGGAGGGCTGTGAAAATTGCCGGGTGGTGTTGAATACCACCAAGCGGACCATCGACCTGGTGCGTGTCGCTCCTGAACAAGTGACCGTCCCAGCCGATGTGCGCGAGCGTCTCTTCGTGCGCCTCAGCCTTGACGATTATTTAAATCCAAAGAAGTGAATTCGACTCAAACGATGGTTTTGATGCGACGGACAAACGCCGTCCACTCAACCCACGAATTATTTCACGATCATCCCGCCCAAGCCATCCAAACGGATGGCTTGTTTTTTTATTTCGTCGTTGGGCGAAAGCTTGAACAAACACTCAGAAGCGGAAAGGTCAAACTCCCGCGGCTGGGAGCCAAAGTTCAACAAGACCGTGATCTGTTCGCTTGCCAGGTTGCGTGTAAAGCCGAGCACGTCCGCGGGCAAGCCGTTTTGTAATTCAAGGCTGCCTTCCCGTAAGGCCTGCTCCCGTCTGCGCAGCGCGAGGATGGTTTGGACTGTCCGCAGCAGAGAATCTTCCGATTTGCTGGCAGCGGTCACATTGATGTGCGTATGGTTCGGGTGAACCGGCAGCCAGGTCTGCGCAGCGGAAGAGAAGCCGGCATTTTTGGCAGCGTCCCATTGCATGGGGGTGCGGGCTTCATCGCGATTTACGAAGACGTCCAACAGGTCCAGCACGAAGCGCGGAAAATTTTTGTACTTGTGAGCGATGGGGTCGATGGCTTTGTCAAACGGCATGGGTAGGTCGGTCATGCCGATCTCTTCGCCGTAGTACATGCATGGCACCCCGCGGACGGTGAGTTGGAGCATTGCCAACAGCCTGGCCTTGCGCTGATCTCCGTCCACGCGGCGGATGCTGCGATGGCGGTCATGGTTGCTAAAAACATACACCGGCATGAACGGCGCGGGATAGTGCGCTTCCATCTCTGCGATCAAGCTGCGGAAGTAGTCCGCGCTAAAGCGATAACTCAACATGCCAAAATCGAAGACCAGTCCCAGCCCGTTGTTGGTCTCGCCGCCTGAGTACTTGCGGATCAATTCACGGTTCCCGCTGACTTCGCCCAGGAGCATCCGCTGGCCGAATTCCTCGGTCACGGCGCGCAATTCCCTGGCAAACTCAAAGCTTTCGGGGCGGTTGAGATTGTATTTCGCCTGCTGAAAGAATCCAGAGGGGTCGTCTTCGGTCGGGATGGCTTTGAGCAGAAATGGATTATCTCGAAATTCCGCATCCTTATAGATGACGTTGAAGATGTCCAAGCGAAAGCCATCCACGCCTTTGGCGAGCCAAAACCGGACGGTATCGAGCATGGTCTGCTTTACTTCCTGGTTGCGATAGTTCAGGTCTGGCTGAAAGGGCAAAAAGCTGGACCAGAAATACTCTCCGCGCTCGGGGGCAAAGTGCCAGCCGCTGCCGCCGGTCATGCTTTGCCAGTTGGTAGGCTTGCCGCGCCAAATGTACCAATCCGCTTTGGGATTTGTGCGCGCTGCCTTTGATTCCTTGAACCAGGGATGTTCAATGGACGTATGGTTCATGACCATATCAAAAACGATCCGCATGCCGCGCTTGTGGACTTCTTCGATCAACTGAAGCGCGTCTGACATCGTCCCGTATTCCGGTGCGATGTCGGTATAGTCCGCGATGTCGTAGCCGACGTCCGTCTGCGGTGAGACGAAGAAGGGGGAGCTCCAAATGGTCTCAAAGCCCAGATCATGGATGTAATCCAGCTTTTGAATGATGCCTTGCAGGTCGCCGATGCCGTCCCCGTTGCTGTCGTAAAACGAACGTGGATAGATTTGATAGATGGTCGTCTTGTGATACCAGGGAGTGTTCATTGTGTGTTGTTCTCCTGTCCGCGCCAATTGTATCGCTTCGCTTATCAAATTTCTACGTTGATTTTCATCCTGACTCATGTCACAATGATTCAAACCATTTGTCTGGGGGAACTTTCCCCGCAAATGGTGCGTCCTTGAAAGAAATCGTTGGCTATTTGCAGGGAGTGCGTCCCTTGAAAGGAGGGCGTATGACGTGATGTTGTACATTTGCTGAAGCACAGCGGGACGCCGCCTGCTGGACTTCCTTCGTTTGTTTGATTCAACATCCTAATCCAAGTTTTCTTCAGGAGAAGAGAAAATGAAATCCTTACGCAAAGCCTTCGGCTATTGTGCCGTCTTTTTGCTGCTATTCATCTCAGCCTGTGGTGGAGCCGCCAGCACCGAATCTCCCATCGAACAGGAATATGACCAGTACGCTCCCGCCGCCACTGAAGAGCCAGCCTGGGTTGAAGAACCCGCTGCCAGTCCGCAAGAGAGCGGCGGAAATCCCCCTTCCAATAACGAACCATACGATATGTTCTTCGAGGATTATGGTGTCAATCCGTCCATTGATACCGAAGACGACAACCTTTCCACTTTCGCGTTGGACGTGGACACTGGCTCGTATACCGTCATGCGCAACTATCTCAACGACGGGTATTTACCGCCGCAAGAGTCGGTGCGCGTGGAAGAATATGTCAATTACTTCGATCAAGGCTATCCCTTTCCGCCGCCGCATCAAGCCTTTGGGATCTATATCGATGGTGGTCCTTCACCCTTCACGCAAACCGAACGTTATGACATGCTGCGCATCGGGATTCAGGGCTACGAAGTTCCAGATGAAGAACGCAAAGATGCCGCGTTAACCTTCGTCATCGATGTCTCCGGCTCGATGGATATGGATAACCGCCTCGGTTTGGTCAAACATTCGCTGGAGATGCTGGTCGAGCAACTGCATCGGAATGACACGGTCAGCATCGTAGTCTATGGATCAGAGGCGCGCGTCGTACTCGAGCCGACACCTGGTTCTGAATCTGGGAAGATTCTCTCCGCCATTTATAGTCTGCATCCCGAAGGTGCGACCAATGCCGAAGCTGGTCTGCGCCTCGGCTATGGCATGGCGATGGAAGCCTACAAATCGGACGGTATCAATCGGGTCATCCTATGTTCGGATGGCGTGGCAAACGTCGGCGAGACCGGACCCGAAGCCATCCTGGCGGAGATCGATCATTATGTCGAGGAAGGCATCACGCTGACCACCATCGGTTTCGGCATGGACAATTACAACGACACGTTGATGGAACAACTTGCAGACAAAGGCAATGGCTTCTACGCCTACGTCGATGACCGCGATGAAGCGCGCAAGTTGTTCATCGATGAGATCACGGGGACATTACAAACCATCGCATTGGATGCGAAAGTGCAGGTTGAGTTCAATTCGGATGTCGTAAAGAATTATCGCCTTGTCGGTTACGAAAACCGCGCCGTAGATGATGAAGATTTCCGCGACAATGAAGTCGATGCGGGTGAGGTTGGAGCAGGACATTCCGTCACGGCGCTGTATGAGGTCAAGTTGTATCCTGAAGCGCGCGGACGAATCGCCACTGTCTTCATGCGCTGGGAGGATCCTGATACGCATCAAGTCGTGGAGATTTCGCAGGATTTCTACGCCGATCAGTTGGCATATGATTTCCGTGAGACTGATCCGTATTTCCAACGTGCGGTCATCGTGGCGGAATATGCCGAAATCTTGAAGGGCAGCTATTGGGCTGAAGAAAGCTCGCTCGATGATGTCTACGATGAGGCGCGCCGCCTCGAAGATGACCTGCATCGTGATGAAGCGATGGAAGAATTGGTCGATCTGTTGAAGCGTGCAAGACGATTATGGTAGCTTAATGAAATAAAACATCCCGCTCGGTTTTTCAGAGCGGGATGTTTTATAAACCCAATCAGGCTTCGAATACAACCTTGCCGTTGACCATCGTCAGCACTGGCTTTGCCTGCCGAATATCCTTTTGGTCAAGCGCAAACAGATCGTGCGAAAACAAAACCATATCCGCCATATAGCCGACTTTGATTTGTCCCTTTTCATGTTCCATGAATTCGGCATAGGCTGCATCACGTGTGTATCCATGGATGAGTTCTTCGAGCGTGAGCGTCTGATCAGGGTCGTCCGCCGTCCATTTCTGGCGGTTCATACCAGCATGGAAATTAAACAGCGGATCATAGGGCGCAACGGGCCAGTCACTGCCGTAGGAGATCGTGTTGCCCGCATTGAGAATGTCCCGCCAGGCAAAGGATAAATGCCAGCGTTGCGGACCGACACGCGCCGGCCAAATATCCCCTTCCGCAATACTAAAGGGCGCGTGACTGGTTTGCATCGAAGGCAACACGCCCAGCTGTTTGAAGCGTGGCAGGTCATCAGGATGAATGACCTCGATGTGCTCAATGCGATGGCGACTGTCCCGCTTCCCATTGGACCGTTGAACTGCTTCGTAGCCATCGAGCGTACGCCTCACCGCACCATCTCCGCAGCAGTGGACGAAAATCTGCAACCCCATTTTGTCGCATAGGGTTGCCATGCGCGTGAAATGTTCGAGCGAATAAATACCATCCGGCTTGGCATCGGGATCGTCTGCGTACGGTTCGATATTCAAAGCCGTATATGATTCCCAGACGCCGTCCATAAAGAATTTTGCCGCGCCGCCGCGTACAAATTCCCCTTTGACCTTTGCCATTTCAGCGGCTTCTTTCAGCATCTCTTCGGTCGTTTCCGGCTTGATATGATATGGTTCATACACGCGCACGGTCATCTCACCGGCATCTTCAACCGCGGCAAAAGTCATCAGTTCTTCCATATCTCCGTTCATGTTATGGACACTGGTAAGCCCGGTGGAATTCATGTGCGCCATCGTCATTTTGAGCAGCTCACGTTTGCGGGCTTCACTCGGTTCAGGGATCAGGCTGGAAACAAGACTGATGGCGGTTTCGCGCAGTTCGCCTGTGGCGATGCCATTCGCATCGCGGACGATGACACCATTCCCTTCCGCTTCTTTTCCCGGCTGGAGGATGCCAGCCACCTCCAAGGCTTTGGTATTCGCCCAGGAGGTGTGCCCATCAAACGCGTTGATGTAGACTGGACGATCTGGACTGATCTCATCCAGTTGTTGACGCGTCGAAATGACGTTATAGCGGATTCCGCGTCCGTCTACCCAGTCAGCGGTTTTGTTCTTTTCAGCGAACTCCTGCAAGATGCGTTTGACATCTTCCAAAGAAGCTGCCTCATAAAGTTGTGCGCTGCCCATGGAAATCGCCCCCCACAGCAAATGGAAATGCGAATCGATCAGCCCCGGTGTGAGAGTACGTCCCCGCCCGTCTATGATTCGCGTGGATGAAGCCTGGAATTCCTTGGCGCCATCATTTGTCCCGACGTAAATGATGCGGTTTCCCTTCACGGCGACGGCTTCTGCCTGCGGCATATCCGGGTCGCTGGTAAATATCTTTGCATTTTCGATGATGAAATCTGCCTGGACGGCCATGTCTTGCTCTCCTTTGTCTCTTTTACTGGGATGAATATACATTATCTATCCTGCGCCAGCAAGTTAACGTAGATGCGTAGAACGATTTGCCTTTGGTTTATAATCGTCTCTGTTATGGAAAAGAAAAAAGTAGTCGTCGCCATGTCTGGCGGCGTGGATTCATCGGTGGCGGCGGCCCTGCTCAAAGAGCAAGGTTACGATGTGACTGGCATGATGATGCGTTTGTGGAGCGAACCGGGCAAGGAAGATTCCAATCGCTGCTGTACACCTGACTCAATGGCGCAGGCGCGTCGTGTCGCGGCAAAATTGGACATCCCATTTTATGTGGTGGATGCGAAGGATGTCTTCCGTGAGACCGTGGTGCAATATTTTCTGGATGGTTACGCCAATGGGGAAACGCCCAACCCATGCCTATTGTGCAATCGCCAAATTCGCTGGACGTTTCTACTCAACCATGCATTGGCTTTAGGGGCGGAGTATATGGCAACCGGACATTATGTCCGCCGACAGACAATGGACGATGGACGCTCAGAACTATGGCGGGCAGTGGACCATTCAAAAGATCAATCGTATGTGTTGCATGTGTTGACGCAGGAAAAGCTGAAACACGCCTTATTTCCAGTGGGGGACTATCCCAAGCCGGAGATTCGCGCCATTGCTGAAAGATATGGGCTTCCAACCGCCTCACGGAAAGACTCACAAGACTTGTGCTTTTTGGCGGGCGAAGATTACCGCAACTTTCTGCAACGCAACACGCCGGATATTTTGACGCCGGGAAATATTGAGACACCGGATGGCAAGGTCATCGGTCAACACAATGGACTGGCGAACTATACCATCGGTCAGCGTAAGGGATTGGGCGTTGCTTCACCGGTTCCGTTGTACGTCATTAC
>JAHDWC010000088.1 GCA_023382575.1 Anaerolineales bacterium
AAACATGTTTTCAAGACATGCGCCTTCAGCCGCTCGGCCATCCCTCCATGGAAGAAACCTCAATTTTCGTCTGAGGCGGATGCGATTTTACCATAACAGATCCACTCAAATCCTTAACTCGACGTTTTACCGAGCAACAAAGCCTGTTCAGCTTTTAGCTTCGTATACGACCTTCTTGCATACTCTTCGATCTCTTTCGGATACGCGATCACGGATAAGTGTTCAGAATAATCCTGATGGTTCCACTTCTCCAACACTGCGTGATAGGCAGCGATGTGAGCGCAAAACATCAACAGGCTGTTGTCCATTTCAGTTTCGATCAACAAATCCGATTTTTCGAGGATCAGATCATAAAGTTTTTTGTTGATCGGCATGAACACGACGCTCATCCACAAACGCCATTCCTTATAATCCTCTTCCGTGGTGCTTGAGCTGAAATACGCCTCGTTGGGACGATGATCTTTTCTAAATCCCTGCCAGGCGATGTTCGAAGCATTGACCAGCGAAAACATGGGACCATATAACTCCGCCAATTGTCGATTGACCCTGTCAAGGCGGTCTTTTCGTTGAGAAAGCCTTAAGTTATTCAGGTAGGTAAAGACATACCCGGCAATCGCAAGAAGGATCGTAACGGTGGTCGTGATAATGAGCGCGGCATCCATAATTTGCTCCGTTAAAAAATTATGGGCAGACGCACAGTCCGCCCATAGCCATATGACTAGATCACACCCAATTTTTTCCCAACGCTCTTGAAAGCTTCCAACCCTTGATCGAGATCATCCTTTGAATGCGCCGCAGAGATCATCACGCGGATGCGCGCCTTGCCCTGTGGCACGGTCGGGTAACCGATTGCCATTGCGAATACACCAGCTTCAAACAACTCTCGGCTGAATTGTTGAGCCAGTGGCGCTTCACCCAGCATGATCGGGGTGATGGGAGTCTCGCTCACGCCCGTATTGAATCCCAATCGCTTCATTTCAGACTTGAAGTATTTGGCGTTATCCCAAAGTTTATCCACCAGTTGAGTGGAGTCTTCGAGCAGGTCAACAGCTGCAAGACAAGCCGCCGCATCCGGGACAGTCACCGCCGAGGAGAACAGGAATGGACGTCCACGCTGACGCAACCATTCGATGATGACCGATTTCCCTGCCACCATGCCGCCCACCACGCCAAACGCCTTGGACATCGTGCCTACTTCTACATCCACTTTGCCATGCAAACCAAAGTGATCGACAATGCCGCGTCCGCCCTTGCCAAGCACGCCTTCGCCATGAGCGTCATCCACCATCAAGAGAATATCGTATTTCTTCGCCACTTCATAAATATCGGGCAGAGGCGCAATGTCACCGTCCATGCTGAAAACACCATCTGTGATGATGAGCGCGCGGCGATAATTTTTCAAGTTCGCCTGGATCTGTTCTTCGAGCGATTTCACGTCGTTATGTTCGTAGGCGATGATCTTCGCACCGGAGAGTCGGCATCCGTCGATGATCGAGGCGTGATTCAACCGGTCCGAAAAAATGACATCTTCCTTGCCCACCAATGCGGGGACAGTTGCCAGGTTGGCTGTAAATCCGCTTTGGAAAGTGATCGCCGCTTCCACCCCTTTGAACTTGGCGAGACGCTTCTCCAACTCAACATGCAAAGTCATCGTCCCGGCAATCGAACGTACCGCAGCAGGTCCCACACCCATTTCATCGGTTGCCTTTTTGGCAGCATCCGTCAGCGCGGGATGATTCGCCAAACCCAAATAATTGTTCGAACAAAAATTCAAAACCTTTTTTCCATCCACAGTTAACCAGGCTCCTTGCGGCGAGCCAATGGTGCGGATGGTGTTGTACAACCCTTGCGACTTGAGAGAATCGATCTCTTGCTGAATCCAATCGGTCTTAGACATGGTTTCTCCTTGGTATGTGTGCGATTTGATTATAGCGATTTCCCCATGTGTGGTGTGTCACGATTCTATTTGTCACTTATCACCTCTGCCAGCAGGCCCAACTCTGCCAAAGCTGACATTACCTTTTCGATGGCTCCGCTTTTAACGATCACTGCCGTGGGACTTAACATCTCGCCGAGGAATTTTCCGGCTTTCGATTTGCGCATCTCTTCCATGACTTCAGGGCTGCTGACTCTTAACACCAGCAGACTCTCCACTCGGGCTTCTGGACCGCTTGTGTCCCAACGTTTGAGCGCTTTCACCAACGCTGGTGGGACACTCCCATTCGTATATTTAACCAGCATCGCCAGCAATTGCTCGGCTTTCAAACCCTGCTCGGTGGCGCGCTTCAATGACTTTGCGCTGACCGAATAACCAAACTCATCATTCTTCTCATCGCCCCATTCACAGAAACGCGCAATTTGATATCGTACAGCGCGAGAAAACATACGTGAGACGAAAATTTTGCCGTTGGAAGAGACGGTGATCTTTCCCTTTTCTTCTTTCTTTTCTGAAGTGGCGAGACGAAACGCTGTGGCTTCTTTTCCTTCTTCCGGCGAAGCCAGATCCACTTTGCCAAGTAGGTGAAGCACATGGATCAAATATTTGATCAACGCCCCATCGACTGAATCCCAGTAGGCAAATCCGCGCAGGAACTGACCATCCGATTCGCGTTTGATGAACCACGAGTCATAATCACCAGCTGGGCGCTGATAATCGGGGAATTTTTCCTTGATGGCTTTTACAAAGGCGGGGAGACTCCACCATTTTCCCTGCGGCAAATCTTTGATCAAGTTCATCAAAAATTCGCGCGTCACCTGCGGCTGATTCTTCCACTCCCCTTCGCAGAAGATGCCCGGCAACAAACGTAATTCGTCGAAGCTTGTCGAGTGGAACCAAGCCTTATACAGCATGTCTAACGCATCTGCACGTGAGGCTTCGAGAAATTTTTTTACAGCTTCGGGGTATAAACCATTTTTCTTGATGATATGGGCGGTTTGAAGAAATTCCTGTAATTCTCGCTGAGAATGAGATTGACTTTCTATTCCAATGCGCAAGGCGGCCAGATACGTAGTCGCCTCATCGAGGATGTGGTCAGTGGCTGGGATTTCATGCGCCTTTTCGACGGGTGTGGCTGGGCGACCTAATGGATCATTCTGTGTCGGGACAACATGCGCCGACCCAATTTCGACGATGATTTCAAGCAAGTCTTCGGGAATGTAGGCAAATTCTTGCAACCCTTTTTCACCTTCAAAGAAGGCTTTGGCGAGCAGGCTGCGATAAAAAAGAATCTCGGATGTTGAGGTGGGTTTGAGGTGCGGACGTTCCCGGTCACGCCGACCGGCACCCATTTCGCGGATCTCACCATACTTGCGGGCGAAGATCGCCCATTCCATTTTGCCGTTGGCATTCACCAGGAGGTTGAGCGCGGAGCGGGCTTCAGGCGAGAGAACATCGAGGGTTTCAGCGACAGCTTCCAGGTCCAGCAGAGAAGCGCACAATTCTTCCAGCGCGGACTCGGCATCGTTGGATTCCAGTTCCAAGCCCCAAAAATCGGCGATGATGCGTAGATGTCCCAAATCCTGTTTTTGTAGTGAGGTGAAAAGGTCGGGCATGCGTTTATTCTACATGATGGGACAGGACTTTTGAAGGATTTTCGCCCGGAACAAAAATGGATATGAATCGTTATGTTATCGGTTTCGATGCAAAATTTTATCAAGGAGCTTTAGAATGTTTTCACTTTTTTCGATCCTGCGTTTTGCGCATATTGTGGCAGGTATCTTTTGGGCTGGCGGAGCCGTGCTGATGAATTTCTTTATCGTTCCTGCCATCGGTGCGACGGGGGACGCTGGCAAGCAGTTTGCCGGTCATTTGATGGGCAAGACTTCTTTCTCGCGCTTCATGATGCTTTCGGGCATGACCACGGTGTTGGCTGGAACCTATTTGTATGGCGTCAACTCGAATTGGTTCAGTTCAGGTTGGATGATGTCGGGTCAGGGGATTGGGTTTGGAATCGGTGCTGTGGCGGGAATCATTGCACTCGCCTTCGGGTCGATGATCGGCAGCACCAATGGGAAGCTGGCGGCGCTGGGTGCCCAGATTCAGGGCAAGCCCACCACGGAGCAGATGTCTGCGCTGGGTGCTTTGCGCAAACAGCAGACGTTCATTACGATTGGGAATGCGACTTGCATCCTGATTTCAGTGATGTTGATGGCTTCTGCGCGATTGTTTGGGTAAATCTTATGTCAAGAAAAAGGAGCGGCTGGATTTCCAGCCGCTCCTTTTTATCCATGGACTACGCGTAAGGCTTGTGGAAGGATTTCAACGCTGAGTTGTTTCAAGTTGCTGCCAAAGCTGGTGAAGATCTCGCCATCGGTGTGGATGTAAAGCGGCAGGTCGGAGGTCAATGAAAGTTTGGTGAACTTCCCCATGCGGATCTGTTTGAAACGTGTGTGTGTACCGTTCATAAATTCCGGCACGAGGCGGAACATGGTGGCGCGCGAGACTTTGGTCACAGCGACATATTCCAGTACGCCATCGTTATTCTTTGCTTCGGGGGCGAGCATGAATCCGCCGCCTTCCCGCGGACCATTGCACAAGGTGAGCATGATAATTTTTTCTTCCCAATTTTCTAAATCGGTCTTGACCTTCATCTGCATCGGGTTGTGATTCAAAATAATCGTCTGGATGACTGCAGTGAGATACATCAGAAAGCCTTTGACGATGGGCAGTTTATGCGAGCGGATGGTAACAACCGCATCAAAGCCGATGCCAATGGTATTGTCGAAGTATTCCTTGCGTCCATGTTCATCGGTCATCATGCCAATATCCACAGGTTGGATGTTTTCCGCTTTGAGCACATGTGCCAGCGCCAAGGATGCTTTTTGTTTAACTCCAGTGGAATAGGCAAAGTCGTTGCCTGAGCCGATGGGAACGACTCCCAAAATGGGACGCTTCTCGGCTGGGACTTGCATGAGTCCATTCATCACCTCGTGGACGGTTCCATCACCGCCCATTGCTACGACCATATCGTAGCCTTCCTCCCCAGCCTGACGCGCAAGCTCGATGGCATGCGTTGGGTAGACCGTTCCGCTCCATGATATGTCGCCTTGGAATTCCTGGGCAATCGGGCGAAGATCGTTGGCGGTCTTCCAGGCGCGTCCCATATCGGCAATGGGATTTAGGATGAGCTTCACTTTACGAGGCATGACTCGTCTCCTGAGTTGATGTTTTCTTATATAACCCCCAGTCCTCGTTTTGGTTTGTGGAAATTACGAATTTTGATCGCGCATTCGGATCGGGTTTAATCTCCCGGTCACGCCTCTGGCGACGGAATAGCCCCCGCGATGGTATTTCTTGGCATGGTACAACGCCGAATCAGCGGCGCGCAGCAGGTCACTGGGATTGCCGGCATGCACGGGATACACCGCAATCCCGGCAGTGATTCCCAGTTCTAGATTCTTCTCCGATGGGAAATCGAAGCGATATTCCTTCATCAGCTCGATCACCTTTTGCGTGACAGCCTGCGCTGCTTCCAAATCTGTATTGCGCATCACCAACGTGAGTTCATCGCCGCCATATCGGGCAAGGAAGTCTGAGCCGCGCATCTTTTTTGCGAGGAAGTTGAACAACGAGTAAAGCAATTCGTCCCCGATGTTGTGTCCGAAGGTATCATTGACGGCTTTGAAGCCATCGAGGTCCATCATCACCACCGAGAATTGTGTGCCCGTCTGGTTGGCAATCTGACACTCCTCTTGCAGGCGTTCATCCAGCGCGCGGCGATTGGGCAAGCCGGTGACGCTGTCTGTGTTGGCCATTTCAGAGACGCGCTTATACAAGCTGGCATTGAAGATGGCGACTGCCGCCTGATCGGCCAGCAGGCTGATAAGACGCATCTCTGAGCGGGAGAAGTGTCCGGTCGTGGTGCGTGAGAGATTCATCACACCGACGATCTCGTCCTTGAATTTGAGCGGGATGCTGATAATGGAGCCGGCTTCGTGGATCGGTAATCCCTTATACAAGGGATGGTTGATCATATCTTCAATAATAATCTGTTTGCCCGCTCTGACGACGGAATAGGTCAAGCCATTGCGGCGCGGAATGGAGATGGGTTTATTGCGCACACCGTCTGAGTCGAGAGATGATCCAAATTCCAAGACCCCGCGTTCATATAAGAAGATATGTACCGCGCGCGCGTTACGCACCAAGCCCATGGCTTCCGTCACCACACCATCCAGCACGGTGCGCAGATCAAGGCTCAATGTCAGGTTACTGATGCGCTTGATCGCATCCAATTCATCCGCCTGATGTTTGACCATCGCCAGAAGCGAGTGTTTGGAGATGACTTCCTGGGTGGTGGCTTGGGCATTTTCCCCGCTCGTGCGTCCTAGTGAGCGCTCAGTCGCTTCAATCAGGACCTGAATCAGTTTCAGGATGGATTGCTTTTCCTCGGGAGAAATGGTGTCATCCCGGGATATGATCTGCCATGCGCGGGCAAAGACCGACCCTGGTTTGTTATGATTATCACTCATTCAATCCTTCAGACATGGTTTCCACAGGACACGGACACGATTTGTACTATTATACACTTGTGTTTTCTTTTCAAAGTAGTAAAGACATCCCATATCGGTACTGTGTTAGAATGAAATTCATTTCAACTGTTCGAGGTTTCACGTGTCCGACACACCCAAGTTCGTTCCAGCTACACCGCTGAATCCGCGCCGCCGCGCTATTTTGGTGGGCGCTTCTGTGGGGATGGGCGCTGCCCTTGCCCGAAAGCTTGCCAAAGAGGGATATGCAATTGCACTCATCGCCCGTCAAAAAGATAAATTAGATGCACTTTGTGCAGAGATCAACCAATCCCTTGGCGAGACGCGCGCTTTTGCCTATCCTCATGATGTTATCAACTATGATGAAGTTCCCAACTTGCTTAAGGAGATTATCGCGGACCTGGGTGGGCTGGATACCTTCATCCTCATGGCAGGAGTCAACTACCCGCCGGGTGGAAATGACAAATTCAATTTCGAGAATGACCGCAAGATGGTTGAAGTCAATCTCATTGGCGCGATGGCATGGCTCAGCCCTGTGGCAGAGATGTTCCAAAGCGCAAAAGCCGGTCAGATCGTTGGTGTCGGCTCGGTGGCAGGTGATCGCGGACGTGTGGGAAACCCTGGTTACAACACCTCCAAAGCCGGGCTTGCCACGTATCTCGAAGCGCTGCGCAACCGGCTGACCCGTCATGGCGTGAACGTGTTGACCGTCAAGCCGGGCTTCGTCAAAACTGAAATGCTCAAAGCCGCAGTGGGTCCCACTCCCTTTGCCATTCCGGTCGAAAAAGCGGTGGACGATATTTACAATGCCATGCGTAAACGCAAACAAATGATTTATACGCCCTTCTTTTGGCAATACATCATGCTTGTCATTCGGCATATCCCGTCATTTATTTTCAGACGGTTATCCTTCTAATCTGAAACCCTAAAGGACGCTCAGTCCTTTGGGGTTTCATTCAAAAAATCCTATGAGAACAACTTTCACACAACTCGAAAACTTTGGTCATTCCTTAAACGCGCCTGCGTATCTTGTCAAACCACGCAGCAGCGAGGAAATTTATGACGCCTTCAAACAGGCGAAGCAAAACGGACTCACCGTCACTGCACGCGGAGCGGGACGCAGCTACAACGACGCCTCACTCAACGGCGGCGGCATCGTGCTCGACCTGACAGCGATGGACAACATCCTGGAATGGGATACCGCTACCGGCTTGGTCCGATGCGAACCCGGCGTCACCCTGGAGAAGCTCTGGCAACAAGTTGAGCCAGAAGGCTGGTGGCCGCCTGTCGTCTCTGGCACGATGAAGACGACTCTGGGTGGTTGTCTTGGTGCGAACATTCATGGCAAAAATAATTTCAAAATGGGGACCATCGGTGAGCATGTGGTGGAATTCACTGCGGTGTTGCCGACTGGCGCAGAAGTGACCTGCTCGCCCAAAAAGAATGCGGATTTGTTTTATGCGATGATTGGCGGCTATGGGATGCTGGGAATCTTTACTTCCATCACCCTGCAAATGAAGCGCATCCATTCTGGACTGTTGACTGTTGATGCCTTCCCTGTGCGGAATCTACACGGACATCTCTCTGCTTTGCATGATGGTGCGCCGCACAACGATTACATCGTCGGCTGGCTCGACACGTTTGCAGGCGGCTCCTCCCTCGGGCGTGGACAGATCCACGCGGCGCATTATGTTCACGAAGGTGAAGACCCGAATCCACAAGAGACGATGAAGTTGAAGAATCAGGTTTTGCCGCCGCGTATTTTTGGCGTCTTTCCGAAGTCGATTCTGTATCAGTTCATGAAACCTTTCGCAAATAATCTCGGCTGGCGCATGGTCAACATTGCAAAGTATGTTGCGTCGCTGCCGAAACACACATTCCGTCAGTCTCATGCGGCGTTCCACTTTTTGTTGGATTATGTCCCGAACTGGGAACTTTCCTATGGGCGCGGCGGACTCATCCAGTATCAGTCCTTCCTGCCAAAAGAGACTGCCGAAGCTGCATGGACAGAACTGTTGGGACTCTCGCTCAAACGCGGCATGCCCTCCTATCTTGGCGTGACCAAACGTCACCGCCCTGATCCATTCCTGCTTACTCATGCTGTAGATGGTTTTTCACTGGCCCTTGATTTCAAAGTGACTGATTCCACCCGTGCAAAGATGTCTGCCATGCTGCAAGAGTTCGATAAGATCGTGATTGCCCACGGTGGGCGATTCTACTTCGCCAAGAATAGCGAGACGACCGCTCAAACTGCACTGGCATTCTACGGCGAAGAGGCAGTGGCGAAATTTAAGAAATTGAAGAAGCGCTGCGACCCGAACGGGTTGTTGGAATCTGATCTGTATCGCAGGATTTTTGGGTAAAAATGTAGGGGCGAGGTCACCTCGCCCCTATCGTGTTTTAAAGGTATGAATCTTGAAATTTTTGATTTAGGTCTGATCGATTACGAAGCAGCTTGGAGGCTTCAAGACCAATACGCGGCGGAGATCGCAGCGGGGATACGTCCGCCGACATTGCTTTTGCTCGAACACCCACATGTGTACACATTTGGGCGCAAGGGCAACGCGGACAATTTGCTCTGGGACGAGACCCAACTCAAAGAAAAGGGGATTTCCACCTACTGGGTGGATCGCGGCGGTGACGTCACTTATCATGGACCGGGGCAATTGGTGGGGTATCCGCTGATTCCATTGGGCAAGTTGAATCAAGAGAACCGATTGCCTGACATCGATTATGTCGGTTACGTTCGCAAATTGGAAGATATGCTTATTCGCGTGTTGATGGGGTATGGCATGGGCGCGGGGCAAATCCCCGGCAAGACTGGGGTGTGGATTCAAGCTGACGCGTATTCGCGCTGTTCGCGCTGCAAGCCGGAAGATCAACAAAAACCTGCAAAGATTGCTGCCATTGGCGTCAAAGTGGATGCGAGTGGAATCACCCGCCATGGCTTTGCGTTGAACGTTAATCCTGATATGAGTTATTGGGATGGAATCATCCCCTGCGGTTTGACTGAGCCGGTCGTTTCGCTTGCAGATTTGATTGATCCCGTCCCGTCGATGGAAGAGGTTAAGGCAAAAGTGGGGGAAGTGTTCCGTCAGATTTTCGAAACAAGATAATTGGCTGCACGTTTTGTTACTCTGCCACCACCCAGCAATTGCGTCCGCGGCTTTTGGCGTCATACATGGCTGTGTCTGCGCGGTTGAGCAGAATATCCCAGGTATCTTTTCCGTGGCGTAATTGTGCCACGCCAATGCTGAATGTGACCTGAATGGCATGTCCCTTTGCTTGAAGGGGAGATTCGTTGATTTGTTTGCATAATCTTGCGGCTTGTTCCGATGCGGCATTCGCATCAGAATTGGGCAGGATGATGATAAATTCCTCGCCACCGTAGCGCCCGACAATATCCGGGCTGCGAATTCCATCGCGCAGACCTTCCGCCACCAGCCGCAACACTTCATCGCCGACTGTATGTCCATAGGTGTCGTTGATGCCCTTGAAATGATCCACATCAAGGATGGAGACGGAGAGCATCGTCCCGTAGCGTTCAGCGCGGATGACCTCATCCTGCAGCTCACGCACAATTGCACGACGGTTCAACAGAATGGTCAGCGCATCGGTTTGGGCGACTTCATTTGCCTGGGCGATGACCGACTCCAACTCGATCTGTTTGTTGCGCGCGATCTTTTTCGAGTGTTCGCTTTCTACTTGAAAGAGCCTGACTTGCCGATTCAACTTATCGACCAGTTCCAGCAGCGTGTTCTGTGTCTCGATGTGTTCGACGATGAAGGCCATATATTCATTTGAAAGCGGCAGCAGCTTACATTCGCACAACACTGGAGGCATACGCTCATGTAGCGGAAATTCTCCCACCCATTGTTCCTCGACCCGTCCCGCGATTTTGATTTGCAGCCATTCGCGTTCGCGTGTCGGGAAGAGATCTCCCAAATTTTTTACGTCTGATTGATTTTTGAGGCTGGTGTTAAATATAGAATTCCATGAAAGCAGGGTTCCATTTCTATCCACGATGGCAATGCCTGCATGGACATGCTGGAGGATATGGACAATGTCACTGCTTGAGATGATGTCCGCCAATGGGTACATGGACTAATTGTAGCGTAATCGGTTTGATTTCCCTACGACCTTACAAAATTAGTAACCCGATTATCGAGCGCCCCTTCTTCCAAATTGACGTTCCAGCATATCCACGGTCAGGTGGATCATCGTTGGTCGCCCATGTGGACAAGTCCGCGGCGATTGGCACGCTTCCAGATCATTTAGGAGACTTCGCTGTTCTTCAGGAGTAAGCGCCTGCCCGGCTTTGACCGCCAGCCGCTTACAGACTCTCGCTGCCAGTCGCGCCTCCACCTCCGCCTGAAGCGGACTCTCATCCTCTTCAAAATCCTCCACCAGAGCTTTCAACGCCATGGACGGGCTTCCGCCGGCAAATAACATGGGCATGGCTCGCACCTGAAAGGTGTTCGTCCCGAACTCTTCCACTTCAAAGCCAAAGTGATTTAAGAATGGCAGTTGATCTGTCAGAATCTTTGCGGATTGCGGCGGCAGGGTCACGATCTCAGGGGCAAGCAATGACTGCGATGGGATGCTCTTATTTTCGTGCTGTGCCATCAACTTCTCGAACAAGACGCGTTCATGCGCTGCATGTTGGTCGATGAGATATAACCCATCAGGACCTTCCGCCACGAGATAGGTCGCGCCGATCTGTCCGATGAGACGGAGTAAAGGAACACCAGCAAAAGACGATTGACCATGTATCGCAGACGATGGACTTTCACTCTCCACTGACTGCCTGGTGTTTTCCATTGTCAATGGTCCATCGTCCATGGTCAACTCAGTGTCATGCCCAATGGACCAATCGATCCCCACCTGTCGGCTGGGAAGTTCCTCATCCCGTGAACGCGATCCCCACAACTGCGGCGAGACAGACGGAACAGGCGTGTATGCCAACAGCGCTTTTCTCACCGAGCGCTGAACAAAGCTAAAGACTTTATCCTGCGCTCGAAACCGCACCTCCGCCTTCGTCGGGTGGACGTTGACATCCACATCTTCAGGGGCCATGTCTAGGAATAACGCTGTCAGCGGATAACGCCCTACCATCAACAGCGTATGATAGGCTTGTAACAACGCTGAGTTGAGAGAGATCTCCTGCACCCAGCGACCATTGATAAAGAAAGTAATTTCTCTGCGGTTGGAGCGCGTCAACGAAACCGGGCTGATGAAACCGGTCAGCGAGAGACCTTCTTCACTAGACATCACTTCCAGCATTTGCTTGGCGACTTCCACGCCGTACAAAGCGGCAAGGATCGCGCGCCGGTCGCCATCCCCTGCGGTCTGTAATGTGACCTGTTTGCCGTCCATGATCTTGAAGCGCACCTGCGGATACGCCAGCGCATAACGAGTGACCAACGAATCGATGGCGCGGCGTTCGGTCGTGTCTGTTTTTAAGAACTTCAAACGGGCGGGGACATTGTAAAAAAGATTCTCAACCCGCACCACTGTCCCCACTGGTGCTCCGACTTTTTCAACTTTATCCGAAACGCCGCCATTCACCCGCAGATGTGCGCCTTCCGGCGATGATTCCACCCGCGAGGTGATGGTCATGTGCGAGACGGAACCAATCGAAGCCAGCGCCTCGCCACGAAACCCCAAGGTTCGGATGTGGAACAAGTCATCGGATTGGATCAGCTTCGAGGTCGCGTGACGCGAAGCCGCCAGTTCCAATTCATCAGCAGGGATGCCATGTCCGTCATCTGCCACTTCGATTAAAGTCCGCCCGGCATCCGCAATCGAAATGGAGATGTTTTTCGCGCCGGCATCCAGTGAATTTTCGGTCAATTCTTTTACGACCGACGCGGGACGCTCCACCACTTCACCGGCGGCGATCTGCGACGAGACTTCGGATGACAACAATCGAATGGGCATGGCGCAATTATAATTGCCGAATGCGATTTACCACCATTTTCTTCGATCTCGACGACACACTCTATCCGTCAAATACTGGTTTGTGGCACGCCATCAAAGAGCGCATGAACATTTACATGCGCGAACGCATGGGCTTTCCCGAAGACCAGATCGCGCACATCCGCGAAAAATATTTTCTGCAATACGGCACTACTTTGCGCGGACTGCAAGCGCATCACGAAATCAATACGCAGGATTATCTCGCCTTCGTGCATGACTTGCCGCTCACGGATTATCTAACTCCCAATCCGACTCTACGCTCGATCATCGCCTCCCTCCCGACCCGTAACTTGATCTTCACCAACGCAGATATTCATCACGCCGAAAGAGTGTTGACCATCCTCGAACTGCGCGACTTGTTTGAAGTCATCGTGGATGTGAACGCCGTCTCTCCGTATTGCAAGCCCATGCCCGAGTCATTCCAGATCGCGATGAAACTTGCAGGCGAGACGGATCCGTCGAAATGTGTGATGATCGACGATATTCACCGTACCACTCGCGCGGCGAAAGAGGCGGGATTGTTCAGCATTCTTTATAACGAAGAAGTCCCCATCGGCGCGGCGGATGCGCACCTGAGCGATTGGAACGAACTCAGACAACTTCTCGAAAGGCAGGCTTGATATGGATATCGAAAAAGGCTGGATCGTCGCACTGATCTTTCTTGTGGTGGTGGGTGGCGCAAACCTGTTGATGTATGCCGTCGTGCGTGGCGCCTTTCGCAACAACGACAAGAACATGTTCAAAAAATTCACCGAATCCTTTGCGGCGCCGCAGAAGAAAAAAGAAGGCGAGTTGGAGGAACTCAGTCGCCGGGTAAGGGAACTGCGTGGCGAACAGTCTGAGGAGGATGAAAAAAACGCTTGAACGCTGCAGTTCTTATACAAATCGAACAATTCATTCAGCAATCTTTAATAACCGAATGGTATCTTTTGCGTAGTTAAAGCCATATGGAGGCTCTTGTGAATAAGACTTTAAAAACTATTCTGATTGTTCTGGTGGTTATGGTGGTGGGACTTGGTTCCTTCGCTGGAGGCTTTGTCACCGGGCATATGTTGCCCTTTGGCAATGTCTTCAACCCAGACGATACAAATGTCTTTGTGCCGTCTACGTCATCTCCCGAACAGCAGTCTGCAACCCCCGAGGAAATGCAAGCTCTCTTCGCCCCATTCTGGGAGGCGTGGAATCTCGTCCATGAAAATTACGTCGACCAGCCCGTGGATGATGTGGCGCTTATGCGCGGCGCTATCAGCGGCATGATGGAAGCGTTGGGCGATCAGCATTCTTCCTACATGAATCCGGAAGATTACGAGCAGGCCAACTCCAGCCTTGAAGGCGAATACGAAGGCATTGGCGCTTATGTGGATACGACCACTGACTATCTGACCATTACCAGTCCCATCCCCGGCTCGCCCGCTGAAGAGGCTGGACTTCTGCCCGGTGACCAGGTCGTCGCCATTGACGGCGAAGATATGACCGGCATCGATGCAGAACTTGCCCGCCTCCGTGTGTTGGGACCTGCAGGCTCCACCGTCCATTTGACGGTTTTCCGCGAAGGAGAGGATGGCTTGTTGGAGTTCGACATTGTGCGTGCCAAGATCACCATCGCTTCTGCAACGGGTGAAATGCTCGATAACGACATTGCCTATATTCAGGTTACGACCTTTGGTTCCAAGACCATGCCTGAGTTGGAAGCGGCGTTGAAAGATCTGATGGCGCAGAATCCCAAAGGCATCATCCTTGACATGCGTAACAATGGCGGCGGTTATTTGCAAACCGCTGTGGAGGTCACCTCGCAGTTCGTGGACGAAGGCGTGGTGTTGTACGAGCAATATGGAGATGGCAGGCGTACCACCTATGACGTTCTGCCGGGTGGGATGGCGACAGACCCAACCATCCCGATGGTAGTGTTGATTAATGAAGGCTCCGCTTCCGCGTCTGAGATTGTGGCGGGTGCGCTTCAAGATCTGGGACGTGCCAAATTGGTGGGCACAGTCTCATATGGCAAAGGCTCCGTCCAAAATTGGATTCCGCTCAGCGGCGATAATGGTGCAGTCCGTGTGACGATTGCCAAGTGGCTCACCCCCAACGAGAAGACCATCCACGAGATCGGGCTCACGCCAGATTACCCCGTGGAGTTGACGCCCGAAGACCGTGAAGCCGACCGCGACCCACAATTGGACGAAGCGATCAAAATCCTCATGGAAATGATCGGACAGTAAAGTAACGAAAGGAGAACAACATGTTTTTCTTTGATCCCATATATTTGATCTTCATGATCCCCGCCTTCATTCTCATGGCAATTACGTCATGGTATGTGCGCGCGGCGTACAGCAAATGGAGTCGTGTTCCGGCTCGCAGCCGCATGACCGGTTATGACGCTACTCGACGGCTCATTTCCAACAGCGGGTTGTTCGGCGTGCAGATCCAAGGTACGCCCGGCGAATTGACCGACCACTACGATCCGCGCAACAAGACCCTCTTCCTCTCGAATGGTGTGGCCAATGGTGCATCCGTTGCTTCGCTGGCGATTGCTGCGCATGAACTGGGTCATGCCCAGCAGGATGCTGAGGAATACTTCCCGCTGAAGTTCCGTGCCGCGCTTGTGCCGTTGGTCAACGTTGGCTCGAACCTCGGTTGGATTCTCATCATGATCGGTCTGTTCCTGCAATTGACGCAGATCGCATGGCTCGGCGTATTGGTCTTCTCGGGCGGTGCCGTCTTCGCGCTGGCTACCTTGCCTGTGGAATTTGACGCATCTGCCCGGGCGAAGAGATTGCTCGCTGACAGTGGGATCATTCAAACCGAAGAAGAGAAGCGCGGCGTCAACAGCGTGCTCAATGCCGCCGCGTTGACTTACGTCGCAGGTTTGGTCACAGCCATCTTGCAGTTGTTGTATTACGTTTCGCTCATCAGCGGACGCAGCCGCGACTGAATTACAAAGGATATTGGCGTATGGCATTCACTCACACCGCAGAGGATGAACAAGCGATTCGTCAGGCTGCCTTGGATTACATCGAATCTCAGCACAATGTCGACCGCGGACAATTGGAACGCAGCGTGCATCCGCGCTTGGTAAAACGCACCTTTTGGACGGACACTGCCACTCGCAAGCAATACCTTGATGAAATGAGTCTGGAACAACTTGCATTGGTGGCTGAAAGCTACAATGTTGATGGCACACGCTTCCCTGCGAACCCCAAAAAAGAAGTGGAGATCTTTGACATTTGTGGTTCCATTGCATCTGTAAAGCTGATTGCCGATGAATGGGTTGATTACATGCACATCATCAAATTGAACGGCGAATGGAAAGTGGTCAATGTGCTCTGGGGTTTCAATGATCCCAGCCGGCATGGTCCTAAATAAGTAGTTCACCGCCTCCGAAGTGAAAGATCTTCGGAGGTTTTCGTAATGGGGAATATGACGATAATTCTCTTGCAATAAATGTTAACTTGACAAAATAGAACAAGTGTTCTATATTAAGGGCAGCCATTCCTCCCCTGTTTTGGTTCCCAAAAGGAGATCTCCCATGAACCGCTCCCTTAACATCCAATTGATACCCTTGCTCAAGAATGTGTCTCTTAAACGCGGCGCAATCTTTGGAGCAATTCTCGTCTGTGCCTTGCTGTCTTTTGAAATCTTCAATTACGGCACCACCTCCTTTGCCTTGCGTGATGTGCTCGGTGAATTGAAGTTCGGAGGCATGTACTGGTCGTCCATTCTGGCGTTTGCTTTTTGTACCATCGACTTTGCCGGGATCGCCCGCATCTTCACTCCCGAACAGGGACGCGATGAACCCGTTGAGGTCTACTACCTCTTTGGCGCCTGGCTGCTTGCTGCCGCCTTCAACGCCATGCTGACCTGGTGGGGTGTCTCAGTGGCCATCCAGAACCACAGCGCACAGGGAGGCGCGTTGCTGGGTCAGGCGACCATGACAAAGGCCGTGCCGATCTTTGTGGCGACGATGG
>JAHDWC010000089.1 GCA_023382575.1 Anaerolineales bacterium
GGTTTCACCGATCACTTTCCCGACCATCCACCAACCCAGGCGTACAAGGAGATCAAGGAAGGGTCCGGAGGCAATCGCAAGCAATCCGGCGGTGACCCAATCTCCAATGACGCGCAAACTGCTGTCATCATCCCCGAGCAATCTGCCCCAATGATAGAGAGCCAATCTCAACAGGAATAAGGCAGGCGCCAATGCTGCCGCAACTGGCAGGCTGGATTGCGCCACCGTGCTGTAATCGCCCTGACTGGGAGCCTGCACGATCTCGCCAATCACACTGGTCCAGCGCGCCACCTCCTCGCTCATCGCACGCACTTCCTTGTCAGCGGCTTTGTCGAAGATGCCTGCCAATGCCTCAGAGATCGTTTCGGCGGGAAAGACCAGATGATTGAAGATCTGTGAGATGGTGGTTGTGGTGTTTCCACCACCTCCCGTGGGTGGTGTCGGTGTGACTGTGACCGTCACCGTGGGAGTGGGAGTCAGGAGTGGATTCGCGTTGGAGGCATACACCGGTGTGGTAGTCATTGCCATTCCAATCATGAGCAGTATGGCGAGGAAAAGTGTCAGAAGGATGAGGATGCGAAGTTTTGTCATAGGTTATTCAAGGCATGTTGGGAGATATGGTTTCTTGTAAAGCACAATTGTTGATATCCGCATTGTTTGCAGAGCGATGGTCGCTGCAGGGCATTCAAGGGCGGATGCGGACCCTTCTTTGCCAGATTGGAAAGAGACTCCACTGTTTTTTCCAGATCCCGGTTGGCAAGCAAAGGATCAAACGGTTTTGCTGCGCCGTTTTCTCGATCAAGGGAGTAAATAACAGGCGTATTGGACCAGGGCTGGCTCCCCAGGGTTGTGCAACGGCTGAGCAGGGAGAAGCGCAGTTGATCCTGCTCACCATTGGAGATGAGTGAACCAATCTTTGTTTCGGTCACATGTCCTACCTGAACCTGCCAGACCCAAACATCGAATTGAACAGGCAGATTTACACCGGACAGAGTCAGGCAGACCTTTTCAGCCCTTGGGACACAACCGGAGTCGCGTCCGATCTGCATGGCGATGCGCCAGTCATGGACAAGGAACGCCCAGGTGCGGACATAGATGAACAGGTTGCGCCAGTCTCCACCGAGATTTTGGATGGCATTCTGGGAACCGTATCGGCGGCTGATGGGGATATTCCCACCCCGAAAGAGCGGCATGAGTTCCGGCGATTGGAAATTACTATGCTGTCTGCGGTACTCCTCGACTTCGCCAACATAGGAGCGGATCTCATCGAGGAGATTTTCGAAGCCATATTCGGTCAGGAATTCCAGCAGGGTCTTGCCGGTGGATAGATCTTCCAGGGATTTCCAGATGGGATCGAAAGGCGGGGTGGGGTCGGCCCCCACCAGCCACCAACGTGCTGCGGCAGGGCAGAAGGTGTAAACCAGCGCGGACAGGATGGGATTCCCACGTGCATTTCTGGGGTTGAGCATGGCAAGGAAAAGATCAGTGTACATACCAGACCATCAGAAGAAATGGAATCGTTCGCCAAGCGGCGGGGGATTTTGTGCCGGTGAGGGATTGCTTCTGAAAGAATCTCCAGATGAATTGCATGCCCCCTGTGATCAGGAAGGAAAGGAATACAAGCAGAATTAGGAATGGCATATTGGAATTAGGTAACGCCCAAAGGATTGCCATCCACAATTTGACGTCCCCGGCACACATCCAGCCGTTTGCCCAGGCGGAAAGCAGCAGAAAACATGCCAGCCACAAATCCATATGCCCGGGAAAGTGCGCAAGCATGCCCGCAAGGATCAACGGATAGGTGGACCAGTTCGGAATGCGACGGGTGCGCAGGTCATACAGGCTTACAGCCAGAAGATAAAAGAGCAACCAGGTCATTGGTTGCTGATGATATATAGATGAATGGGTGGGTATGGGGAACGTGTCGCTTTAGACTTGGGCTGGAGTTAGCGATGGTAGTTTTGTACAGAGCGGAATATTTGGTAAAATATCTTTGCAACGCTAGGGTGCCCCCCTCACCCTGGTGTTGCATTTTTTATTTCCAGTGCTTGACGAAAGAACATTTGTTCTGTTATTATCCCTGCTGTATGTCTATCTGGGATCGTTTTCTACACCTGATAGGCTTGCGTCCAACGCCCGGTCCTCGAACCTACCATTTTGATGCGAGTGAAAGCCTGCACGTCACGCTTTCCACCCTTTCCTCAGACGAAGGCCGTCCTGAAACCGATTTGATCCCCGATATCCTGGCCGCAGGTCTGACCCAATACACAGCCAATGAAAGACTCTGGAACACGTGGGAAGCGCTTTCCCCTCGTGAAAAGGATGTGACTGCGCTGGTGTGTCTGGGCTATACCAATCGAGAGATCGGGGCAAGATTGCATATCTCGCGGGAAACGGTCAAGGATCGTTTGGAGTCGGCCTTCCGAAAATTCAAAGTGAACAAGCGCAATGACCTGCGCGTTCTGTTGTCTCACTGGGATTTTAACGAGTGGGAACGCCAGCAATAGGCACTCACCCCTTCTTCACCCCCTAAATCTAGTACCCCCAAAACACCCCCTTCTGATACCCAGGTGGGGG
This sequence comes from Anaerolineales bacterium, assembly GCA_023382575.1. GTDB lineage: Bacteria > Chloroflexota > Anaerolineae > Anaerolineales > Villigracilaceae > Villigracilis. The sequence continues at coordinate 2,578 of JAHDWC010000089.1, forward strand.
CTGTTGTTTAATAAGGAAAACCTGTAATCTCACAGAATGGATATCCTTCCCGTTCTCAAAACCGGCAAGCTAATTGCAGTCTATACATCGGACGCTGCATGTACTGAAAGCATGAGCCTGATTGCCGAACTCGGCTTGCGCGGGGCAGTCACCATCCTGGATGGCGGCAACCGTTATCGACCCTATCAGGTTGCCACATTCCTGCGTAGGAAAATGGTGGATATTTCAATTGCCGCGAATCGCTTGTTAAGTCGGCGCGCCTTCACCTGTTATGAGATGAACACCCTGCTCAGTTCCACTCCGTCTTTGAACCACCCCTGCCTGATCCTGGATTTGTTGAACACATTCTATGACGATCACGTGTCAACATATGAAGCGTACAGACTCCTGAAATCCTGTCTGGGTCAGATGCAACGGCTGGTGCTGTCAGGACCTGTGGTGGTAACACTCCCCCCACCACTGGCGGATGATCGTGACTTCCTGCTTGAACAAGTCTGCAGACAGGCGGATGAGGTGATGATCCAGGAAGCGCCCGTCTGCGGACCCACCCAACCATCGCTCTTCTGAATGATATGGGTCGTACCCTTGTTACCATTACCCAGCTTCTAAACGAAACCGAAGCCAACCTGTCGGCATTTCGGCGCACCTTGCGTCGCAGTGATCAATACATCTTTGATGGTCTCTTTGCCGCCGCACGTCGGCATATCGCCGCCATCGGACAGGCGGAGTCGCTGTTGCCATTTGAATCGGCGCTACTTGCCATGTTGCTGGAACAGTCGAAAGAAATAGCCGTTCTTGAACAAAAGGTCGAAGAGCTGATAAAGAAGAACTCGGGTTGACTGGCAGAGCCGTATCGAAACATGGCTGAGGCAACTGGCTGGCTCCTGGATGTATATGCGGAAGAGGATGGCATCACGCTTTGGTTATTGACGGACGATGACAAACGCCTGCGCCTGCGCATGGAGTTTGTGGTCACATTCTATGCGGCGGGAGATTTTAGTCTTTTACGCCAGGCATGGATCTACCTGAAACAAAAGGATGTAAGGCTGGAACGGACCATCCGCCGCGACCTCTTTCTTGGCGAACGGGATGTGATGGCAGTCACCACTTCTGATCCGGCAAACATCCATAAATTATTCGGGGACCTGCAACGGCAATTCCCAGCCTTGGATTATTACGATGCGGATATCCCCATCACCCTGCGTTTTATTGCACAGTCGAATGTGCATTTGCTGGGGCGTTGCCGCGTCATACTGGATGGGGAATGGGTGCAGACCATTGAGCCTTTATCCTCGCCTTGGGGGATCGATCCGACTCCCATCCCGTTACGCATCCTGACCCTCACACCAGACTGTAACCCTGCCATTCGTAAGCCTAGGCAATTGCATGTGAAATATAACCAAAGGGAATACAGCCTCTCCCTTGATTCTCCAAGAGCATTCCTGATCAGCTTGAAAGCCGACCTGCAACGTCTTGATCCCGACCTGATCCTGACCGACTACGGCGACACCTGGCTTCTTCCGCAACTAATCCAGTGGTCTGAGGAAACCGGGATCGAATTGAACCTAAATCGGGATCGAGAACGACATGTACTGACTCGCAAAGCGAATAGTTATTTTGCCTATGGTCAGGTAACCTTTCGCGGCGCACAGGCACATCTCTTCGGACGCTGGCACATTGATCGCAAAAACGCCATGTCGTTTGGGGAGTATGGATTGGAAGGCGCAATGGAGCAGGCGCGTGTCACGGGCATTGGCGTGCAGGAGATGGCGCGTAAATCTCCCGGTGCCGGCATCACTGCCATGCAGATGCTCACTGCTCAGCGAAACAACACCATGGTTCCCGTACAAAAGCAACAAGTGGAGGGCAAGAAGACTTTGGCGGAATTGATCCGCGCCGATCACGGCGGGTTGATCTATCAGCCCATCATTGGATTGCATGGGAATGTGGCTCAGATCGATTTCTCCTCGATGTACCCGGCGATCATGGTGAAACATAATATATCTCCAGAGACTGTAGGACGAACAACTAAAGGTGTATCAACATCGGTTGGGCAGGATGATGCGCCGGAAGGGTTGATACCCAAGGCTCTGCGCCCTCTGTTGGAAAAGCGTCTGATGCTTAAGAACATTTTGTCCGATCTCGACCCGCGCGATTGCAGAGTTGAAACCCTCAAGGCGCGTGCTGCGGCGCTCAAGTGGCTGTTGGTGGTGTGCTTTGGATATTTGGGATACAAGAATGCACGCTTTGGAAAGATCGAATCACATGAGGCTGTGACTGCCATGAGCCGCGAACTGATGCTGCAAGCCAAGGAGGTGGCAGAGGATATGGGGTTCACAGTGTTACACATGTATGTGGATTGTCTCTTTGTGCAACAGGCAGGCTTTCACAAACCGTCCGACTTCACGCAACTCATGAACGCCATCGAAGAGAAAACAGGCATTCCCATTGCATTGGAAGGAGTCTTCAAGTGGGTGGCTTTTCTAGCTTCGAAGCGGGATGCACGTGTCCCTGTACCCAACCAATACTTTGGCGCATTTCAGGATGGTTCGCTCAAATATCGCGGCATCGAGTTACGTCGCAGGGATACGACTCTGTGGGTGAGAAAGATTCAATTGAAGGCGCTGGAAAGTCTGGCACATGCGAATACCCCGCGTGAATTTGCCGACCGCGTTCCAGAAGTTATGAAATTGGTGGAAGATGCAAAGCGAGATCTCAGAATGGGACGTGTTCCATTGGGGGAATTGGTCATTCGCCAAAGGCTAAGTCGGACAATTGAAGCATACAAGACTCCATCTCCAGCTGCACATGCTGCCCGACAGTTGCAGGCACATGGCAGGCAGTTCGCTCCCGGTCAATCGCTGGAATTCTTGTTTGCCCGAAATGCCATTGGGGTACATGCTTGGGAACTGGATGAAATGCTGGACCTCGGAAAATTGGATACAAAACGATATTGCAGGCTTATGGACCGGGCGATGCAGACTATATTTGATCCCATTTTGTCACATATGTTTACATGGCGATTATTTTAATAGCGAGTGACTACGAGTGAGGTTTTTAGAATAAGCATTATCGATAACCAGGTTTTGAACAAACTTAAGGAGATCAGGGGGTAAACGATACTTTTAAACTGAATTAGTAATTCGAATTGGAAGTGATATCTGACCTCGCCAGCCAATTACCATCGCACAAGAGCAGTTGAATACCTGATAGTAGTGTCATAAATAATCTCCAAGTTGGGAAATTTCTATCAACAAAAATTCTTGAAGTTGGTGAAACTACCAATTTTGAAGCGGCAAACAAAGCCAACCGCAAATCAGGTCGTGTGTAAATTCATACCTCACAGTAAAACGCCTTATTTCTGAAGACATTGAAGCATGTTCTGAATGCTGCCAGTTGCCATGGCAATGCTAGAATCGGCTGCCCCATAGTAAAGGCGAAGCGTGTCTCCATCCGGGGCAAGAGTAAAACCGCAAGGAAAAATTACCTTATCAACATCCCCATGATTTTCATACGGTTCTTCAGGTCCAAACACCCATTCATCACCGCGCTTGAGGCACATCTCAGGATTATTCAAATCGAACAGTGCCAGTCCTAAACGATAAATCGTGCCGGACGCATTTTGCTTGACGCCATGATAGATCATGAGCCAGCCGTCAGGGGTCTCAATTAATGGCGGAGAAAGCCCGATCTTGTTTGCATCCCACCAACTTCCAAGACGCGCTTCCAGAATCTTTTTGTGCCCGCCCCAATTTTGTAGGTCCGAGGAGTACGATATCCAAATATGTGCGCTGGTTGGACCCACTGGGCGATGGATCAAAGCCCAGTGCCCATTGATACGGTGCGGTAAAAGAGCTGCATCCTTGTCCTCCGGCTGCATGATCACGCCGAGCCGTTCAAACGATTGGAAATCCTTCGTGAGCGCCAAGGCTACACCGGGACCGCCGCTTGCATATGCCGTATACACGACTGCATATTGCTTCAATTCTGGAACGTACGTGATACGCGGATCTTCAACCCCCCATAACTCATCGGGGTAATGTTCGGGATCTGCCATGAAAGTAGGCTTTGCATCGATCTGCCAGTTGTCCATGCCATTTTGGGAGCGGGCAGCGCATAAATGCGAATGACCACGTTTATCTTCGACGCGACATAATAGTAAAGTTGTCCCATCGGCAAGCAGCGTCGCACCTGGATTGAATACACTATTGACTGAATAATGCCAATTTGCAGCAGTTAGAATGGGATTAAGCTTATGACGTTGAAAGAGTTGCAGATTCGGGTTGTTCAATGTATGTGTCCTTATTTGAAGGAATGATGTTTTCAGCTAATTGCAATTCGAGCAGAGATTGCAGAAATGCAAGCGTGGACTCAGCACCTTGATTTTCATTTAGGCGGTCCGGGTGCAGTCCATCCCGGCAGCCCCCAGTCGTTGGGTCATAAATCAGGAGGTGCAGGTCGTTTCTGCCTAGGAACCACTCAAAAGTATGCCGGGCTTCTGTATGCCACTTCTCCTCTTTGGTTATTCTATAAGCTTCAAGACAGGCAGATACCATTGCCTGTGCCTCAACAGGTTGTTGATCGAAACGGGCACGTTCGCTGTCCCGTGGATAAAACCCATTTGATCCGATCGGAACAAAATGATTCTCATGATCTGAATGTTGCAGTTTGGCAACCCAACTGAGCGACTCCATGCCAACGGTTATCATTTCTGGGTTGGACATATCCTTACCGCATGTCAGCATTGCATGTGACAAAGCCGCATTGCAGTACGTCAATTTATCTTCAAACCAGTTCCATCTTTCGGTTTTGTTATTCCTGTAAAGGGATAATAACCTGCCTGCTAATTCTGTTTGCACCTGACTTGCCCGGCGATCTCCGTTAAATACCTGCAAATATTCATGAATGCCGAGCAAAGCAAATGCCCAGGCACGCGGGCTGGTCGTCTCGAGAATAGAAAGCAGGGATTGTTGAAATATACGCCCTGCCATATTATGCAAGGTAGGTATATTTGAATGCCCTAATACAACACCCAGCGCCCATAATGCGCGTCCATGACTGTCGTCCGAGCCGCTTTCCTCAAGCCAATTCCGCTGATAATCCATAAAGTTACGAAAGCGTTTTGTCTTTTCGTTGAAAGCATGCCAAATGAAAGCGAGATAGCGTGTTGCCATGTCAGAAGACGCTTTGTTGCCTTTCCCTTCCAAAAGGATGCTGACCATTAACGCCCGGGCGTTATCATCGGTGGTATAGCCTTCGCTGTAATTGGGTATCGTGAAAATGGCGTGTTGGAATATGCCTGTATCATCCGTGAGGTTATGCAAATGATTCAGGTTTAGGAGAGGAAATTCCCCGGCCCGTTTATTTAATGGCTTTACAGCGAATTCCGCCTGGGCAAAATAGCGGCGCTCGGCACGGGCGCGCTCAAACGTTTTCATATATCGGTGGGCAACCTGTGACCAAGTCATATCTCTGCCGAACAGGTACGCACGTTTTCGCATGGCGTGACGTTTGGATTCATTTGTCAACAAATCAATAACTTGATCTGCCAGTGCCTGTGGGTTTTTAAATGGCACCAATGCCCCCCGGTTCTCGGCAAGGATTTCCTCTGCGTACCAATACGGCGTGGAGATGACAGCTTTTCCTGCTCCCACGGTGTAAGCCAATGTGCCTGATGTGATCTGCGCCTCGTCAAGGTAAGGTGTGATGTAAATATCCGCTGCGCTAATAAATTGAACTAGTTCCTCCAGGCTGACAAAGCGATTGTAGAATATTACGTTCCCTGCTATGCCTTTTTCACGCGCCAGCCATTGCAGGGAAAGGCGGTAGATCTCGCCATCCTTTTGAAGCACGTGTGGATGAGTCGCCCCAACTACAATGTATACAACATTGGGATGTTTTTCCAAAATGGCAGGTAGCGCTTCAATGACATTCTCTATGCCCTTATTGGCAGATAACAACCCAAAACTGAGGAGAACACTTTTTCCCTCAACCCCAAAAAGGTCTTTATTAAAGCTTGGGTCTACAAATGGAATATCGGGGATTCCATGCGGAATCAGATCAATTTTTTCCGGGGCAACGCGGTAAACATCCTGCAAAAATTCAGCGCCGCGTTCGCTCATGACCACGACACGGTCTGATAATGAAATGATCTCCTCCAATACCCGTCGCTGATCAGAGTTTGGTTCACGAAGGATCGTATGTAATGTGGTCACCACTGGCATGCGCAATTCACGCAGAAGTGTCAGAATGTAACTCCCGGCCCTGCCACCATAGATCCCATACTCATGTTGAAGTGAAACCATATCCACATTATTGATGTTTAGAAAATCTGCAGCGCGGCGATAGGATTCGATATCCTTTTCGGTGAGTTCAAATCGGACACGTGCCGGGTACTCATAGCCCGTGTCGGTGTCGTTAACAGGTACGGCAATGCAATCCGTCCCCTTGTGCTCGACTGCAATGGACTCACACAGGTCGGTGGTAAACGTCGCGATGCCGCATTGACGGGGCTGGTAATTGCCTATAAAGGCGATTCGCTTGATAATCGAATGGCTGGGTCTTTCCATATGGGTTCTCCTTACAAAATTATCGGACGGGCAGTATCTTCTTCAAGCAGTTCTTTGAGCAATTTCAGGTTTTCCTTGATTTGTTTTTTAAGGGAAACTTCGTTGATCATGGCAGGATGCGTTACTTGTACTTTCAACTGAATAGAAATGCCAACTTTTGTACTTCCCCGACTCATTTCGAAGGTATAAGTCGTGTGTGAATTCAATGGTCCCGACAGGGATTTGAACCCGTATATTTTGTCCAGGTCATATTCTGTCACCTCAAACATGCTTAGGTTGCGGCGCCCCATTAGGTGACCAATACTTCGAAAAAACGACCCGATGATAAAGCTTGCATCTCCGGGGATACGGCTGGATGCCAGCGTGCCATATTGCCATTGAAAATCATTCTCTGGCGTGCTTACGAAATCAAAAACCTGCTTAATGGGTCGGTATATTTTTGTGTTTGTTTCAATTTGGATCATTTATTCCTTTACTTTATGTGGGATGTTCAGGGTGTGTATGGCGGGTCTTTGAGTCCGCGTTGCACTCTTAACTTGGCCATGTGAACGACTAATTTACATTCTTCCAATACATATCTGTTGAACATATTCACCGCTCGATCAGCTTCGCTCTGTGCGCTCATGGTAACAAAGGCATACCCTTTGGATTCACCACTTTTCTTGTCAATCATCAATTTTGCTTCGATGACGTCTCCGGCTTGTGAAAACAAGTTGCTTAAGTCATTCTGTGTCGTAAGCCCGGACAAATTTCCCACATACAGTTGAATGTTCATTACAGACTTTCTTTTTCTGGATGTTGCAAAGCACCACCAAGTTGATGAAGTACCGCTTCAAGCCCTGCACCATCTCTTGGTTCAACAACCCACAGTTTGATCTTCCCTTCTTTAACGGTCACCTTGGTCTTCGCTGTTTTGATTGAAACATGCTTGTTAGTGACTGGGATGACGCCCATGTTTACCCCGGCTAAATCAAGCGAACCTGTTTGGGTCCCGCTTAACTGTGTCGTAGATCTGACTACGTCGCCATTGGCACCGATCACTTTGAAGTGATAGTCCAGGTCTTGAAATGCTGCCTTAAGGTTGACGCTCATTTCGAGCCATGTATCCTTGTTTATCACTTCAGGGATCAGTCCACTGAACTGAAAATCGTCTGCTAACATGGATTTCGCAAGGTCAAACTCGCCTAGCTGGATCGAATCCATGAAGGCTTGTACAGTTTCTCTTTTATTCATAATGTATTCCTTTACTTCCGATCGTGCCAATTCAAAATAAGCGGGCTTGGATTAATGGATGTTCCCTATGGAACACCCTCCTTTCCCCCCGGTCTGATAAACATGAGGTTTACAAAGCGCCTTTAACAGTGTAGCACACTATTGGTTCAAAATGCTCAACAGCAAATAAAGATCTCTTAATAAATATGAGATTCTCATCAAAAACCAATGAAATACCACTTGTTTATTACAGTAGAATGAATATCATAATAATTGGACGGTTCTTTTGATTGGTTTCACTGTTTTTACCCAGAGGTAACCCGTGTGACAAAAAGTTTGGATCAATCTCAATCTGGATCAGAAGGTGAGCAATATCGCAGAATCTTCGATTCTGCCAAAAATGGGATGCTCATCGGTAACCTTGAAACTGGGCTTGTGGTGGAAGCAAATCAGTCTGCATGCAGCATGCACGGTTATGTTCGCGAAGAGATGATTGGGTTGCCACTGATAAAACTCATTTACCCTGACAGCCAGTTTGCATTTAGTGAATTTGTGCAGGCGCTTCAATCAGGCGGTGACTTCGATACCCGGACCCTGCACATGCGGCAGGATGGTACGACCTTTTATGCAGAATGGCGCATAAGCCTGCTTGAGTATCAGAATCACCCATGTTTATTGGGTGTTGTTCGAGATATTAGTGAACGTATTAAAGAAGAACAGCGACTTGACCAAAGCATCGCGATTCGCTCCCGTGAACAAGCTACGCTTTTGGCAATCTCGCATACACTGGCTTCCACCCTTGAACTCCGACCCGGGCTGATTCTGGAACAATTGCGTGAGATCATTGAATACAACCATGCCGGGTTATTCTCTCTTGAAAAATCGGCATTGGTCACTCTGGCAATGCGTGGAACATCTCAACTGGAACAATCTGATCCCATTCATATCCAATTGACTGACCCTGAAATCTTGAGCGAGTTATTCAACGAACACCGTCCCATCCGCATTGCGGATGTGCGGGGCGATGAGCCACAGGCGCAATCTCTGCGTTTGCTTTTGGAAGATGGAGCAGCTGTACTGCTCAAAGGGATGCTTTCCTGGATGTGGGTTCCACTGGCAGTGAAAAGCCGTGTGATCGGAGGCATGGGTGTGGCGCACAAAAAACGTGATTTTTTCACGCCTCATCACGCAGATCTGGCGCTTAGTGTGGCGAACCAGGCTGCCATCACCATGATCAATGCCGAACTCTATGAGCATGCGCAGGAATTGGCTGTGCTGGAAGAGCGTCAGCGGCTGGCGCGCAATTTGCATGATGCCGTCAATCAATCCCTGTTTTCGGCGGGGTTGATCGCTGAGGTTCTGCCGCGTTTGTGGGACCGGGACCAGGAAGAGGCGAGGCGGTCGCTTGAAGACTTGCGCAAGTTGACTCGCGGAGCCATGGCTGAAATGCGCGCCCTGCTGGCGGAACTGCGCCCTTCCACGCTGACCGACGCCGAGTTGGGTGATCTGTTGCGATTGCTGGGCAATGCCTTCAACGGGCGCACGAATGTGCCTGCTACGGTAACAGTGAAAGGTCAGGGCGTAATTCCGGCTGAGGTTCAGGTGGCAGTTTACCGCTTGTGTCAGGAAGCATTGAACAATGTTGCGAAACATGCAGAAGCCAGCAGCGTGGAAATCGTCTTGAATCAGGATGAGTCTTCCATCGATTTAAGCATTTGTGACAATGGCAGGGGGTTTGACCCTCAGCATGTTACATCGGGGCATTATGGCTTGAGCATGATGCGCGAGCGTGCCGAAGCTGTGGGGGCGCAGTTGTCGATCATAAGCCAACCCGGCAAAGGCACGGCGCTGACCATTCACTGGAAAGAAGGTGATAAAAAGGAGCAAGTATGAGCAATCCTATTCGCGTCATGCTGGTTGACGACCACACAATGGTTCGCAAGGGGCTGGCTACCTTCCTGAATGTGTTTGATGACCTACAATTGGTGGGTGAGGCGGAAAATGGAGCAGGTGCGATCAAAGTTTGCGGTGAGGTTTTGCCGGATGTGGTGCTTATGGACATGATCATGCCGGATATGGATGGGGCGGTTGCAACAAACCTGATTCGCCAGAAATATCCCAATGTTCAAATTCTTGTGTTGACCAGTTTTAAAGAGGGCGAATTGATCAAGAAAGCGTTGGAGGCTGGCGCTATCGGATATTTACTTAAGGATGTCTCTGCAGATGACCTTGGGAGAGCTATTCGGTCTGCTTACATTGGACGCGCCACACTCTCCCCCGAAGCTGCTCAATCTCTAGTCGAAACTACCAACCTGCCGCCTGTTCCCGGTCTCGACCTGACCGGACGTGAACTTGATGTTTTAGCGTTGATGGTCGAAGGGTTAAGTAATACTCAAATCGCAGCCCAATTGGGTGTGAGTACCTCTACTATTAAATCGCATGTAAGTAATATCTTGTCAAAATTAGGGGCGGGAAGCCGCACGGAGGCGGTGACATTGGCCCTGCGAAATCACATCATCATCTGATAAATTCTGTAAAAATGAAGGCATACAAAATGCTCACTGCCAGGATGAGGGGGGCATCCTAACAGCGAGCATTTATATCTTACCCAAAGAGCGGTTAATAAGCCTCCCCCAAATGGCGGAGGAATGGATGCTCCATTTGCCGGATGTGACTGGATATTTTGTTTTATAAAATTAGGTAGCGGAGTTTATATCGGTGGATAATACAATAGATGTTGATAACCCTAATAGAAATTTAGAAGGTTGCCATGACGAACGTAGAAAAAATAAAAACTTCGGAATTGCGTTACCGCCGCTTATTCGAAGCAGCTCAGGACGGAATCTTGATCTTGGATGCTGAAACGGGCATGATCGAAGATGTCAATCCATATCTGATCAAGCTGCTGGGGTATTCGCGCGAAGAATTCATGAAAAAGAAGTTATGGGAAATGGGCGCATTCAAGGATGTCGAAGCCAGTAAAGAGGCATTTGAAGCCTTGCAGAAGGATGAATACATTCGCTACGAAGATCTGCCACTTCGAGCGAAGAACGGAAAACTGGTGGAGGTGGAATTCGTCAGTAATGTCTATCTGGTAAATGAGGAAAAAGTTATTCAATGTAACATCCGCGATATTAGCGAACGGAAGCAAGCCCAGGCTGATCTGCTGAAGAGCGAAGCGCTTCTGCGCGAACAGTCCACGCGCGATTATCTGACAGGGTTGTTCAACCGCCGTTATATGGAAGAGACGTTGGAGCGTGAACTCCTGCGGTCGGCACGCAAGGGACAACCTCTCGGGCTGATTATGCTGGATGTGGATGATTTCAAGAGTTTCAATGACGTTCACGGTCATGCCATGGGAGATGCCATCCTGCGTGAAGTAGGCAAATTATTGCTCGATCATGTGCGCGGAGAAGATATCCCCTGCCGGTATGGCGGCGATGAATTTATTGTCATCCTGCCGGATGCCTCAAAGGCGGTGACATACGAACGCGCTGAATTTTTTTGTGAATATGCCAGGCAATCCCATTTCAAATTTGAAGAACAAACCCTCGATGCGGTTACCCTTTCAATGGGTGTAGCAATTTTTCCTGAACACGGGTTCGCCAGCGACGCCATCTTGCGGTCTGCCGACTCGGCACTCTATCGCGCCAAGCATGCGGGGCGTGGTCAGGTGGTGATGGCAATCTAATTTCACAAATCATATAACATATCTCCCCCAAATGGCGGAGATATAAATTCCCCAGCTGACGGATGTGGCTGGGGAATTTATATTGATAATTAAAGAGAGTGTTTAATGTGAGTCGGAACAACCTGTATTTAATGCTTCAACATGAAGGTTGAAATTCATTCAAATCAAAAGGAGTAATTCCATGTCAGTTGCAAAAGTTAGTGAGATCATCGCGTCTTCGCCAAAGAGTTTTGACGATGCGATCAAAGTGGGTATTGCGCGTGCGCAAAAGACGCTGAAAAATGTCAAGTCTGCATGGGTGGAAAACCAGCAGGTCGAGCTGGACGATAAAGGGCAGATATCGGCGTACCGCGTCCAGTTAAAGATCACCTTCATCCTCGAGGATTGATCAAAAGGTTTTCATGGTAATCAAGACAGGAAATGATCAACTTTTTCGTATGGATCATTGCAGGGGCTATCATTGGCTGGGTGTCCAGTCTGGTCATGAAGACCAACAGCCGACAGGGACTGATCGCCGATATTATCGTTGGTATTGTCGGTGCATTTGTGGCAGGAGTTTTTCTGAGCCCACTTTTCAACATCAGCACGATCAATGAAGGAAATTCAGCATTCCGGCTTTGTTGGTATCGCTGGGCAGTGCGATTATCCTGCTGGCGATTTCCAAGTTGTTTCGCAATATCGTCGGGTTCTTGGTGGTCCTCCTGCTTTTGATCTTTATTTAATTCAACTGCTGGGTGATGGATTCTGACCCTCAGTTTTGCGCAAGTGCCAGGTTTCTGCCTTTCCATCAATAGTCCTTTTAGAGAAATAACGATCAACGATCTGTAAGTCATTCGCTGGAGGTGTGTGATGAAAGGATTTGTACAAAACATCGAAGATATCGTCAACAAGAATAGGGAGTTCCGCCGGGTGCTCTACACAGCTAGGAATATTCAGCTTGTTGTCATGTCATTGAACCCCAAGGAAGAAATTGGGATGGAATTGCACGAGTTGGACCAGTTCTTCCGTGTGGAAGAGGGGAGTGGAGAGGTACTGCTCGAAGGGGTTCGCACTGAACTTAGTGCAGGCTTCGTTGTGCTCGTTCCGTCCGGCACGACACATAATATTATCAATACCGGTAACGTTCCTTTGAAGCTCTATACACTCTATGCTCCTCCCAATCATCGTGACGGGGTTGTCCATCACACTCGGTCCGAAGCCGAGAAGAATAATGAACATTTCGATGGTAAAACGACGGAATAGTGATGTAACAAAACGCTCTGCCGTATATAGCGGCGTAAATTATAAATTTGTATCTCCCCCAAGTGGCGGAGATACAAACTCCCCAGCCGATGGATGTGGTTGGGGAGTTTGTATCATACGATGAATATATGATCCGTGTATATATTGCCGATGCAAAAACCGAAGAACGTGCCGCCCTGCGACTTGTGTTACTAGACCTGAAGATGGATATAGCCGGCGAAGCCGCTGATTGGGCAACCACATTGGCGCAAGCACCAATCAATCGTACAGATATGTTGTTGGTTGATTGGGATTTGCTTCCAGCCACACCAACTTCGGCTTTGGATGAGCTTCGTAGAGCCTGCCCGGCTGCACTAGTCATTATTCTCATCAGCCATCTGGACGCCCGTCAGCAAGCTGCCCTTTCTGCCGGCGCCGATGCATTTATCAGTAAAGGTGAAATGCCAGACGGGGTAGCCGAACGCCTGCGTTCCATTGCTGCAGGCTTTCGTACCCGCTGATGCCATTGGCTGGATGAGAGTTCTGAGAACCAGCGAACCTACGCTGTCTCGAGCGCCGGCGGCATCTGAGACAGCGATTTAAAATGATCTGGAGGATCAAATTATGAACAAAGATATTGTGGAAGGCAAATGGAAACAGGTCCGTGGCAAAGCGAAGATATGGTGGGGCAAGCTCACTGATGACGATCTGGATCGTGCTGCGGGCAAGTTCGAGGTCCTCGCGGGTTTGTTGCAGGAAAAATATGGCTATACCCGTGAAGCCGCAGCCAGCGAGATCGAGAAGCGTCTGGCGGAGTTTGAGTCCGGCCTCAAAGTGAAAGCAGAACCCAACACTGTTAAAGAAAGGATAAAAAAATGAACATTATCATCTATCTCATAGCTGGAGCGATTGTGGGTTATATCGCCAGCAGGATCATGCGTACGAATTCGCAACAAGGTTTGCTGCTCGATATTGTTGTGGGCATTATCGGCGCTTTTCTGGCTGGTTATTTCATCAGCCCACTGTTGGGCGTGGGAACGATCAATGAAGCCATTACCATCCCAACCATGCTGGTCACCTTGATTGGCTCTGTTGTATTGCTGTGGATTGTTAAGATGGTCCGCCGCTAATGGAGTAGTTTCCATTTTTT
>JAHDWC010000090.1 GCA_023382575.1 Anaerolineales bacterium
CCAACTCCACCTGGTATATCTATGGCGTCGGTCCTTTCGTCTACGGTACGGTCGGCGATCTCCCGGTGGTGGCCGATTACGATGGCGATGGCAAGGATGATATTGCGGTCTTCCGTCCTTCCAACTCCACCTGGTATATCTATGGCGTCGGTCCTTTCCTCTACGGTACGGTCGGCGATCTCCCGGTCTAGGCACAATAGGAATTCACCTGAAGGATTGCCTACTTGCTTTCTGCCCCTGGATGAAGCATATAAAACACATTAGGTTTGAGTACCATATCCTATGACACAACTAACACTGGACGTTATATAGAGAAATAACTCAATAAGAGAGGAAGGATTGGATCAATTATTTAATTCAATCCTTCCTCTCACTTTAAGTTTACATATCAGATCCATTCCATTTACCAAAAGTGAAAGGGGGAACTCTATAATCACGCTAATTGCAAAGGAACGAGATATGAAAAATAACCCCATTCGATCTCTGCTGCTTATCTTACTGTTTATATTTCTTAGCATCAGTCCGATAAACATCCACGCCCAAACAAACCGCGTCGTCTTCGCCGTCATCAGTGACTACGGACTCGCGGGTCAGCCTGCGGCGGATGTGGCGAATCTGGTCAAGAGTTGGAATCCGGATTTCATCGTCACAAGCGGGGATAATAATCAGACCAGCAGACCGTATGAAATGGATGACAACATCGGACAGTATTACCATGAATATATTTATCAGTATAAGGGGAAATACGGAGAAGGATCTCCAACCAGAAGGTTTTTTCCAGCCATTGGCAATCATGACTGGGCAGGGGATGGTGTCAAATCATATCTGGACTATTTCGGGCTTCGACAACAGAGATATTATGAATTCGTTCAGGGACCAGTCCACTTTTTTATGTTGGATAGCGACCGCAATGAACCAGATGGCGTGGATGCAAAATCGGAGCAGGCAATCTGGTTACGGAAGGCACTTGCCGCTTCCCCTGCACCCTTTCAAGTAGTTGTGGCACATCACCCACCCTATTCATCTGGCCGGCACGGCTCGACCGAGTATATGCGTTGGCCATTCAAGGAATGGGGCGCAGATATAGTCCTTTCAGGTCACAATCATTTATATGAGCGATTACAAGCCAATGGATTGCCTTATATTGTGAACGGATTGGGCGGCGCGGATATCTATCGCTTCGAAACAGTCATCCCCGAAAGTTTGGTGCGCTTCAATCAGAACCATGGAGCCTTGCGCGGGGAAGCGACCAACACCTACATGAAGTTCCAGATGTTCACGAGGACTGGGATATTAGTGGACGAGTTTATGATCGGTCAGGGGAACCCGAGCGTCACTTCGATCACCTCGCTGACCTCATCGCCAACAAATGCAGACATTCTCAATTTTCAAATGACATTTTCCGAAGCGGTCACAGGCGTTGACCCTAGTGACTTCTTTTTGACCAGCACCACAAATGGAGCTGTCATCCAAAATGTGAGCGGATCGGGAAGCATATATACAGTCTCCGTCCATTCGGGGAGTGGCGACGGCACGATCCGCCTTGACGTACAGGATGATGACACCATCGTCAATTCAGTTGGTAATATGTTGGGAGGGGTTGGATTGGGAAACGGCAACTTCGCCAACGGCACAAGCATCACTATAGACAGGACTGCGCCAACAATCATCTCCATCCTGCGCGCAGGGACAACCCCATCCAACGCGGCAAGTGTGGATTTCACAGTTACGTTTTCCGAAACAGTGACTGGGCTGGATAATGGCGACTTCAGCGTATCGACAAATGCTGGCGCACAGGTCGCAACTGTCACTGGCTCAGGAAATTTGTATACCGTTTCAGTCTTAACTGGAGCCGGGGATGATGTCCTTCGCCTCGATTTTATCGACAATGATAGCGTCATTGACCTGGCGGGGAATCCCACCACCCAAGGTCTTAGCGGAGAAACCTACACCATCGACCGCACAGCACCCACTGTCGCTTCGATCACACGGGCAGGTGACATGAACGATGCAAGTGTAGATTACGCTGTCAGATTTTCAGAGCCAGTGACCGGCGTAGATGGAAGCGATTTCATCCTATCCACAATGAATGGCGCGACCATTGGAACTATTTCAGGTATTGGCGACCTTTATACAGTCACAGTGAATATCAACCCGGGCAGCGACGCGATCCGGCTTGATGTGAGCGATAACGACACAATCTATGACGGAGCGGGCAACCCGCTTGGCGGGGCTGGCATTGGGAATGGAAACTTTTTCGGCGAGACCATCCCTGTTGCCATCGATACGCCAATTGCGACATCCATCATTCGCGCAGGAGCAAACCCCACCAGCGCCGGCAGCGTGGATTTCATTGTGACGTTTTCAGAAACCGTCGAGGGCGTGGATGCGACTGATTTCGCCATATCAGGAAAACCGGACGCAGCCATCCTAAGTGTTCGATCTGCGAATCCGTTTTACATCGTAAGCGTGAACCCCGGAGCGAGCGATGGCGCACTGAAAATCGAACTACTCGACGACGATAGCATTCGCAATGCAGATGGAATCAGACTGGGCGGCAATGGGATTGGGAATGCCAACTTCACGAACGGAGAAACCTACACCATTGATCGAATCCTTCCGCGCGTCACATCGATTGTGCGTGCAGGGAATAATCCCGCAATTCATCCGAGCGTGGATTTCATCGTGACATTTTCTGAATCGGTTAACGGCGTGGATCCAACCGATTTCAGTGTAACAACTACAAATCTCAATGCGGCTGTTATCAACATCCAAAATGCAAATCCGTTTTATGTGGTGACGGTCAACACCGGAGCCGGGTCTGGCACAGTGCGCTTGGACTTGCTAGACAATCGCAGCATCAGCGATCAGGCTGGCAATCCATTAGCAAACAACGGAATGGGAAGCGGGACTTTTACATCTGGCGAAGCCTTCACCATCGCGAAGATTCCCGTCAATTTTTCGGCACCGGCCCCTCGCGACATCAACAAAAAGAATCTGACTAACAATCCCAGCCCAACTCTATCGTGGTCAGCCGTGTGGACAGCCCAGGCATATGAAATCTTTATCGCACGTGATGCCAACTTTGCGCAATTGGTCGCACTACAAACCACAAATGGAACTTCCTTTACGCCAAGCCTGCCGCTTCCTGATGGAACATATTACATGCGCGTCTGGGCATATAACGCGGACTTCAACCCCGGAAAATTCAGCAAGACTTTTACATTCACGATTGACACAGCGCCTCCCTCTCAGCCGAAGTTGGTCAGCCCAGCCAGTAATTCGTCAACCCCGAAGCGCCCCTGGCTGACATGGATGTCCGTGCCTGGCGCATCGCAATATCAGATCGAAGTGGATAACAGCCCCGACTTCCTCACCCCGGAATTTTCAGCGACAACGAACAAAACCACGATACAAACTAAGACGTTGACCAGCAAGCGGACCTACTATTGGCGAGTCCGAGCAAGCGACCCAGCCGGCAATTGGAGCGACTGGTCGGCAGTCTTCACCATGATTATCCGATAGTTGTAAATATTTATGATATTTATCTAGTATATTGACAAGTAACAAGCGGGCAGTTATACTGCCCGTTATGAAATCGACGCGAGACAAGATTTTACAAACCTTATTAAAGAAACCACGCTCCACTATCAACGATCTGGCAGAAGCGGTGGGTATCAATCCCATTTCCGTCCGTCATCATCTCACGAACCTTCAAATGGAAGGCTTGGTCGAGGGACAGGAGGAACGTCACGGGGTTGGGCGTCCTCGCTTGGTGTATATCCTGACCAATGAGGGTATGGAACGCTTCCCCACCCGCTATCTCCGCTTGACTACACGCTTAATCGCCCAGATGAAGGAGAGCATGCCAGCTCCCATGGTCAGCAAGTTGTTTGGGCAGATCGCTGAAGATCTCGCCAGCGAATACGCGAATGACATCAAGGGGCTAAGTATGGAAGAACGGCTTGACCTCGTCAAAGATTTGTTGGCGCAGGAAGGCTTTACCGTGGAGTGGGAAAAGAAAGACGATCAATACCGCATCCACGAAATCTCCTGCCCGTATTACCAAATCGGCATCAAACACCCCGAAATCTGCACCGTCGATCAGACGGTCATCTCAAAAATGCTGGCGCTTCCGGCAAACAAAGTACAGTGTGTTTTGGATGGAAGCTCACACTGCACCTACGTCGTGCAGCAGCCAGCGAATAAAACAAAATTTAAAGAGGCAACATGAGCGAATCTGAAATCAAAGAAATCCAGTGGACCATCCACACCACCCACCCGGAAATGGTCAAGCCGGCGCGTGACCGACTCTCTGAGGTGATAGATCCTGAAATTGGAATGACCATCATCCAGTTAGGTCTGATCCGCGATATTGAAATCGAGAATAACACCGCGCGTCTTAAGATGATCCTGACCACACCTTTCTGCCCGTATGGTCCCGCCATGATCGAAATGACCAAAGCCAAGGCCGTGGAAGCCTTCAACATGCCTGTCAACATTGAAATGGGCATGGAGATGTGGGACTTCTCAATGATGGAAGACCCCTCCGCGCTTGATTGGGGCATGTACGCCTAGTTTGTTTACAAGTCAAAACGCCATCCTTTCGGATGGCGTTTTTTTTATTTTCTATCCTTCTTCCAATGCATAGTGTGCGGATGTTCCCCCTCTGCAAAGCCAGAGATAATAATGAGCGCATTGGCTACATTCGTGCCAGGGTTGCGCCAGCGATGGCGCAGCTTCGACGCGAAGAGCAAGCTATCTCCTGGCTCCATATGTAATAAGTCTTTTTCCACGTAATAATCCAACTGACCTCTCAGGCAGTAGACAAACTCATGCCCCGAGTGGGAAATGTCATGAGGTCCGCTGGATGCGCCGCTTTCGAGAGTCAACATGAACGGCTCCACCCTGCCGACAAATTGCTCCCCGCCCAAGGCTTCGAAAACGCCGCGAGTGAACGACATGCGGGTACGTTCATCCTGCTTCAGATAAACAACTTGTGCCTTCGAATTTTCCGTCCCAAAGAATGACGTGATCGCCACCCCAAGCGCATCGGCCAGTTTATACAGCGTACTGACCGAAGGCGAAGTCTTGCCGCGTTCGATCATCGACAACGCATTTGCGGAAAGCCCGCTCTTCGCTGCCAAGGCACGCATGGAAATCCCACGTGCCTCCCGTAAATCACGTAGACGGGTCGCCACGTCTACCGAGATGGCTTCTCGTTGAAATTCACCCATTTTTCTCCAATCAAGAGCGGATTTTATCCTTTCACAGCCCGCAATTCCATGAAATTATACCCAAACTATATGTGACATTAAACAAAACTTAATATGACACTCATTACTATTGTACATTCTGTCACAAATGTATGATGGGGCATGTAAATATTCGTTTATACACATATAAGCAGGTGCCTTATGGTTAATCCCACACTCCAACAAGAAATCATCCAACTCGAAGCCAATTTCTGCGCTGCTCTCTCAGACCCGAATCGGCTGCTCATCCTTTACGCGCTCAACGATGGTCCGCGTAACGTCACCGAGCTTGCCGCTGAGTTGGGCGTCAACCAGCCCACCACGTCACGCCACCTCAAAGTCCTGCGTGAGCGCGGTCTGGTTTACAGCGTCCGCAACGGCACCACCATCACCTATCACCTCTCTGATCTCAGGCTCATTCAGGCGCTTGACCTGCTGCGCGGAGCCATGCGCGACAGACTCGCCCATCAGGTCAACCTGATCAATGAAGTTGCACAGGAGAATGTATGAAAAAACGCTTCCCCACCTGGACCTTGGGATTGGTCGGCATCTTGTTGCTGATCCTCGTCCCTGTCCTTTATTTCCTGCCCCGCGTTCAGGCTCAGAATGACCCTGCCGCGTATCTTCCTGATCACCCCGTCCATGTCGATCACACGGACATCATCCAAGGGGACTTCACCACCGGGCAGGGCGTCACGCGTGCCTGTCTTGAATGTCATGAAGACGCCGCGACAGAATTTATGCAAACCACACACTGGACCTGGGAATCCAAAGCCTTCGACGTTCCCTGGCGTGAAGACGATGTGACCATCGGCAAGGTCAACCAAATCAATAACTTCTGCATTGGCACGCAGGGCAATGAGAACAAGTGCATGTCTTGTCATGCCGGATATGGCTGGGAAGAAGGACGCGAAACCGCGCTTGCTGAAGAAGAGAACGTGGACTGTCTCGCTTGTCATGCCGACCCCGGACTTTATGGCAAGGGCGAATATGGCAACCCAGCTGATGGCATTGATTTGCTCGCCGCGGCGCGCTCTGTCCGTGTGCCCACCCGTGAAAACTGCGGCAAATGTCATTTCGACGGCGGCGGCGGAAACGGCGTCAAACATGGCGATCTGGACGAAAGCCTATACTTCCCCAACGAATCGCTCGACGTCCACATGGGCGGCGAATATGACATGCAATGCACCGACTGCCATTGGACTGAAAACCATCAAATCCTCGGGCGTATGCTCGCGGACAACTACACCATCGACCCGCAGGAACAAGCCACGTGCGAGCAATGTCATGTGAATCAACAGCATGATGATGAACGCATTGACACGCACCTTTCAGCGGTTGCCTGCCAGACCTGTCACATCCCGGCCCTCGCCCTCGAAGACCCCACCAAGGTCACATGGGATTGGTCACAAGCGGGTCAGGAGGGACGCGCAGATGACCACTTCACCTATCTCAAGATCAAGGGTGAATTCACCTATGAGAGAGACTTCGCTCCCACATATCTGTGGTTCAACGGAAATAATGAATATCGGTATATCCTCGGTGACCCGCTCGGTAAAGATGGCGTCACTTACATCAACAAACCGGCTGGCGACATCAAAGATCCTACCGCCAAGATATTCCCATTCAAGCTGCACATCGCCAACCAACCATACGATGTAAAAAACAACTACCTGTTGCAACCCATTACATCTGGTGAAGGTGGCTTTTGGAGTGTCTTTGATTGGAATGCTGCTTTTGAACTCGCGCAGGAAAAGACCGGTCTCGAGTACAGCGGCGAATATGGTTTCACCGAAACCTACATGTATTGGCCAACCACCCACATGGTTCAATCTGCGGATAAGGCTCTTCAATGCGAGTCCTGTCACGGAGAAGATGGACGCATGGATTGGGAAGCTCTCGGCTACCCCGGCGATCCCATTGAATGGGGCGGGAGATAACAGACATGAAACGCTACACTTTCATCACCCTTGTTGGATTGAGCATCCTTGCCCTCGCTTTTGGAATCAATGCGGCTCTGGCTGCGCCGAAAGCTGTCCCTGATTCTCAGGCTTCGGTCATCCACCCAGACTTCCCCCTGCTCGATGCGGACGGTGTCAACGTCCTCGAAAGCGGCGAAGCCATTTCCACCATGCAAACCTGTGGACAATGCCATGACACAGAGTTCATCGCCTCGCATGCCTTTCATTCTGATCTTGGTTTGAGTGATTACAACGCCAACAATAACGGGCTTAACTCGAGCAATGGCATGTTCGGCAAATGGGACCCGCTCACTTATCGCTTCCTTTCCACCGCCGAAGATGAACGCCTCGACCTGGGCACTGCCGAATGGCTGATGCTCAATGGCGCACGCGTTGTTGGCGGCGGACCGGCTGAAACCTCTCGTGATGGCAAAGACCTGACCAGCCTCGGCTCGAACAAAGCCAATCCTGAAACTGCTATCTTGAATGAAGATGGAAGTGTCTCTGCGTGGAATTGGGACCAATCGGGCACGATGGAAATGAACTGTTTCCTGTGTCATCTTGAAAGTCCCAATAACGAAGCGCGTGTAGAAGCACTTCAAGCTGGTGAATTTGGCAAAGCCAACACAGCCACTCTCCTCGGACTAAATATTGTCAGCGAAGCAGATGCGGGTTGGACATACAATCCCGAAGCGTTCAATGAAGAGACTGGCGAGCTCAAGAATGAGTTATTGGGCATCCAAGACCCGACCAACGAAAATTGCGCCGCCTGCCATGGTGAAATCCATACCACTGAAGATCCGCTGACCTTCACCGCCTGCGACTTGGACTATCCGCAAACTGCCACTACTGGACAGGTCGTCTCGGCGCAGCGTATCAACACCTCAGGCGTAAACCTGACAGACAAGAATGAACTTGACCGCTCCTGGGATGTGCATGCAGAACGTCAACTGCAATGCACTGACTGTCACTATTCACTGAACAATCCCTCGCATCTGAGTGAACTTCAGGCAAATAATCCTGAGCATCTCGTCTACGATCCACGTTCGTTGGAAATTGGTGAATATCTCGAACGCCCCGATCACAACTTCGCACGCGGACAAAGTGCCCAGTTCAACATCGCGCCTGAAGATAAAGGCACGATGCGTCGCTGTGAGAACTGCCACGACTATAACGAAGGTCATGACGATTGGCTGCCATACATCGAAACCCACATGGACGCCGTCGCCTGCGAAACCTGTCATATCCCGCAGATGTATGCTCCCGCCATTCAATCCTACGATTGGACGGTCATCACTACAAGTGGAGAAGCTGCGAGCAGTTGTCGTGGCATTGAAGGCACACCCAATGATGTGACTTCACTCGTCACTGGGTATGAACCAGTGACGCTCAATCGCACAAACATCGATGGACAGCAATTGCTTGCGCCATATAACCTGATCACTTCCTTCTACTGGGTGTATGACGACGCAAATGGCAACGCCCGCCCGGTTCGTCAAATGGACCTCGAAGCTGTGTACCTCGAAAATAGTTCCTACGCCGCTGATATCATCTCTGCCTTCGACACAAACAGCGACGGTCAACTCAACAATGACGAACTCACCATCGACTCTTCTGCGAAAGAAGAAACCGTCAAATCCAAATTGACCGCGCTTGGATTGAACAATCCGCGCATTGAAGGGATGATTCAACCCTACAGCGTCAACCACAATGTGACGAAGGGCGAGTACGCCGTCAACGACTGCAAAGACTGTCACAACGTGGACTCACGCATTGCGCAGTCCATCAAACTCGCAGACTCTGCGCCTGTCATGCCGATCTTCGATGAAAACAATAATGTCAATGGCACGGGCGAGTTGGTCAAAGGCGAGGATGGCGCATTGTACTATCAACCCATGCCAGCCAATGATGACATGTATGTTTTCGGTTCCAGCCGCGTCAGTTGGATCGACTGGCTTGGCGCGCTGGCATTTGTCGGGTCATTATTAGGTGTCCTTGGTCATGGGACGTTGCGATACCTCGCAGCGCGGAAGCAGCCCAAAGGTCCAGCGAGAACCGAACGTGTGTACATGTATGATGCGTACCGTCGCTTCTGGCACTGGCTTCAGACCTTTGCCATCGTCATCCTGCTCTTCACCGGCTTGGTCATCCATCGACCAGATATCTTCGGCGCGTTCTCGTTCCGCGGCATGGTCACGATCCATAACGTGGTTGCAGTTGTGCTGGTAGTCAACGCCTTGCTCTCGGTCTTCTATCATATTGCCACAGACCGCATGCAGGAATATATTCCGCGCCCGTATGGTTTCTTCGACGATGCAATGGTACAGGCGAAATATTACATCAGCGGAATCTTCAAGGGTGAACCGCATCCATTTGAAAAGACGCCGACGCGACGCATGAACCCGATCCAGCACTTTACTTACTTCGGTATTTTGAATGTGTTGCTGCCGTTGCAAATGATCACAGGCGCGTTGATGTGGGGCGTGCAAAAGTTCCCAACATTTGCCAACGCCCTTGGTGGATTGCCCTTCCTCGCCCCATTCCACTCACTGATCGCCTGGCTCTTCGCCACCTTCATCCTCGTGCATGTGTACATGACCACGACAGGCGCCACGCCCGTCGAAGCGATGCGCGCGATGGTCACTGGTTATGAAGAAGTTGAAACGCATGAACATCACGAGGAAGTAAAAGAAGAAACAAAAGACAAAAAGGAGAAAAAATGACAGCACAGACTCGAAAACCGCTGCTTCCCAAAACGCCAAAGCCTTTTGTGCATCCATACTTTGGCGGCATGGTGCTGGGAATTGTGCTCTTCCTCGCCCTCTTACTGACTGGCAATGGATTGGGCTCCTCCGGCGCGACCAGCCGCTTCGTCACTGCGCTGACGGATGTTGTCGCTCCCGACCATGTGGACCGCACTCCTTATCTACTCAAGATGGCAGGCGGCGACAAAAATCCGCTCGATGACTGGATCGTGCCTGTGTACTTCGGCGCTCTGCTTGGCGGCTTCGTCTCTGGCATGCTCAACGGACGCCTCAAATTTGAGACGACAAAAGGTCCGCAAATCTCAGACCGCACCCGCTGGCTGATGGCTTTCCTCGGCGGTGTGATCTTCCTCTACGGCGCACGCATGGCTCGCGGATGTACCTCCGGGCAGGCGCTCACAGGCGGAACCACACTCTCGGCAGGCTCTTGGGTGGTGATGTTCGCCATCTTTGGCGGCGCTTATGGGCTGGCATATTTCGTCCGCAAACTTTGGCTCAAAGGAGAAAACTCATGAACTTCCCTCTCCCTGAATTTGTCAGCGTTAGTGCCGCCAACCCATGGACATATATCGTCTTCGGTCTGATCGGCTTCGCGTTCGGCTTCACGCTTGAAATGTCCGGCTTCGGCGACTCGCGCAAACTTGCCGCGCAGTTCTACTTCACCGAATTGACCGTGCTCAAAGTGATGTTCACAGCCATCGTCACCGCCATGGTATTGACCTTCGGCGCCGTCGGGCTCGGACTGCTGGACTTCAACCTCGTCTGGGTCAACCCCACCTATCTCTCCTCTGGCATCCTCGGCGGACTCATCATGGGTGTTGGGTTCATCATCGGCGGATTCTGTCCCACCACTTCACTCGCTTCCGCATCCACTGGCAAGATCGATGGCATGCTCTTCCTGCTCGGCGGATTCGTCGGTGCATTTCTCTTCGGCGAAACAGAAATTCTCTTCGACGATTGGTACACAAATGCCGGATATTTCGGTCGCCTCACACTGGACCAGGTCTTTAATCTGCCCATTGGAGTGGTTGTCCTTTTGGTTGTGATGATGGCGCTCTTCATGTTCTGGGGCGCAGAACAGCTCGAACGCATCTTCGGCAAAAGAGATCCGAGCAAGGAACCCAAACTCCGTATTGCAGGTGCTGGCGCTTTGTTCGCGGCAGCCTTGGCAGTGGTCTTCATCGGCTCTCCCACCCTTGAAGAAAAATATAACAACCTGACCTTCACCCGCACTGAAACCATCCCGCAAGAAAACGCAGACCCCATCGTCAATACCTACATCTATTCCGCGGATGAAATGCTTTCAAATCGGCTTGTATTCATCACACCCGCCGAAGCCTTCAAGGCAAAATACAATCAGGCCATGAACCCGGTCTATCTGGATGTACGCACTGAAGCGGATTACAACCTCTATCATCTCGAAGATGCCGTCAATGTGCCGCTTGCGCGCATTCAGGAAGTCGTTCCCGTCCTACTGACCGAGCCCCCCACCAACACGGTTTTCATCGTGATAAGCAACGACGAAACTGCCGCCATCGAAGCCTGGAAGATCCTTTCTGCTTCCAGCGTGCAGAATGTGTACATCCTCGAAGGCGGAGTCAACCACTGGATCGCATTCTTCGGTGAAGATGACCTGTCGCTTCAACCCGACCCGAATGCGGGTGACGACGAATTGGGGTTTATCTTCCCGGCGGCTTTGGGAAATCGCTATGAGTCCTGTTCACCTGACCCCATCGAATACGAGCATCTCGAATTCGAGCAGAAGATTCAACTGCAACTGAAACGCGACAAATCCGGCGGCGGTTGCGGGTAGGGAAATCTCTCAGTAACAGAATCAACATCTGGTCAGGCTTTTGAGGCGCAAGGCCTCGAAAGCTTGACCATTTAGTTAAGGTATACTTGCCACGCGCCAAGGATTGTCACTTTCTTGAAACGAAAGCAACAGAAGGGGTCTGTATAATCTCACCAGGAGCGTACCATGAACGATCTCGAACAAATGATTACGGAGGAAATTTCGACGCTGGACGAAATGAAGCTGATCTACGTGCTTGGGTTCATCCGTTATTTGAGGGCGGAGCAGCCGTCCACCGGGCAGTGGATCGAGAAATGGTTCGAGAATGCCTTGCAATCCATTCGTGCGCGGGAGGATGAGTTTCAGCTCACACCTGCCGATATTCAGGCGCAAATCCGCCAAGGGAGAAAAGCGCGGTAGTCCTAATGGGTGAAGGACGATTTTTTTGCGAGTGTTAGAATCGCGCCACGTTTTATGACCACCATCCGCACCCCTGCCAAGATCATTCCGCGCGCCTTTCCCGGCATTAAACCGGACGAGGTGCAGGAAATCATCATGAATAGCCGGATCAAAACCTATCCGGCCAATACCGTCCTGTGCCATGAGGACGCGGTCGAGCACACATTCTATATGATTCTCGAGGGGAATTTTGAGGTCACCAAGACTATCCACAATTCAGATAAACGCCTATTGAAGTCGCTTTCCGCTGGAGATTTCTTCGGTGAGATGGCGCTTATCACCAACGCGCCGCGTGCCGCGACTGTCATGTCGCTGACCAATGTGGTCGTGCTTGAATTGGATAAGGATGGCTTCAACCGCGTTTTGAAGCGTAGTCCTAGCGTGGCGATGGCAATGGTGGCAGAGATCAGCAACCGCTTGAGGCAGAACGACCAGCTTGCCATCGAGGACTTGCGCCTGCGCGCGGCTGAACTTGCGGACGCGTATCAAAAACTCGCCGAGCAAGACCTTGCCCGACGCGAATTCCTCTCGAATATCTCGCACGAGTTACGCACGCCTTTGATGGTCGCTAGTGGATATTTGCACGCACTCAAAAAAGGCATGCTTTCCGGTGACCAACTTCAATCATCCATCGACACTGTCAGCCGCAACGTGGACCAGATCGTTAACCTGACGAATGATATTTTATTCCTGCAAGAGATGGACCTCGTCCTGCCGGATTTTCAACCTGTCAACATGTTGGATGTGGTGGAGCGTGTGGTTCGGAAATATGAGAGCAAGGCAAAAACAAAAGGCATATCGATCAACGTCAAAGGAAAAATTCAAATCCCGCCTGTGCAAGGCGATGAAGCTTCCCTTGAGCGCGCCGTCACCGCGCTGGTGGATAACGCCATCAAATTCAGCCCGTCCAAAGGCACCGTCGAAATTCGCCTCGCCGAACAAGGTAACCATGTCGTCATCAGCGTTGAAGATCATGGCATTGGCATCGATCCGCAGATCCGCCCACGCATCTTCGACCGTTTCTTCCACATCGAAAAAGTCGACGACGAATTATTCAGCGGCGTCGGCATCGGGCTTTCGATCACCCGCCAGGTCATTCAACAGCATCGCGGCACGTTGGACGTAGTCAGCGAACCCGGCAAGGGCAGCACTTTCACCATTTCGTTATTGAAGTGGAAATAGCTCCCCCGCTAACCAGAAAACTCAACCCTCAACTTTTCATCCTCATAAAAGGAGCGCGCCGAAAATGGCGGATTCCCTTTTTTCATTTGATGGATGCGATCCAATAGGATGGGCAGATCTTCCACAACAGGCAGATGATTCACCGCATCTTTCTGGACCCACTCAACAGTCCCCTCTTTTGAAGCGCGGACTTCGCCCTGAGTGTTTTCTCCCACCACCACGAATAGACAGATTCCCACATCCCCCGCATCTACGATCAGCGTACCGCACAACCACATATCCGCGGTAATGCCCGCTTCTTCGAACAGTTCACGTCGCGCTGCGGATATGACGTCTTCGTTGCGCTCTACGTGGCCGCCCAGCCCATTGTATTTTCCAGCCCACAACCGTTTGGTGGGAGCGCCTTTAATTAACAAATACTCATCCCCGCGCCGGACGAAGATCGCCGTGCGGGGAATGAGCATATATCTATCTTTCGTAACGCCCTGATCAGACACAGGCATTGCGAGGTTAATTAGTCCGAGAGATCGCTGACGTCTTCGGCGGCAACTTCTTCCTTGACGTAGTCCGCGAGCACGGGCTGCACCTTGGCCGACGTGATGTACTTGTCGGTGTATTGCTTGGTGTCTTTCATGCCAAGCAGGTTGAAGAGCTTATCGAACTGCGCTTCCCATGCCTTGCCGAGTTTTTCCTTCTCAGCGACAGGCAGGGCATACGACTTGGACTTGAAAGGACCAATGGCATTCTTGCGAGTCTTGTAATAGAACTGTTCATCGGTCATGCCGGGCTTGCGGTCGCCAGCCGAGTTGACATCCAACCAAGCGTACATTTCTTTTTTGAAGTCGGCGGGGATATTGTCAAAGAACATGGTCGCGAAGTTCGTGGCAAGATGCACTTCAATCGCTTCGTTCTGGACAAACTTGTTGAAATTCTCTTCCGGCACTGTGGACGCACCATGTTGGACGGTTCCGCCCATGCCGTAGTCCTTACGAGCCACACGGCTGAGGTCACGCAACACATCAAAAGCGATGGTCACTTTGGCAATCGAACCATCCGGCAGGACGGTTCCACCATGTGAAGTACCCGTCAATACGCTGATCTTGCTCAAGCCAGGCTTACCGGGAGCGAGTTTATTCAACTCAACATTGTAGGCGTCCATATAGGCACGGAGTTCAGGCTCGGTGGAGTTCTCGGTTCCCACTTCGCCGATCTCACCGCCAATGGAAATGGTCACACCAGCGGGCTCATGAGTACGAATGAACGTGGAAAGTTCCGCAGACAATTTGCTGTTCAACGCCTGCTGTTCCTGTACGGTCGGCAAGCTGATATCGACCAACGTGGAAGTATCCACGTCAATGTTGAAGAAACCAGCAGCGATCGCTTCAAGCGTGAGGTCGCGCACAGCTTTCAATTCCGCTTCGGCATCTGCCTTATATTTCTTGGCAGAGACCTGGAAGTGGTCACCCTGAATGAACACGGGACCGGTATAGCCTTCAGCGACGGCCGCGGCGAGGATATTCGTCGCATATTCGGAAGGACGTTGAGCGGTGTAGCTCATTTCGGAACGAGCCAGTTCAAAGATGAACGCGCCAGCATTCATTTTGTTTGCCGCGCGGAACATGGCACTGGCCGCATGGAAGGACAGAGCGCGCAGGTTGAAAGCAGGCGTGGTAAAAGTCATCGGCACGTCACCGCGTCCGCGAGCCATGTAAAGCTCATGAATGGAAGCGGGGTACACACCCAACTCCAATGCGGCGGCACGAATCAAGTAACGGGACCAACCCGCAGTTGAGTCGGAGGCGAGAGCAGAACGTTCCACCAGCTTGACAACATTCTTCCTGAACTTAGCCGCATCGAGCACGCGGACCGTTGTTCCTTCGACGGACAGGCTGTTCTCGACGAGGTCGAGCAATTCTTTTATATGGTCTGACATAGGATTCTCCTGAAAAAAATGATAGCAAAATTCGTTTGGAGCATGTGAAATCACTTCGCAGGAAGTGGAAGAGGAACACACCCAAAGGAAGGGTCACATGAACATGTCGACCACATCCAACTTGATTATAACTGGAATTAAACGATATAATTGAAACCGCAAGAAATTAATAGCAACAAATCGGACAAAAACACGTATATCTTGGCAGGAGGCTCACATGAGCGATTTTTTTGAAAAAGTAAGCAGTCAGGTCGACCCGTTCAAGAAACTGATCGGATACATCCCCGGGTTCAACGGCTATGTGGAACGACAGAACCGCCGTGATGCAGACAAGCTCCTGCGCGAAACCGTGGCACGCCGCTTCGAAGAACAGTGGAGCCGCGCCTCGAACTTGCAGGTGGAACTCGTCAACAATAGCATGATCCAGTATGTGGATGACATGGAAAAAGCTGCGCTTGCTCTGCGGACTTTCATCGACAAGATCAGCACCGCCGCACGCGGTTATTCCGGGTTGTTCGATGCGGTCAAGATCAATGAGAAGGAGCTCGAAGCCATCTATCAATTCGATGCTGCTTTCTTTGATCTGGGCGATCAGGTCAAGAGTGCACTCGACAACGTGGAAGCCAGCCTGGGTGATGAGACGGCTCTTCCTGCCGCCATCCGCAATGTCACCAACATCGCCCGCCTCGCAGTGGAAACGTTCGAACGCCGCTCCGAAGTTGTAACAGGAAGTCGATAATTTTTTGTAGGGGCATGGTGCGCACCATGCCCCTACGGATATTAATATGTGGCACGAATATATCAATGCAACATCCATTGAAGAAGTCATCCGCGTTCTCGCGGAAAAGCGCGAGCACGCGCGCGTGGTGG
>JAHDWC010000091.1 GCA_023382575.1 Anaerolineales bacterium
GGGAATGGAACTGCCGGCTAATAGCCCCTCGCCAAAAGTAAAACTATCGGGATAAAGATTGAAGCGATGCCAACCGTAATCCACCGGTCCAAGAATCTTTTCCTCGTCTTCGATGGGACGCAAATACCAATTCTTGTTATGCAGATGAACGGTCAGCTCGCGTTGAATGATCGGGTATGTCAATGCAGGGCTCCTGTCGTGCAAATTCAAGCAATTTTAGCATGGCTATTCCTGAAAGCCCGTGCGATATAAGTCATAATAAACGCCCTGCTTTGTCAGCAATTCTGTGTGCGTGCCCTGCTCGACGATCTTTCCACCTTCGATCACTACGATCTTATCCGCATTGGTGATGGTGGACAGGCGATGCGCGATCACGAACGACGTGCGTCCTTTGAGCAGGGTTGCCAGGGCAGATTGGATAATATGCTCAGTCTGCGTATCGACGGAAGATGTCGCTTCATCGAGGATGAGGATACGGGGATTTGCCAGCAAGGCGCGCGCGAACGAAATCAACTGGCGCTGACCCACGCTCAAGGTCACGCCGCCTTCTTCCACAGAAGTGTCGTAGCCGTTCTTCAAGTTGATGATAAAGTCATGCGCGCCGACTGCTTTTGCAGCAGCGATCACCTCTTCGTCCTTCGCATCCAACCGACCAAAGAGGATATTCTCCTTGACCGTGCCATTGAACAGGAACGGGTCTTGCAAGACCATCCCCATCTGCCGCCGCAAGGATTGCTGAGTCACCGTCCGCAAATCCACACCGTCTACGAGCACACAGCCCTCGGTCGGGTCGTGGAAGCGCGCCAGTAATTTGACGATCGTGGTCTTGCCTGCCCCCGTCTCGCCCACGAGGGCAACTGTCTCGCCGGGTTTTACATCCAGATCGATCTGGTCGAGCACCAACGCCGGGTCATCGGAGTAATGGAACGAGACATGCCCGAATCGCACCGCGCCGGTAATGGACTCCATCTCGTTGGCGTTTTCTTCATCCCGAACTTCGACCGGCGTCTTGAGCAATTCAAGGATGCGCTCGCCGCCCGCCATCGTGGATTGCAGCGTATCGAAGCGGCGGCTCAAGTCGCGGATCGGCTCGAAGAAGCGGTCGATGTACAGCACAAAGGCGATCAACACCCCCGCTGTGATGGATTCACCGAGGACAGCCGTACCACCGATATAAACAACCAGTGCAGTTGCCAACGCGCCCAGCACGTCGATGACCGGCGTGAACAACGAAGCCACCCAGGCAGCATCGAGGCTGGTTTCGAGAAAATAACGGTTGACGTACCCGCTGAAGGTCTGATGGTTGCGCTGCTGGCGTGAGAATGCCTGCACCACGCGCACACCGTTGACATTCTCCGCGAGGATCGAGTTTGCCCACGACACTGCCGCGCGCACCTTGCGGTAATTCTTCCTCGCCGCTTTGCGGAAGGCAATCGTTGCAAAGACCATGAGCGGCAAAACAGCAAACGTCAGCAGGGAGAGTTTGAAGTTGAGCGCGATCATCGCAATCAACGTGCCAACAATACCAAGCAAGTTACGGACAATTGCCAGCACCGCCCAGGTGACGAACTCGCGCAGAGTGCCCACATCGTTGATGACACGCGTGATGACGCGTCCGACACTGTAACGATTGTAGAAACTTAGCGACAGCCTTTGCAGATGTGCGAACATGGTGGTGCGCACATCGTAGAGCACATGCTGACCCACGCGCGACATGATGCGTACACGCCAGTAGTTGAATCCCAGTTGGACGATGGAAACCAGCAAGTACACCAGCACAATATTCCGCAAGGCAATCGGGTCTTTGGCGTTTACGCCTTCGTCGATGGCAAGTTTGACGAAGTATGGTCCCGAAACCGAAGCGGCCGTGACGACGACCATCAGCGCGAGTGCAAAGAGCATCTGGCCGTAATACGGTTTGACAAACCCCATCAAGCCTTGTGCAACCCTGGGGTCGTACCCCTTATCCAACTGTTCTTCGGATTGGGTGATAAATGTGGGAGGAATGATCTTTGTAGTCATGGTGTTATCCCGAATTCGACCGGCCCGCGATGATCGTATTTTCGTGTTGTGGTTTTTCGGTCAGGATGGACTCTATCATGGCTTCTTCAAAGCCGTCCCGCTGCATCAACTGCAAATCGTGAATCTCCTTATACAAGCCGCCACGTGCGAGCAATTCATCATGCGTGCCATGTTCCACGATCTGCCCCTTGTCCATTACTAAAATCATATCAGCGCGGCGGACTGTGCTGAGGCGATGCGCGATCACAAAAGTCGTGCGTCCTTCCATCAACACATCCAACGCGGACTGAATCAACTTCTCGGTCTGCGTATCCACGCTCGAAAGTGAATCGTCCAATATCAATATGCGCGGGTCCATCAACAAGGCGCGCGCAATCGCCACGCGCTGACGCTGTCCACCCGAGAGCGTCACGCCGCGTTCACCGACGATGGTCTCATATCCCTTCGTAAAACTTTCGATGAACTCATGCGCCTGTGCGGCTTTCGCAGCCGCAAAGATCTCTTCATCGGTCGCATCAGGTCGTCCATAAGCAATGTTGGCTTTGATCGTATCGGAAAACAACAACGACGTTTGCAGCACAATGCCGATCTGCCTGCGCAGCGAGGTCAACTCTACGTCGCGCACATCGTGCCTGTCGATCAGAACCGCACCATCCGTCACATCGTAGAAGCGCGGAATCAAATTGATGAGTGAGGTCTTGCCGGAACCAGTCGGTCCGATCAGGGCAACGATCTGATTTCGATGAACCTGCAAGTTGACATCACTTAACGAGCTGACTTTTTCGTCTTGATATTTCAACGAGACATTTCGGAACTCGACCTCACCCCGCAGCGTGGATAAGGTCAACGCATCTTTCTTGGACCGGATATCTGGTTCTGTATCCAAAACTTCGAACACACGTTGAGCGCCCGCGGCGGCTTCGCCGCCCGCATTGACCAAGCCGGTCAATGCCTGTGCGGGTTCCGCCATCATCAACAGATAGGCGTTGAACGCGACAACAGCACCAATGGTCAACGTCCCATCGATGACCATCTGCCCGCCGAAGTACAGGATCAGGATCGTGCCAATGGTGATGAGCCAGTTGGTGGTGGGCATGATCTTCGCCCACTCGTCGATGACGTGCAGCCATTTGACGAATACATCTTTGTTAGCGGCTTCGAAGCGGCGGATCTCATATTGCTCCCGCGCAAATGCACGTACGACCTGTACGCCGGTCACATTTTCCTGCAAGCGGTTGGAGACTTCACCCACTGCCATATCCACAGCGAAGAATAATTTGCCGATCTTCGTCCCGAAACTGGCGGTCATCAGAATCAGCGGAATCATGGGCAGGAGCGAGATCAATGCCAGAGTCGCATTGGCAGAGACCATCACGGCGAGGATGCCAATGGTCAGGAACACAAAGCGCACCAACTCAGGGATGGAGGAGCCTGCAAACCGTTCAATGGCGCGGACATCCTCGATGCAGCGTGAGATCAACTGCCCTGACTGGGCATGGTCGTGATAGGAAAACGGAAGATATTGAATATGGTCATACATGCGATTCCGCAAGTCGTAACCGACATGGGCGGCGACCCACTCCGAGCCATAGCGGTTACCCATGCCCAGTAGCGCCGAACCAAGTCCAAGTCCGAGCAGCAGAAGCGCGGAGCGAATCAAGTAGGTCGTATCACCGCGCAGGAGCCCATCATCGATCACGTTCTGGATGATGCGTGGGACGAGCAAATTCAATCCAGTGAGAGTCAACAACATCACCAGCGTAGCGATCACCTGCCACGCATACGGTTTAAGAAAGGCGGCGGTTCGAATTAGATTTTTCATAAGCGGGGAAATAAGGATACCACAAAGAAAAAGTGGACATCTGACGATGTCCACTTTGATTAAGCAGGTATTGGGTCTGGTTTGTATATTTTGAATGCGCGAAATCCGAAGCGAACGATAAGGGATAAAACGAAAACCATCAACCAGTCATAGATGAAAACACTGCGCGGGAAATTCTCAAACCAGCCAGTGGCATAACCGATGTACGCGATGCCAGCGATCAAAACCGAGCTAATCATCGTGGAGAGAAGTACAGGACGAAGCATCTGTATTCCCCCATTTTGGAGGCTGACACGGCTCAATGAACCCAACAAGATCGAGAGGAAGGGGCGAATAAAAAATGCCGCCCAGAAAACCAATCGTTCCATCTCTTGATAGGAACGATATTCGCGCCCGTCGCCGAAGCGCAGGCGAAAAACAAGAAACACAGACAGGCTCAAGATAGCCAGGTCAAGCAGCAACGTCCGCATGCTGATGCGTTGCAATAGCCTCTTCAACCAGCGCCGCAAAGGAGTGTCCACGTAGAAGTGGGCGATCAAACCAATCGCAATTATCATCGGCAGGAAGGTCCACTGTTTGACGGCATATGGATCGGTGATAAACGTCGAGCTTTCCAAGGCACGCTCATACAACCAAACCAAGGGGACGTGCAAAATATAAATTGCGTAGGAGGTTTCACCCAAATTCACAAGGAAACGATGATTCAGGATTTTTGAAAGCCATGAACGATCCATCGCCAATGACATAATGAACAGGATCATCAACGGCGCCAGCAAACCAGCCATGGGCTGCAAATCGTGAGGCAGAGACGGGAAAACACTGCTGCTGATGACAGTATATGCTGCCACCAGGAAAAAACTCAATGCAACAAAGAACAACGTCACCCGGGAATTGATGCGTTGATTTTGTCCCTCACGCAGATACCAAATGCCACCCACAACTCCCATAATAAATGAATTCAAATGGAACGGCGGAAAATATACGATGATCTCTTTTTGTTCCGGATAATAGCCCGTCCACAAGGTAAAGTGAATCAGTTGGCTGATCGCCCAAACCGCGAGGGAGAACCAGATCAATTTCTTTGTGGATTGCCTGTACATCCAAAGCATGAGGAATGGGAAGACGGCATAGAAGAAAAACTCAACGGTCATCGACCAGGCGGCGTAATTGAAAGATTGCGAGTAAGCGGGAATCCAGGATTGGACGACGAAGATATTCGCCAGTATCTTTTGAGGTTTAATCCTGAAAATAGAATCAGCGTAATATACGCACACCAATCCAAAGGCAATGATATAAAGCGGATAGATACGGATGAAACGGGTACGCCAATATCCCAACATATCAAACTTTTCGTTGGGACGATAGTAAACCAATGACATGACAAACCCCGAAAGCACATACAGGTAACTGACAGCAGTTGGAGCCGAACGAAGCAGATCGGAAAACGGGAAGAAATTTATAAAGCGGAGATAAAACTCGCCAGTGCCATGATAGAACAGAACTAGCAAAACCATGGCAAAGCGGGTAAAAGTCAGTTGGTCAAGTCGTTTCATCAAACCATTCTCAAATTGGAGTGGGGCAATTCTACTAGAAAATAGGGCTGGAACACGTCCAGCCCTATCATTTTGGGATGCGGTTTATGTCAAACCTCAACCGCCAGACAGGTCAATGTTTGCTCGATACCGGGAATGGGCTGAATGTCCACCGCAGTGATCTTGCCGAGTTTGGCAATGTCTGCAGTTTCGACCACCGCAATCGCATCATATGGACCGAAGGTCATGTGCGCTTCGACCACGTCCTCCAGCTTGCGGAGTTGATTGACAACATCCTTAAGGTCACCTGCTCGAACCTTGATCAAGATATAGGCTTTCATGGCTTCTCCTTTTTAGTCTTTCTTGACGCGAAGAAATACGACCCAATAGACGGCCGCCACCAGCACCGCCCCGCCAATGATATTCCCAATCGTAACAGGAATCAGGTTGTTGATAAAGAACGCCTCCCAGGTCAGCGCCCCGAGATTGGGAACCCGCTCGCTGACCTTCGTCACAAATTCCGGGGCAAAATCTTTTACCAGCAAGCCATAGCCAATGAAATACATATTCGCCACACTATGTTCAAAACCCGCGGCGACAAAAGCCGTAATGGGGAAAATGATCGCTGCAATCTTATCCAATGTGGTGCGCGCGCTGTAGGTTAGCCAAACCGCAAGACACACCAAGGCATTGCACAAGATTCCCAACGCAATCGCCTGAACAAATTCAAGGTTGCATTTATCAACAGCAATCCGCAAGGCAGTAATGCCGACAATATCCGCGCCAAACGTGTATTGCTTGCTAAAAAACATCAGGACAGCTGTTGCCATCGAACCAATGAAATTACCTACATAGACGATCAACCAATTTCGCAGTAGCGCACGACCAGTGACCTTTCCACTCGCCCACGCCATCACGATGAGATTATTGCCCGTGAACAATTCCGCGCCGCCAACGACGACCAAGATCAACCCAAGAGAGAAAACCAATCCGCTCAACAAACGAGTGACTCCGTACGGCAGACTGGTCGAGAAAGCCACAGAACCATCCGCCGCTGTGATCGGCATCCCGCCTACAGCCACGGTCGTGGCAAAGATCGCACCCAGCGAAATGAACGCCCCCGCGAGAATAGCCAGCATCAACATCGTAAAGGCCGGCATCTCCGCCTTGCGCACGCCAAGATACTCTGCGCGCGTTGCCATCTCCGGAGGGAGCAAAGAATCGATCCTACCTTCATTCATAGGCTATCCCTTTCTGATCTATTGAGATCGCTACACCGAAAGTATATCAACCGGTTTGGAAATAAGTTAGCTCGGAAGTCACCGAATTCGTGTGATGTTAATCCGTCGGCTTGGCTGTCTTTTTTCGACCCAGCGCCGCTCCCACCCCGGCTGCGATCAATGCGGACAAAACGATCAAGCCGACCACAATCCCGCTGCTGCTGAGAGAGACTGGCGCCTGCGGTAAAGGGGTTGGCGTGGATGTGACCGTCGGCGTGACGGGAAGTGTAGCCGTGGAAGTCGGAATTCCAAATGTAGCCGTCGCCTCCACCACGACGGTAGTGGACTCTGCTGTGGGAGTCGCAGCCAATCGGATCGTGAGTGTCTGCCCTTCAAAAATTTCATCCGTCGCCAAGCCATTGATGAATTTCAACTCATCGATGGTAGTTTCGTATGCCAGTGCAATACTCCACAAAGCTTCGTCTTTTTTTACGACATGCTGAATCTTGCCATCGGGTTGAGGCGTATTTGGAATGACAACTGCACCTCCCGTGCCAGTCGCAACTGGCAGCGTTGATGTGGGACTCTTCGTCGCCAAGATAGTGTTCGCGTTGGAAGCATCCGATGCGCCCACATCAAGGACAAAGTAAGTCACGTTGTTTAACGTCGCCAAGCCAGCGCCAACGTCATTGTAATCTTCGGAAAGCAGCGTAGTCGAATTGGTCGAATGCCCCTGCCAAACTTGAAGCACATCCGCAGCCGTAAGCCCAATGCCAGAATGAATATTTTCAGCAAAGGTCCCACCCAATGATAGATTTCCAGCAACGGGATAGCCTGCCTCCAAAGCACGTTGATAAGGTTGCTTCCCGTCCGCGCTGAAATGAGAGAGCACTCCCCTTTTAGCTAGGTCCTCGGCATGTGCTTGGGCGATCTCCATCAAACGTTGATCCACTTTGTAAGGGGGCAGATCGTTTTCCTCACGCAATGCATTGACCGCTTCGATCAATTCTTGCGCTGTGAGGTTGGGAGGTAAAACTTCCGGCTGGGCATCCGCTTTGTTGAGCGGAATCAGGCTGAAGGTCAGGAAAAGAAGCGAGAGAAAAATCAGGGATTGTTTTCGGTTCATCGAAAAAATTATACCCAACTGTCTCGTCCCACCTTCCCGAAAAGTCAGAGTCGGGTGTAAAATTATATATAATGTATAATCTCAGGAGATAGTTTATGCCCGGTTTCACCCCTGGTCGCCGCTATCAACCACCGTTCATGCCGTTCAAACGCCAGCCTTTCAAGAAACGCGTGCTCGCAAAGATCGAACTGGCAGTCAAAAGCCCGCTCTTTGGATGCCGGATGTGTGGAAATTGTCTCCTGCAAGAAACGGCTTTCATCTGCCCGATGGAATGCCCGAAGGGTTTGCGAAACGGTCCATGTGGCGGTTCGACGCCGGAACGTTGTTATGTGGACGAATCCCGTCCGTGCATTTGGTACAAAATTTACGAGCGATCTTTCAAACTGGGGCGCGAAGCGCAATTACTCGAAGTACTGCCGCCCATGGATTGGGAAAAAGCGGGGACGGATGCATGGAGCGACGTTTTCATTCAAGCGAAAAAAATCGGTGTAGGGACCATTCTCTCGGGTCTGACCTCGAGGGAAGCTGGTTCTGTTTCTCGAACTTTGGATTCCATCTTTCGGCCGGTCCGCCAACCCGATTGGTGGCAAGGAGATGGAGAGTATCACGCGCCCAAATACACAGAACCTGTCTCTGAACTGGAGCGCCGACTCAAAGCAGGCGAGTTCGTCGTCACAGCCGAGATTGCCCCTCCCCTTTCTGTCAATACAGATAAGTTGGCCCGTCACATCAACGTGCTAAAAAAATATGCGGCAGCATTGAACTTCACAGACAATGCCTCGGCGACTCCGCGCATGTCATCGCTGGCGTGCAGCAAGATTGCACTTGAGCATGATGCGGAACCTGTCATGCAACTCAGCGCACGAGACAAAACCCGCATTGGCGTGCAGTCAGAAGTGATGGGCGCATCTGCACTTGGGATTCGGAATATGCTGTGTCTGACAGGCGACAGCATGGCAATGTCACCGGGTCCCAAAGGGCGGATGGACATCGTGGATATCGACTCCATTCAAATGTTGTGGATTCTGCGCCGCATGCGGGATGAGGGGAAATATCTCGATGGACGTGAGATCAAAGTCCCTCCCAAATATTTTCTTGGAGCGGCGGCTTCGCCCTTTGCATCGAATATGAAATTTCAGGCGCTACGCGAACAGAAAAAAGTCAACGCTGGGGCGCAATTCTTCCAGACGAATCTCGTCTTCAACGCCGATGATCTGGATGAGTGGTTGAACGAACTTGCCCAACGGGATGTGCTGAACAAAGTCCATATCCTGATTGGAGTCGCGCCGTTGAA
The DNA here is from genome assembly GCA_023382575.1 of Anaerolineales bacterium. GTDB lineage: Bacteria > Chloroflexota > Anaerolineae > Anaerolineales > Villigracilaceae > Villigracilis. Next base: position 9,017 of record JAHDWC010000091.1, read on the forward strand.
GAGTTTCAAGATGGCAAGGTATATGAATAACAAAATTCCGGGAGTTTTCATCCCGGAAAATATCATGAAGCGAATGGAAGCTGCCGAAACGCTTGGGAATGCTGAGGAAGAAGGCGTACAAATTGCGTTGGAACTGATCGAAAAGGTCAAGACCAAGCAGGGAGTGAACGGGATTCACATCATGGCGGTCGGCTGGGAGGAGATCGTTCCGCGCATTGTGGAAGAAACCGGGTTGGTCAAAGAACCTGCGTAATCAGCTAAGGAGTTTGAGCTCCTTGGAAGATAAATCGCGCCATTGACCTACTTCCAGTCCATCAATCTTGATTCCCCCAATTGCAATGCGAAAAATCCGAAGCGTAAATAAGCCAACTGCAGCAGTCATGTGGCGGATCTGGCGCTTCTTCCCCTCTCGCAGTTTCACTTCCAGCCAGGCGGTTGGTCCATGCGGGGTGACAGGCTTGGGTCGTAGAGGAAGTTCCGGGTCCCGGATGAGGCGAAAGGAAGCAGGACTGGTGAAGTAATTCTTCAGTTGAATTCCGCGTGAAAGTTGAGTCAGTTTTTCGGGAGTCGGGTCGCCTTCCACCATGACCAGATAGGTTTTCTCAATATGATGCCGTGGATCGGTGAGACGTTTGATAAGTCCGCCATCGTCAGTGAGCAGAAGCAAACCTTCACTGTCGCGGTCGAGGCGGCCGGCGGCGTAGACATTAGGGATGTCGATGAATTGCTTTAGGGTGGGGTGACCCGTGCCCTCGTCAGTAAATTGCGAGAGCACGCCGTAAGGTTTATTGAAAAGGATATAACGCATGGCGGGGCAATCATACCCCATCCTGCGCGGGCTTAAACCATGATCCCCGATAGACAAGCATCAAAAATTGCTTCGGCAACTTCATCCACTGTATGGCGCACTTCCGGGCTGACAATTTCACCGACATCGTTCGAGCGGGGTTGAATCCCGACGATGACGACCGGGCAATGCAATTCCAAGACCAGATAGCGTGAAAGCATGGAGAGAGGCAGGCTGTGCGTGGAGGCGGTCATGCCGTCGATCTGTTCAAAAGGGATCAGGGATACCGATCCGGGGGTTTTCCCCATATCAGCTGCATCGATCATCAACACGAGCTGCGGAGAATATGTCCGCAATTCTTTGGTGAAGTTTTCGGGGGCATGGCCTGCCCGAAGGATCAACGCATGCCCAGGGTTTTCATACCGCAAAAGATTGCGCGCGACCATCACACCTGCGGCATCGTCATTTCTTAATTCATTTCCAATGCCGACAATGGCCACACGTGGAGGGTCTTTCTGGTCATTCGTTAGTTTCTGCATCAGTTGATGCAGTGAGTTTTTCCAGGAACTGCTTGACATCCTCATCCTTTCCGTAATAGACAGTAAATTCCTTCTTGTCGAGGGCGGCATGTTCCCAATCTTTATTGGACATGCCCATGCATTTAAATTTGCAATTGATCGCACATTGTCCGCAATAGACACAACGGTCCATGTGATATTTCAACACAAAGCGTTTCGTCGCCCGGTCGATGGTGACCAGCTCAATCGCCTTGGACGGACAATCCTTGACACATAGACAACAGCCTGTGCACGCGGATGGGTCGTAGTAAAGATTTCCACGGAAACGCTCTGGGGTGGGATTTTTCTCAAAAGGATAATGCTGCGTACTGTTCTTCTTGAACATGGACGCGATGATATCTTTGAGCATGGTTCCGATTCTCATGGCATATACCCTTTCCACAAAATGATGACGACAATCTGTGCCAGCACCAGAATGGCACCGAAGCGCCACCACAACCCAACGGTCTGATCGATACGGAAGCGGGTGAAAAGCGTCTGCATGACAGACATCAGGAACAACAAGGCAACCGACTTGAGCAGGAACGAGCCGATGCCGCTCAAACCACCAAGATAAAACGCGGAAACCAATGTCAAGCCGACGACCAATTCAATGGACTTGCCGATCTTGAACATCATCAAGCCGCGTCCGCTGTACTCGGTCAATGCGCCGGCGACGATCTCCGTCTCCGCTTCAGGCGCATCAAAGGGAGGTAGTTCCAGCTTACCCATCAAACCGATCAAAGCGACAATGAAACCGATCGGCTGAGACAAAATCAGCCAACGGGTTTGAGCATATTCGTTGATCTCACCGATCTGCCAACTTCCCGCCACAAGCGCAGGACCGAGCAACGCCAACATGAACGGCGCTTCATATGCAAATAACTGAGTCAATGCACGAGTCGCGCCAATCAGCGAGAAGCGACTGCTCGTATTCCAGCCTGCGAGACCGACACACATTGTTGGCAAACTAAGCAGGTAGAGAGTCACGATCAAATCGCCAGAGAAGCTGGAGGGAGGCGTAAATCCCATCAACGGGACATACAACGCCGCCGTGGATGCGCCTGCAATCGCGACAATTGGCAGCGCAAAAAACAGATACGGATTGACGATGCCCGGTTGGATCTGTTCCTTCGCCAACAGCTTGACGGCATCGGCAAATGGCTGGAACCAACGTGGACCCGCACGATTCTGGAAGCGTGCCACCAGCTTGCGGTCGATCCATTCGTAGAACATCCCAAATAGGATGAGCGTCAACCCGGCCGGGTAAATCAAAATGGTAAAAAAGGAGGCGAGTGTGTTCATCGGCTGTAATACTCAATTCCAAGTTTGCGCAATTGCGTCCACGAAAGGATTTCGCTTCCGTGCGGTCGAACTACGGATACAAGGCGGTCATTGCAAGAAAAACACGGATCCATACCGGCGATCAACATTGGCACATCTGCAAGCTGACGTCCCACCGCTTTTTCAAGCACTGACACCCAGTTACAAAGACTTGGCGTGCGGACGTGAACCCGTGCGGGATTTTCTCCGCCATTACTTTTGATGAAGTACAGCAGTTCGCCGCGCGGCGCCTCGACGCGGGAGATCGTCTCTCCAGCAGGGATCTTGCGCGGCATGCGGACGGTCAATGGACCATCGGGCATGTTGTCCAAAATGGCGCGGATGGCGAAACACGAAACCAGCAATTCCTCGAGGCGGACTTCACAGCGCGCTTCCAAATCACCATTCGTCCGCGTGACCAAACTGACCGGATAGCGGACATACGCTCCATAGGGCGCTTCGATGCGAACGTCACGCATCAAACCAGACGCGCGAGCGGTCGGACCCAGCAAACCGAATCTCTCCGCCTCCGCCGCGGTGATCGATCCAATTCCGCGTGTACGGTTGAGGAACATCGCATCTGTGGTGACCACTTCGAGGTAATGTCGGATGCGGGTTTCAAGATAGTCCACGCCTTCTTTAATCTTTTCGGCTTGTTCCGCTCCGATGTCGCATTTCACGCCGCCCAGCACATTCGCCGAGTAATTGACGCGATTCCCAGTAACCTGCTCGAGCAGATTCATCACCGTCTCGCGGTCGCGCCAGGAATACATGAAGAGCGTATCAAAACCTGCTTCGTGCGCGGCAACACCCAGCCACAATAAATGGCTATGGATTCTTTCCAAGCCTGCCACCAACTCGCGGATGGCATGGGCGCGCGGCGGCGCTTCCACCTGAGCCAACTTCTCCACACCCATGCAGTACGCCATCGCATGAGTATGAGAGCAAATGCCGCAAACGCGCTCGAAGAGATACAGGTTCTGGAACCAACTGCGGCTTTCCGCAGCTTTTTCGATTCCGCGATGGGCATATCCCAATCTCATCTTTGCGCCGGTGACGATCTCACCATCGACAGTGAACTGGAAATGTCCCGGTTCCTTCAAGGCAGGATGCTGCGGACCGATTGGAATGACGAAGGTATTGCCAGTCAACATTCCCTGCTCAGGAATCTCTTCCACATGTTTTTCCGCAACAGGCGTCGCTTGTTCGGGTGAAAAATCTGCGCGAAGAGGATACACATCGGGCGGCCAATCATCGGGGATGAAGAGGCGATCGCTTTCGTCCAACCCGGCAACTTTGAAACCAAGCGTCTCCGACAATTCACGTTCAAAGAAGATGGCAGGTGGAAGAATATCCGCGATGGAAGGAATGGATGTGTTCTCTCGCGGAACGCGAACCCGCAGGGAAACAATGGCAGGTCCGCTGCAAAAATGATAGAGCGCTTCCATCTGACCGGAATCTACGCCAAGGTCCATGCCTGTGATCGCGGATAGATACCCCCAATGCGCCTCATGCAAAGCGACTGTCGCAGCATGCAAGTCATCGGCTTGCATGACAATATCGACGCGATTCGCCTCAGGGCGTAACGTTTCTTTGTTCCACGGCTCGAGAATCTTTTCAGCAGCTTGCAAGATCTGTTCGATGTTCATGAAGGTAACTCCGCAGCGACATTTGGACGAACCACCGGGCGCGGCTTGCCGCCCTGCAAATCAGCCAGTAATTGAATGATCCCATCGATGATGGCCTCAGGGCGTGGCGGGCATCCGGGGATGTACACGTCCACGGGGATGACTTCATCCACTGAACCGCCAACGTTGTAACAGCCTTCGAACACGCCGCCCGAGATGCTGCACGAACCGACTGAAACAACGAACTTCGGTTCAGGCATCTGCTCGTAGGTGCGGATCAAACGCTCCCGTGCCTGACGAGTCACGGGTCCAGTAACAATCAAAACGTCAGCGTGACGCGGGCTGCCGTGGAGCTTGATCCCCAAACGTTCCACATCGTAACGCGGCGTGAGCGTGGCCAGAATTTCAATGTCACAGCCATTGCAAGAGCCGCTATTGAAGTGCACCGCCCAAATTGAGTTGAGCCGTGCCCATGTGCGGACTTTATCGATCACTTTTTCCCAGAGTTGTGGAGAGTTTGCTGTCATTGTCATGCCTCCTTCATCCTAAAATCAAAGCTATCAACGCGAGGATCAAACCGAGCAAATAAACAATGGTGACAGTGGAAAGGTCGCTACTACCCACCATGATGACACCAAGGTGAAGTACGGCAAAAAACAGGGCAATGACAAAGAATGGACGATAGCCCGGCGCCGCAGGAATGGGGTCGTGCGCTTGTCCGCTGGCATAGGGCTCAGACTTGAACTGTGAAGCACGTCCCTTGGCTGAGATCAAGCGCCCCAAACCAGACAGCACTGATGCCACCAGGGCGTAAATCAGAAAAGCGACCAATGGAGAGAGTAAAAGATTTGTCATGGTTTAGTATCCAAATGCGGCGAGCAGATGTTGCGCGGCGGGCTGAGTGATCCAATTCATCGCATGCGGGAAGAAGCCCAACAAGATAACCGCCAGCGCCATCAACAAGATCGGCAAAGAGATCGCCATTGAAATCGGCTTCCCGGCATTCACAGCCTGCGAAGGTGAACCGCGGTACATCATGTTCACCAGAGGCGCATAATATGCCAGCGAAAGCACGCTGTTGAGCGCCATGAAAACCATCAGCGCAATGATCCAGCCATTTTGAGTTTCAAACCCGGCTACAAAAATCTGCCACTTCGACATGAAGCCAGCCAGCGGCGGAAGCCCGCCCAACCCGAGCAAGGCAGCGCTCAAGGCAAATGCCACCAACGGATATTTTTGCGACGCGCCGGCCAAATCTGAAATTGTCAGCGGAGAATGTGAATCATTTTGCAGGAACAAGGCATACAGCAACGCGCCCACAGCAAGGAACGCCAGTCCCTTCATCAACATGTGATTGAAGAGATGGAAGAACGCGCCCTGCGCCCCCAACTCGAGTCCAGAACTAAGTGCAATGCCCAACCCCATCAGCATATACCCAACATGGCTTAGACTCGAAAATGCCAGCATTCGTTTCACGTAGGTTTGCCGCAAAGCCAGCAAGTTGCCATATACAATATTCAATGCGCCAAAGGCGAGGAAGAGCACGCCCCACGATTCGCCCAACCCGGTCAAGACAGAAAGCGCGCGCAACATGGCGATCAAGCCAACTTCGATCACCACACCCGAAAGCATGGCGCTGATTCCGCTCGGCGCTTGTGAGTGCGCATCTGGCAGCCAAGTGTGAAGCGGGACAAATGCGACTTTGACCCCAAAGCCGACGATGAACAACGCGCCAGCCCCCAACCACACCCAGCGGCTCACATCAGACCCGGAAACTGCTTCACGGACCCCAGCCATATCCAACGTCCCAGCATTGGCGAGGACAAGCGCAACTCCCACCAACACCAACACCGAGCCAATCGCACTCTGGATGAGATACTTCATCCCGGCTTCAAGCGACGCGGCTTGTTCACGATAGAACGCGACCAAAAGATAAGACGAGACGGCCATCGCCTCAAACCAGACCCACAAGTTAAACAGATCACCAGCGCAGGCGAGACCGATCATCACGCCGATCATCGCCAACAACATGGCGTAATATTTTTCCTCGCCAACTTCCCCAGCCATGTATGGACCAGAGAACAGGATGACGAAGGTTCCCAGTGTGAGAACTGTTCCAGCGACCAGCAGACTGATCCCATCCACTCGCAGCCAAATGGACTCGAACATGAATTCCTGCGTCTCGCCTGCGTTGAAAGCCATCACCGAGCGGACGAATGGGATCCATGCACTTAAGACCGCCAATAATGCAAGCACGCGCACAACATAAGAACGGCGCTTCAACACGGTTTCATGCGTGCCCAACCTGCCCGAGAGATAAACGAATGGCGACGAAACCAGCGGAAACGAGATCATTCCAAAGAAGGAGAGAAAATCCATTACACACCACTCCACCACAACACCGCCAGCACGAACAATAACGCGCCGATGATGCCAAGGATATTCCAATTCATCTGACCGTTCTGCGTGAAGCGCAGTTGTTCTGCCAACCCATTCACACCACGCGAGATAAAGGTATTGACCGGCTCAAACCCAAACGAGGATTCGCTCAATCCCTTCAGCCAGGCGGGATTCTCCTTCAAGGCAACTCCGCGTCCAAGGAACCAGAACAGCGCCAGACTGACTGCGATCAATGAGAGCGCCAGCCAGGTTGCAGGGGCAAACAGAATGATCTCCGCCATGTGCAAAGTCGCTTCCGCCTCGATATGATGATAAGGTAGAGACTCTGCCAGCGCATTGCCCAAGCCACCGAACAGCAACCATGTCGTCAGGGTTCCTGCGGCGAGCAAACCAAGCGCAGACTTCATCCAATTCCCAGCAGGATGGACATGCAAATCATCGCGACTGGCCCCATAAAAGACCAGCCATGTCATGCG
>JAHDWC010000092.1 GCA_023382575.1 Anaerolineales bacterium
TGGATGAAAGGTAGTTAAGACGTGTTCCAATCTCTTTCAATTGCGAAAAGATATTTTTCATTTCTTCGCGCCGAGTGGATGCCAAGTCTTCGTCGCGCAGTTTCCACCCGCCGCCATCTTTTTCGGCGTACGAATTCAAGACAGCATAGATCAAACCCTTGGAGGGTGTCATCAGTCCTGTGAACTGCTGGTTCAAATGTTCTTCCACTTCCAAAAAGATCACTTTGCGATTTTTTTGTAGATAGGTCACAATCGCAATTTCCACGCGATCCGTCAGCGACTCGGATGGGGCCGAAGTTGCCAACCCCCACATGCCCGTATCCACACCTTCGCCTGTGGAATAATGGCTGAACTCATTGCCACCCTTCAACGCCTGTTCCATCACATTTTGTGTTTTGCGGATGACAATATCAAGTTCATCTTCGGTCTGTCGCAAAGCGTTTGCTTCTGTCAGCGCGATCAAACCCGCCGTATGCAGAAACAAATATCCGGTTGGTTCGCCGCGCGCCGACAAAAATTCGCGCAGCACTTTTCGGATCATTTCAATATCCAATGACGCAGGTTTGATTCTCTCCCCGCTCTTCCAAACGATCTGCACCGGGTCGTGTTCCGTTCGCAACGCCACATGTTCCAAAACAAAGCCAGCCGTGTGAGCGGCGGTAAATGCCGAGGTCAGAAATGGCGCTTCGGGTTCAGGCAGTACGCCAAAGACAGGCACGTCATCGGCTAACAATTCATTCAAGTGGCTGAACATGGCAAACAATGCCGTCGCGCTCCACGCCCAATCATAGCGCCTGCGGCGTAGTGCCACCTTGTATGGCTCGACCGCATCCTTACCCCACAGCCATCCAGCCCACAACGCGGAGAGAGTCCAAAACGCCTGATTAGGGCGCGGCACCGACCCGACTACCGCCGCAATGGGAATCTCTCGTCTGACTTCATGCGCGAGGTCTTTAAGGCGACCTTCATAGATGCAGATGCCGCCAGATTCGGGAATCCGTTTGGGCCACGCCTCCACCGGGACCGGAGAGCCTGACCCGGCAAATAAAGCGATGCCACGCTCGAGCATGGTCCACACATTCGACTCGCGAAATTGATTCGGCGTGCTTAGTTGTTTCGGGCGCGGACGTTCTGCCGGGTGCGCCCACAGCGTATTGCCTGCGTCACATGCCAACAGGATGAGCGCCGTCAGAGCGCGACGGCGCGGCTCACTGAGATGTAAACTGTCCAGCCGGTTGATGATGGTGCTCAACGCATACAGTGGACGCGGTAGATAATGCTCAATGGCTTCCTCGGCGTAGATGCGGTCTTCGTCTTTGAGCGAAACCACCCGCTCGAAGAGACGTGTGCGATGCAGTGTATCTGTCCCTGCGATTTGTAAAGCGATCTCTTTGTCCATGTCCGCAACAGGTCGTTCGCCAGAGTCTTTGCAATGCGGACATTCGTATATTCTGGCATAAGGCACATCTTCGTCTCTGCGCCATAAAAAAGCGGATGCGTGGATTTGTTTCTCGCATTTTTCGCATTGGGTTAGGTATAAAGATTGCAAGTGTTGTTCGAGCCGTTCATCCCCTTTTTTGACAGCTCCCAAGTCTGCGAGGGCGGCGGTGAATTCAGCTTGAGGTGGCGGGTTTGCGAAAATCTCCAACAGGAATCTCGTCACCGGGTTATTGGCGGTGACCAGTACACGGAATCCGCTGCGGGCGGCTTCGAGGACGAGTTGCGGGGAGAATCCGAAGGGGTCGAGCAGCCAGTTTCCGGTTAAGGTCTGATGCGAGAGCCATGCAGAGATGACGCCATCTTCCAACGCGGGTAAAAAGCGCGCGAGCGGACCAGAATCCGCTGGTTTGAATCCGGGGATGTACGGCTTGAATTCCATTTCATGCCAACGCTTTGCTGATGACTTTTCGCGGGGCGGCGTTGAGGTCGATCTCGATGGCGGAAAGCAAAATTTGAATGGCGAGGATCACTGATAGGGTCGGCAGGATGACCGTGCCTGTCGGTGCGGGGATACCAAGCTGTGCGTATTGAATCCACTTGGTGATGCCGAAGATAAGACCAAAAAGAAGCAGCGGAATCCCCGTCAGCAGATAGATGGACATCATCGAAAAGTCTAAGATGAAATATTTGAGGATGATGCGTTTGACGAGGGTGCGCGTGAGTTTGAAGGGGAATTCGAAGAGCACACGGCGAATGGACAGGCTGGAGGTTTCGCCGCTATATCGTGCCGGAATGGTGACGTCCATGACGTAGGCATCGAGCAGGTAAAGATGCGAAAGCATGGACGTCTCGAAGAAATAGGTTTTGTCGATCTTTCCAAGTGGGATCTGTTTGAGCACGTCGGCGCGGATGGCAAAGTAGCCATTGGTCGGGTCGAAGATATTCCAGTAGCCGGTGGCGGCTTTGGTGAGAAAACTCAGCCCGAGGTTGCCGATGCGCCGGATGAGCGGCATTTTCTTCAGGGATTGAAAGTCGCGAAAGCGGTTGCCTTTGACGTAATCCGCGTCACCTTCGATGAGCGGCGTGATCAGCGCCGGGATGTGAGCTGGGTCCATTTGCCCGTCGCCATCGAGTTTTATTACAATTTCAACACCAAGTTCCATTGCCTTACTAAAACCTGTTACCATCGCTCCGCCCACACCCTGGTTTTGCTCATGGCGGACGAGGATGATGCGTCTGTCTCGTTTGGCGGCGGCGGCGACAAGGTCTGCGCTGGCGTCGGGGGAGGCGTCATCCACCACAATGACCGTGGTGACATAAGCTGGAATACCCTGCAAAACGCTTTGAATATCCCGCTCGACGCGATAGGCTGGGATGACAACGGCGATTTTGAATTTCGAAAAATTCATATGTAAAATTGTAATCGAAAAGGTGATAGAATCTCCTCAAGGAACCATCGAATGCCCTCTGGTGAACAGATTCTCATCGTTGAAAGCGACCCAGATATTGCCGATCTGATCGGGAGACAATCACTTAAGCCGCTTGGCTATCATGTGACTGTCGTGGGAGATGCGGCTTCTGCTCTCAAGCACGCGGCTCAGACTCCGCCAGACCTGATCCTCGCCAATATCAATCTGCCCGGTTTGAGCGGGAAAGATTTGTTGGCTGCATTCAGTTCCCAAAATGTAAAATCCCCTGTCATTGTCATCGCGGAAAAAGGTCAGGAGACCGATGCGATCCAATCGTTCCGCCTCGGCGCGATGGATGTGATGTTTTGGCCGCTGCGCGACGCGGAAGTCGTTTCCATCGTCGAGCGCGCCATGCGCCAGACCAAAGAAACACGCGAACGACAAAAGCTGGATCGTCAACTCAAGGCAACCAACGATGAACTTCAGAAACGTCTGCGAGATCTGACCACTATCCTCGGCACGGCCAAGGCGGTGGTTTCGATCACCGACCAGCGTCAGCTATTTGACCGTATTCTGGAAAGTGCGCTGCAACTCGGCGAAGCGGATATTTGCTGGCTGATGTTGCGCGAAGATAAAGGCAATCTCTTCGTGTTGCGGGCGCAGCGCAATCTGCCCGATTCTTGGTCCAAGAAAATGAATCAACCCGTGGATGACGGCATCAGTTCGCTGGTGGCGCTTTCGGGTGAGAGTCTCTTCATGAATGGCTCGCCGCTCCAAAAGTTCAAGTTGGCGGCGTTGGGAAGGTCAGCAGGAGTCATCCCCATCAAGATCAAAACGGAGGTCATCGGTTTGTTGATGATCGTTCGCAGAAATGATCGCGAATTTTCACGCGATGCACAGACAATGCTCGAAGCCATGGCAGATTATGCCTCCATTTCGATGGTCAATGCGCGTTTGTTCCGCGCCTTGGAGCAAGCCGTTGAAAATGCGCGGGCAGGCGAGAAGAATCGCCATGCCGCGTTGGAGTCTCTACGGGAGGCTATTCACAGCGAGGTGCAGGCGGCGCTGTATCCGCTCAACCTGGTATTGACCGAAATGCCCGGTGCGCTCAACCCCGAACAAAAGAAGGCGCTTGAATCTGTGCAAGCCGCGTTACAACGTCTTTCACGTTCCTCCGAAAGAACAGTTACACCACGATAACGAAAGTCTACCGAAGAAACCTCATGGCAAAACAGGAACTGATCCTACTGGCGCTGGACGCTTCTCCCATCCTAGACCTTATGGAAAGGGCGTTGCATGCAGCCAGTTTTGATGTTGTGATCGTCAAAGATCGTTCCGGTTTGGATAAGTCCGTTCAGGAATCCGTCCCGGCGTTGATCGTCGTCGGCGAAAACTTTGCCGGGCAGGATGGCATTACCCTCTCAAAGGAAATGCTGGAACGCTTCCCGACCCTGCCGATCATTCTATACGCCAAACAGGATGCACCCGGAAATGCCAAAGCTGTCTTGAAGGCGGGCATCAGCGGCTATCTCTATCCGCCACTTAAGATGGAAGATATCGTCAACGAAGTAGAGCGGACTGTGATCCGCGCGCGCAGATTGGGGGATTGGCTGCGACGTGAGGTGAAACGTACCACCGCTTCTCTCGCAGAGAAAGCGAAGATTTCAGAAGCAGAACGCATCAAGCTGGAAGCGATCATCTCGAACATCCAAGACGGTGTTGTCGTCCTCGACGATCATCAGGATATTTTGCTTGCCAATCGGATGATGCGTGAGATCTTTGGCATCGACCTTAATGAACCCCTTCTGGGCAGGTCATTGAAGGATGTCATCCCAAACGCGGATATGCACGCCCTCATGCTTCGCACGCGCGAAGGTGCATTGAAATATCACGAGATCAACTTCGACGATGGACGCGTCTATAATGCGCAGTACACGCCGATTCCGAAGATCGGCGGCGCGGTTACCATGCAGGATATTTCCTATCTCAAAGAACTAGACCGCCTCAAGAATGACTTCATCCATACTGTATCCCATGACCTTCGTTCGCCATTGACTTCTGTGTTTGGTTACATGGAATTGATCGAGCGTACGGGTCCGTTGAACGAAAGCCAAATTGAATTCATGCGCCGGCTGCAAGGCAGTGTCCAGCATATGACCAATCTGGTCAATGAACTGCTCGATCTGGGTCGGCTTGAAGCCGGGTTTGATACGCGTCGCGAACTGGTGCAACCCGAAAATGTGTTGCGTTACACGTTGGATGTCTTCGACTCACAGATTAAGAAAAAGAAGCTCACGTTGGAAACCAATGTAACCGGCGAGGTACGTCCAATCCGCGCCAACCCGATCCGCATCCGTCAGATGTTGGATAATCTGGTGGGCAATGCCATCAAGTACACACCCGAAGGCGGACGTGTACGCGTCAGCATGTCGATGCAGGAAAATCAGATTGTCATCCGCGTTGAGGATACGGGTCCGGGCATTCCACCAGATGAGCAAAGCCGCGTCTTTGAAAAGTTCTATCGCGCCTCCACCCGCCCTCAGGGTGTGGAAGGTACCGGTCTGGGACTCGCTATCGTCAAGTCTGTGGCGGATAGTCATCAGGGACGCGTATGGGTGGAATCAAAAGTGGGGGAAGGCTCGGCGTTCGTCGTGTTACTCCCTTCGCACGAATAATCCATTTAGCAATCCAATAAAACATGCTGCCGCCGAGGAGTACTCGGCGGCAGCTTTCGCCAAAGGAGGAGACAGGGATGAGCAAATCAGAGGTGTCTTATTGCCGTCTCCGATTTGAATGTTATCTCATCTCTTGAAAATGTGACATCGTAGAATGTCACCGAATGTATGTGATAATATTCACAAATGAAAATGCCCCTATTTGCGCGGCAGGCGGGAAAGAATGGAAGTATCGCGTGTCTTTTGCGGCGCAGATGTGGTGGAACCTGTGCGCATACTTTCCAGTTCGGCGCTGAAGCGCATCCAATCGTCTACGAGCAAAACGAAATGCGGCGTTTTATCTTTGAAGAAAAGCGGCGAGAGAAATAATCGCAGTGCTGCCTGCGACATTGGAAGAGAGGTCAACTCGATCACAATGGCAGACATCTTCGAAAGCGGCGCGATGATATCCACCATTGACTTTGGCACACTCTTCGGTGGGAACAACGCTCCCATATTCGTTGAAGAAGCGCGCCTCAATCGTTTATACGAAATGTTCAGACGCAGAAACGGGGTTGCCAAACGCAGATGGTCACTGAATGGCTGGACGTAAGCACTCTTGCGTAACAGGAACATCATCAAACCGACGAATATACAAAAGACGCCCACACTTGCAAAACCCAGCCAGCGCCATTCTTCAAATCCCCATATATAAAGAGCCAACGTCATCCCCAATAATGCCAAACCCAAAAAGAGAATCACCGGATACCAGCGGTTCATCATATGGGTATAAACGACAAGGGGATAGCGGCGTCCGCCTTTGGCCATGATCGCAGATTCCTTTTACGGTTCGAAGTGCGAACCGCTTCCTTTGGGACCTTTAGGTTCGCCTGTTTTCAGTTGAGAGATCAGCTTCCCGATGGCTTGTTCGAGATGACCGCCGCGCAGGCTGAAGGTGATGTCGCCGCGTGTCTTTTCGATGATGCCACGCGCCAGGTCGGTTTGGCGGCGCAGGCCGTTGGTGATGGCGTCAGGATAATCCATGGTGACGAGGATGGAATAGATCTCGTCCATGTAACCGAGCAGACGTTCGGCTTCTTCTGAGTAGCCATGACGAAGAATGTCCAGGGTGCGGCGGCGCAACTCACCGACGACTTCTGCCAACCCGTTGAGATAGGTTGAGGGTTCAACGACCAACTCTTCGGGAGTCTGAAGCGGCTGGCTGCGGATCAAGGCGCAGGTGACGTTTGCTTCCACAAATTCCTTGAGGGCATCCTGGGTGTATCCCGCATAATAAAGGTCGGGATGAGAGGCGAGGGCATTGCGTAAGGCGTCGGCCAAGCCGCGTGCTTCCTGCAATTGGGCATCCATCGTTTCGACATCGTCGCGGTGAACGGCACGGATGGCAAGCGAGCAGGCACGCGTCAGTTGACGCGCCTGGGCAAGCGCCTGATCGCGGGCGGCAGTGCGGGCGTCGAAGTTCTTGCGAATTTGTTCGGCAATCGATTCAAGTTTGTGCATGATTATTCTTTGGGTGGTTCGGGTTTGGGAGGCTCAGGCGGACCCTGAAACGGGCGGAAGAGGGTATCGGCGAGCGTGGTATTGGTTGGGATGCGGATCTCGCCGTAGGCGGCTTCGTAACGGGCGAGGTTATCTGCCAGCGCCTTCAATAAAAGTTTGGCGCTGAACGGCGTCATGACCACGCGCGCGCGGACTTTGGCGCTGGTTTCTGCAGGGAGCAGATGCGCGAAGTCGAAGACAATGTCAGATGGGGAGTGGGCAATGCGCGCGAGGTTGGCGTAGACCAATTCAAGGTCTTCGGGCAATACAAGCGAGGGTCCGACGGGCTTTTGGGGGATGGGGGGAGTTGTCATGATTTTTATAAAGACCCTAAACGTTTTCTTTTCAAACTTTTAGGGTCTTTGGTGATTGGCTAGAATGGGATGTCGTCTTCCGGGGGGAGTTCTGCCATGTCCATGCCGCCACCGCCAGACATGGGGACACTGTCGCCGCCTTCTCCGCGGGAGGAGAGGAAGCGCACAGTTTGAGCGGTGACTTCGAAGGAGGAGCCGGCAGAGCCGTCTTGCTTGGTCCAGATGCGTGGTCCGCCCGTGGCTTTGTCGGGTGTGAGGCGTCCCTCGATCAAAACCTTGGAGCCTTTCTTGAGATACTGGTTGCAGACTTCGGCAGTTTTACCCCAGGTGGAAACGCGGAACCAGATGGTCTCCTTGACCTGCTCACCATTGCCGGAAGTGTACTGGCGGCTGGTGGCAACCGAGAAGGACGTGACCGCCTGCCCGGATGGGGTGTAGCGCATCTCTGGGTCTTTGCCCAGATTGCCGACGATAATTAATGTGTGATACATGGGGGAATCTCCTCTTGAGTTAGGGGTACCCGTCGAAACACGGCGGGGAAAATGGTTTCATTCCATTGTACACCTACTATGTTTTGTAAGAAAGTAATTTAAGGAATTGTCCATTAAGAAATAGACCTGTCCGATTCCAGAGGAGAAGAGAATCATGTCTGAAACTACCCCTAAACGATATCATCCTGCTCATGTGACCATCCATTGGCTGATGGCTTTGCTCGTGGTGATGATGCTCGGTATTGGCAAATTTGCCATGCCGGGTGTTTCGCCTCAAGACCCGCAGAAGGTAATGATGCTGCAATCGCATACCTTCATCGGTGGTGCGATTGCCGTGCTGTTGATCATCCGGGTGGTACTGCTCTTTACCACCAAACGCCCCGCACCTGCGGATGCAGGGAATGCCATTCTCAATTGGGTTGGCAAAGCGGTACATGTCCTGTTGTATGTCTTGTTGATCGGAATGGCTGTCAGCGGGTTGGGACTCTTCCAGATGGCGAATCTGCCTGCTGTGTTCAGCGGCGCGCAGCCGTATCCGTCCAATTTCTTTGATTACCTGCCGCGCGGCGGTCATGGACTTTTTTCCTGGTTGCTGTTGGCGCTGGTCGCTTTGCACGTTGGAGCGGCATTGTTCCATCAATTCATTCGCAAGGATAATTTGTTGACGCGGATGTGGTTCGGCAAATAGATGTAACAAACACAGGGCGGGATGACAAATCCCGCCTTGTGTTTTATATTTAAGGGATGGAATGGAAGATCGAATATATTGAAAGTGAAGGTTTTCTCTATATCAAAACCTGGGGGGCGATCACCAGTGAGTTTGCCAATACCTATGTTAAGGAAACCATCGAGGCTGCGAATCGACATCAGTGCCATCGCCAAATTGTCGACCATCGTGAGGCGGTGTTCGCTTTCAGCTTGGCGGAGTATTACGAACGTCCTGACATCAACCGGCAGATGGGACTCTCGCTAACATGGCGTATTGCCATGGTGTTTAAGGAATTGAATCGGGACACGCAATTTATGGAAGATGTCTTTCGCAACCGCGGATATTGCTTTCGGCAATTCGATGATATGGACAAGGCAAAGATATGGGTTTTGGGGAACGAATCGTGAAAGATATATAACCATTTGGAGCTAATTATGACCGTTAAACATTCGAACGATGTCGAAGCGAAGAACGTCGCTGCCGGGAAGGATACGACCATTCAAGTGCTGATCTCTTCACAGGAGGGTCCGAACTTCGCGCTGCGGAAGTTTTCGATGCGATCCGGTGGCGGGATGCCACGTCATACTAACGAAGTGGAACATGAGCAATATGTCTTGCGCGGCGAAGCGACCATTACCATCGGCGATGAGACGCATCATGTTCGGACCGGGGACGTGGTCTTCATCCCGGCGGGTGTAATCCACTCGTATGAAAATACGGGAAGCGAACCGTTCGAGTTTTTGTGTATTGTCCCCAACAAGGAAGATGTGATCAAGATCGTGGAAGAAGGTTGTTGATTTACAACGGTGTCTTCATTGGAATGCCCGCCTTGCGCGGATATTTCGGCGGTGTGGCAGCGACTTTATCCACAAGCACAAGATAGCGGTCATCGGCGACGCCGGGCAGGTGGACGGGGATCAACTGCTTGAGTTTGCCTCCCAATAACTTCATGGCTTTTTCAGCGGACTGCGCTTCGGCGGGTCCGCTTTCGCCTTTTTGGGCGAGCATTGTCCCACCGACTTTGACCAGCGGCAGCAGGTACTCGCTCAAGATGTTGAGATTCGCTACCGCCCGCGCCACCGCCCAATCGTAGGATTCGCGATGCGCTGGGTTTTGTCCCAAATCTTCGGCGCGAGAGTGGATGATTTCGATATCTTCCAATCCCAATGTGCGGATGATGTGCTGGCAGAACATGGCCTTTTTGCCGACGGATTCAACCAGTGTCACATGCGTGGTTGGATAAATGATCTTCAAAGGGATGCCGGGGAAACCTGCGCCCGTGCCCACATCCACGAGGCGATGCGGCGGACTGGCTTTCCAGGCGGCGACACAGGAATACGAATCCAGAAAATGCTTGGTGCGAATAGACTCGACATCTCGAATGGCGGTCAGGTTGAACTTCTGATTCCAATCCACCAATTCCTTTTCGTAATTGATGAGCGCCATCACCTGCCGCGCCGTGAGGTGGACGTTGAAAAGAGTTTTGGCGTCTTGAATGAGAGCATCCATATGCAGTGATTATAAAACAAATAAGGTGACACAAAGAGGATGGCCGTACGGCCATCCTCTTTGTTCAATGGTTGCGATTACTTCTTTTCTTCCGGCTGTTGCGGTTCGACCTTCTTCTTGTTTCCACGTACTTTGCGGAAGATCCAGCGCCCTGCGAGGAAGGCCAGATACAACGGGATACCGATGGTGATCAAGCGTGGCAGTGTGTTGAGGAAGAAGTAGATCAGGAAGTCTACGAAGCTCTGCCAGAAGTAGATCAAGTCTTGAATGGCATCGCGTGCCACACCTTGCGGCTCCCAACCGCCAATCTCAATCGGCTTGATGGTCTCTTCGGCGACGATGCGGATGCTGATGGCAGAGAGTGCCGCAGCTTCTTCGTAATACTTGATCTGTCCTTGAATGACCTCGATCTGTTCGCGGTAATACATCAACTGGTTAAAGATGTTGACGACTTCCTCCGTATCCGCGGCGCTTTCCATCAGCTCGGTTAATTCCTGCTCGGCAGCCTGATAGGTCTTGAGGCGGGATTTCAGGTCGACATATTCAGCGGTCACATCCTGACCGGTGCGGGTCTCGTTTTGGACTTCGACCACATCTGCCTTGATGGTCTCCAGCGCTTCATCCAACCGTTCAGAGGGGACACGAATAGTGACAGTCGCCTCCGGAACGGGGGTGTAGTCGCTGGTGTAGCCCTGATACAAACTGGACGAGACCACGAATCCGCCCATCTCTTGCGCCATTTCTTGAATATCGATCATGCGGGCTTCCACGTCGGCGACAACGATGGACAAGTCCGCGTTTTGGATGACGATGCGTTCCACGTTGGTGGCGCGGACATCACCGCCGCCATCAGATCCGGAAGCGGAATCCTGCATCATCATGGTCGGCATGGCTTCAGGCATGGGAGCGGCGTAATCGTAATAATTCTCTTCCGCCATGGCAGGTGCTTCAGTAGCAGCACGATTGCTTGCACAGGCGCCTAGGATCAATGTGGCAATGAGGACAATGCTCAATGGCAAAATGCGTTTCATCTTCTTCTCCTTTTTTGGTTCAGCGATTTCTCTATCCAAAGGACGAATGATTGCAAGGAATAGTTCCCTTCTTATTGTACAACTTCCACGCAATAAAAAATCCTCCCGAAATTCAGGGAGGACTTTTGTGGGAGTTACCAGCCTTCAGCGATGCGCACCGCGTGTTTTTCGGGCAAACCTGCCGAGCGGATACGCGCCTGCACTTCGGCGACATTGTACTCCACGCGCTTCGGAGTCCAGGTGCGGGCTTCGGTGTCGTAGATGGCGTACGCGGCACGCGGGTCTCGGTCTCGGGGTTGACCCACGCTTCCGGGATTTAAGATCAGCTTTGGCTGAAGTTGAAGCGAGACATCCGGCTTGGTCTGTTCGACGGTTACACGGTCCGCTTTTTCATCACGGATAAAAATGCTTTGGATGTGTGAATGCCCTACGAAACACCAGGGCGTGTCGAAGTGGTCGAAGTTTAATCGTGCAGTCAGCGAGTTCAAGATATATTCCCACAATGGGTCGCGCGGACTGCCATGTGCGATGGTGGCTTCGCCGCGCACTTTGACTTTGGATGGTAGCGAACGCATGAAGTCCATATTGGTGGCGGTCAACACCTTCTCATGATGCAACAAAGATTTTTTTGCGTCGCCGTTGAAGGTTTCGAGCGGCATCTTGCCGATGGCGGCTACATCATGATTGCCAAGCAGACAAGTGAGATTGGGAATCTCCTGCACTTCCTCCACGACTGCATTCGGGTCGGGACCATATCCGACCAGATCACCGAGACACCATGTCTCGTCCACGTTTCCGGCATCTTTGAGCACGGCAACCAACGCCGTGTAATTTGCATGAATATCCGACATGACCAGAATGCGCATGTTACTTCAACAGCCTCGCAATGTGTTCGATGATTTTTTCAGCCGCTTCAGTTTTGGTCATCAACGGCAAAGTTTCCTGTGATCCATCCGCAAACAACAGGGTGATGCGGTTCGTTTCGACCGCGAAGCCGGCATCTTTGGCAGAGATGTCGTTTGCGGCGATGAAATCCAAACCTTTGGATTTTAATTTCTCAGAGGCATTCTCCAGCAGGTCGCGACTCTCCGCCGCGAACCCCACTGTGACTTTAAAGCGCTTCGTCTTCGACCCGGAGCCTGCCACGGTTTTCAGAATATCAGGTGCCGCCTCAAGCTCGATCTGCGGAATGCCATCGCGTTTCTTGAGTTTATTCTGCGCCACATGCTTCGGGCGGAAGTCTGCCGCCGCCGCCGCCATGACCAACACATCGGCAGATTCATTAAGCAAAGCATCAAGCATGTCTTGCACGCTTTTCACGTTGACGATCTTGGCTCCCACAGGCGGCGTCAATGCCGTTGGCGTGGTGATGAGGGTCACCTCCGCGCCAGCATCCAAAGCGGCTTGAGCGAGGGCGTAGCCCTGTTTCCCAGATGAATGGTTGGTGATGACTCTTACCGGGTCGATGGCTTCCTGCGTCCCACCGGCAGTGACAATGACTTTTTTGCCAGTGAGTTCTCCATTTTGCCCAAGCGCCACGCGGATTTGTCCGAGCACTTCGGCAGGCTCCACCATGCGTCCTGTGCCTTTCAAGCCCGAAGCGAGGTGACCTTCCGCAGGTCCAGTGACCCACACTCCGCGCGATTGAAGCGTCTTGAGATTTTCCTGTGTGGCAGGGTGGTCGAACATCCCGCCGTCCATGGCAGGCGCGATCAGCAGCGGGCATTTCGCCGCTAGGGCTGTGACGGTCAGCAGGTTATCCGCGATACCATGTGCGAGCTTTGCCATTGTATCTGCTGTGCAGGGCGCAATGACGAGCAAGTCAGCGACC
Organism: Anaerolineales bacterium; assembly: GCA_023382575.1. Taxonomy (GTDB): domain Bacteria; phylum Chloroflexota; class Anaerolineae; order Anaerolineales; family Villigracilaceae; genus Villigracilis. Next base: position 12,949 of record JAHDWC010000092.1, read on the forward strand.
TTGCCAAGGCTGATGTGCATGACATGGGCTTGGTCGCCCCATAGATCTTTATCAGTAAATGCTTTGCGTCCGGTAACCGATTGAAAGGTGAGCGGGCTGACGAATTTTTCCCCTGCCCCTGTCAGAATGACATCGACCAAAGCGCCAGCTTGTGTCAGTTTGGATGCGATGTCCGCCGCCTTGTACGCCGCAATCGACCCCGTGACGCCGAGTATGATGTGCTTGCCTGAGAGGATGGACATACGCAGGCGATTATACTTCCAACAGAGGCGGATGGATGAACCAAAAGTCACCCTTGACGCATCTCTGCGACGGGCATAGAATAGCGCCCAATATGCTTAAGTCCACCCGTTGGTTTAGCTACTTTTATTTTTACGGTTTCCGAGGTTCGGTTGCCGTTGGTGGCGCTTAAGTAGACAGAGAAAATAAATCTGGATGCAAAAAGAGCGAGACCAGGCGGTCTCGCTCTTTTTTATTACCTCATTCCATCCCATCAGCGGGATACAAGGAGAAGAACATATGCCAATTCGTGGAATCCGCGGTGCGACCACAGTCGCAGAAGATGATGCAGACGCGATCTTGCAAGCCACCCGTGAACTGCTCGAAGCCATTTTGAAAGAGAACGATGGGATGACACCCGAGGATGTTGGCAGTGCCATCTTCACTGTGACCGAGGATCTCGCCGCCACTTTCCCGGCGCAGGCGGCGCGGCAAATGGGGTGGGGACTCGTCCCGATGATGTGTGCCCGCGAGATTCCCGTCCCTGGCAGTTTGCCGAGAGTGATCCGTGTGCTCGTCCATTGGAATACCGATACACCGCAGAGTGGGGTCAAACATGTCTATTTGCGAGATGCAGTGAAGTTACGACCAGACCTGGTCGCTGCCCAGTAATAACCAAATCCAACTTATAAATTTTTTCAGGAGAAATCACCATGATGATCATAATGAAATCCAATGCCACACCGCAACAGGTGGAGAATGTCATCGCTTCCGTCAAGGATGCGGGCTTGAACGTCCACCTTTCTCAGGGAGTTGAAGCCACCATCATTGGCGCGATCGGCGAGACTCACAATATCCCGACGGAGCGCTTTGAGAGCCTCGATGGGGTGGATATTGTCCAGCGCATCACCCAGCCGTATAAATTGGCGTCGCGTCAATTCCACCCCGAGAATACGATCCTGCCCATTGATGGATTCACCGTCGGTGGCGAAGAGATCGCCATCATCGCGGGTCCATGTTCGGTAGAGAGTCGCTCTCAGATCATTGAAACCGCCATCGCGGTGAAAGAAGCGGGTGCGTCTGCGTTGCGTGGCGGAGTGTTCAAGCCGCGCACATCCCCATATTCTTTCCAGGGACTTGGCGAAGAAGGTCTCGAGTTGCTGGCTGAGGCTCGCGAGAAAACTGGCTTGCCCATTGTGGTTGAAATCATGTCGCAGGTGCAGCTTGACTTGATGGTGAAGTATGTGGACGTGTTGCAGGTGGGCGCGCGTAACATGCAAAACTTCAATCTGCTGCGCGCCATCGGTGAATCACGGACGGCGGTTCTGCTCAAGCGCGGGCTTTCCGCCACGGTCGAAGAACTTCTCATGTCTGCTGAATACATTCTTGCCGGGGGGAATACGCGTGTGATGTTGTGTGAACGCGGCATCCGCACATTTGAAACATCCACTCGCAACACGACGGACATCAATGCTATTCCTGTTTTGAAAAGTCAGACGCACTTGCCGGTCATCCTCGACCCGTCGCATTCTACCGGATTGTCGGATTATGTCGCTGCGATTGCACGTGCGGGCATCGCTGCCGGTGCGGATGGTCTCATTGTCGAGGTTCATCCTGATCCGGCCAAGGCCGTGTCAGATGGCAAGCAATCGCTGAGACCTGAGAAGTTCGCCGAGATGGTCAAGCAGGTTGGTCAGATCGCGCAAATCATGGGACGTCGACTCGCGGTGGCGCAGGGTGAATACACCAAGAATGGTTGGGCGTAATTTGTAAGAGCGAGGTCTCTTCGCTCAAGCGAGTATAAAAACAAGTGGGCGAGAGAACCCTCGTCCCTGCGAAAGAACAAAAGAGGAATTTTTATCATGATGATCATCATGCGCCCCGGCGCACCCCGCGAACAAATCGACGCTGTGATTGCAGCCGTCGAAAAACACAAACTTACGGCCCATCCCATCTTCGGTGTGGAGCAAACCATCATCGGCGCTGTCGGTGATGGACATTATGTCCTCAAAGAAACATTTGAAGCCTTCCCCGGCGTGTTGGAAGTGCAGCGGATTTCCAAGCCGTATAAACTGGCTTCGCGTCAGTTCCATGAACAGGATTCAGTCTTTGAGTTCAACGGTTTCACCATCGGCGGCGAGGAAGTTCCCATCATTGCTGGTCCCTGCTCTGTGGAAGGACGCGAGCAAATCCTTGAGATCGCGCAAGCCGTCAAAGAAGCGGGTGCAAATGCCTTACGTGGCGGAGTCTTCAAACCGCGTACCTCGCCGTATGCCTTTCAGGGACTCGGCGAAGAAGGTCTTGAATACATGGCCGAGGCGCGCGAACAAACTGGCTTGCCCATTGTGGTAGAAGTGATGGCGGTTTCGCAAATTTCGATGATGGAAAAATATGTGGATATTTTCCAACTTGGCGCGCGAAATATGCAGAACTTCAATTTGCTGCGCGCGCTCGGCGAAACCCGCACACCGGTTCTTTTCAAGCGCGGCATGTCTGCTACCATCGAAGAGATGTTGATGGCAAGTGAATACATTCTCAACGGCGGCAATAACCGTGTTATTCTTTGCGAACGTGGTATTCGCACTTTTGAAACTGCCACCCGCAACACCACCGACATCAACGCCGTGCCTGTGCTCAAGAAACTCACACATCTGCCTGTGGTCATTGACCCATCTCATTCCACGGGCGATTCTGCGTTTGTTTCATCCATTGCCAAAGCCGGTGTCGCTGCTGGAGCCGACGGCATCATCGTCGAGGTTCATCAAGACCCCGCGCACGCCATTTCCGATGGCAAGCAGTCGCTCACACCTGAGGCCTTCGCCAAAATGGTGAAACAGGTCAAGGCGGTGGCTGAAGCGGTGGATCGTCGTTTGGTCCCTCAACATGAACGAGCCTGACTTTAATCTCGCAGAGTCCAAAGTCGCCATCATCGGATTGGGCTTGATGGGCGGCTCGCTGGCGCTGGGACTGCGCGGAAAATGCG
>JAHDWC010000093.1 GCA_023382575.1 Anaerolineales bacterium
TGCAGCGCAAAGATGGGTTTTGTCAGGCGTGTTTTACAGGGCAATATCCCATCCCTGTGGATTTGATGTCTGTGAAAACTGGGTTTGAGAGAGGGACGAAATAAGTAGCGGATTTGGGAAGCGGATATACGGATAAGGAAACGGATGTAGTTATGAACGTACTAATCATCGGCTCGGGCGGGCGCGAACATGCGATTGTTTGGAAGGTCAGTCAATCGCCGAAGTTGACGAAGTTATATGTGTTGCCTGGCAACCCAGGGACGGCGCCGTTGGCAGAGAACGTCAATGGAATATCGGTGGATGACCACGCGGCTGTCGCTTCGTTTTGCAAAGAGAAACAAATTGACTTGGTCATCGTCGGTCCCGAAACACCGCTTGCAGCAGGGGTGGTGGACTCGCTTTCAGCGCAGAGAATCCGCTGCTTCGGACCGAGTCAAGCCGCGGCGCAGATCGAAGCGTCGAAGTCCTTTGCCAAGGATTTCATGGCGCGACATAACATCCCAACTGCGAAGTATGCAACCTTTTCCAATTATGATGAAGCCGTTCGATATTTGGAATCGGTGGATTATCCAATTGTCATCAAGGCTTCGGGGCTGGCGGCGGGCAAGGGCGTGATCTTGCCTGAAACGATGGATGAAGCAAAGTCTGCGCTGAAAGAGATTTTGGTGAAGAAAGTATTTGGCGAAGCGGGTGCGGAGGTGGTGATCGAAGAACGTATGACGGGACAGGAAGTCTCGCTCATGGCGTTCACAGACGGAACGTCCGTTGTGCCGATGTTGCCTGCGCAAGACCACAAACGTTTGCTGGATGGCGACAAGGGATTGAACACAGGCGGCATGGGCGCGTATGCGCCCGCGCCGATCTTTACATCGGCAATGATGAACGAAGCCGTTGAAAAAGTTTTGAAGCCTGCCGTGAATGGAATGAAAAGTGAAGGCAATCCGTTCGTGGGTGTTCTCTATGCAGGCTTGATGTTGACGCCAAACGGAATCCGCACGCTGGAGTTCAACTGTCGCTTCGGTGACCCTGAAACGCAAGTGGTGCTTCCACTTTTGGAAACGGACTTGGTTGAAATCGCCAAAGCCTGTGCGGATGGAAATTTGGCAAACATAAACATTCATTGGAAGAATAGCACAGCCGTTTGTGTCGTGCTGGCGAGCAAAGGCTATCCTGAAAAAGTGGAAAGCGCCAAATTCGTAACCATCGAGCAATTACCCTATGATATGGTTTGTTTTCATGCAGGCACAAAAATGGAAAACGAAAATCTCATCACATCAGGCGGACGTGTGTTCGGTTTGACCGCGTGGGCGGAAGATATTGCCAGTGCGGTAAAAAAAGTCTATGCAAACATCGGCAAGGTCACATTCGATGGAATGCAATATCGCAAAGACATTGCTCGTAAGGCATTAAAATAAAAGCGGATTACTGAATCGGATAGCGGATTTTTTGCCATCAAGGAGCGATGAATGGATAGTCAAAAATCGGATTTTATAAAAACCGAGCATGACGACTTGACGTATAAAGTCAACGGGCTGGCAATGCAGGTTCACAATGAATTAAAACCTGGTCATGCTGAGAAATTTTATCAGCGCAGATTGAGAGACCTATGCCTTGCCATTGGGTTGGCGGCTGAAATCGAAAAACGGGTGGACGTCTGGATAGAAGACAAGAAAATTGGTTATTTAATTCTCGATTTATGGATTGAAGAGTCTCTGGTAGTAGAGTGCAAGGCTTTCTCTCATCATTTATCCGCCGATGAAGCGGGGCAGGTGATGACTTATCTTACTGCCACAGGAACACCCGTCGGATTATTGTATAACTTTGGGCGCAAATCACTTGAGTTCAAACGCATTTTTCCATCCAAAGATGTTCAGGACTGGCAAAAGTTTTTATATCGCTCCATTCACGTCATCCCAGGGATGACTCTACCGCCCTTGCCAGAGCCGCGTGGAAAAGACAATCAACCATCTATTCCAATTCCACCGATTCGCTTTAATGTTGGAAAATCAGCCACCGTCGTCAATATTCCGTCTCCCAGTGGAGCCGCAGTACGCGCTTCCATAAAACGGGCAGAGAATTTTTCAAAAGAAAAAGAAGAAATTAAATCCGCTTCTTCAATCCGCTATCCGCTTCCAAAATCCGATTACGCATCTTCAGGCGTGGACATCGACGCAGGCAATCGCGCCGTTGAGTTGATGAAAGATTCGGTCAAAGCCACCTACAACGAATCCGTGCTCGCGGGCATCGGCTCGTTCGGCGGTCTCTTCGACGCCTCCGCGCTCAAGCAAATGGACAACCCTGTGCTCGTTGCTTCCACCGATGGCGTTGGCACCAAAGTCAAACTCGCCGCGTCGGTCGGTCGCTATCGCGGCATCGGTCACGACATCGTCAATCACTGCATCAACGACATTCTCGTGCAAGGCGCGCGTCCGCTTTTTTTCATGGATTACTTCGCCACTTCAAAATTGAATCCCGAACAAACCGCGGATGTGGTGACGGGCATCGCCGAAGCCTGTAAAGAGTCGGGCATGGCATTGCTCGGCGGCGAGACGGCGGAAATGCCTGGCGTGTATCGTGATGGAGAATTTGACGTGGCGGGCACGATCGTCGGTGTATTAGAACGCTCCCGCCTCCTCCCCCGCCCAAACCTGCTCGCTGGTGACCTGATCCTTGGTCTCCCATCAAGCGGACCGCACACCAACGGCTACTCGCTCATCCGCAAAGTTTTCGAAGGCGCAGACTTGGAATCCGTTCACCCTGAACTTGGTTGCTCCTTAGCAGACGCGTTGCTTGCACCGCACCGTTCTTATTTCAATGCACTCTATCCGTACCTTGATAAAGTCAAAGCCTTGGCACATCTCACAGGCGGCGGATTCATTGAAAACATTCCACGTGTTCTGCCTGAAAACCTAAGCGCGGTCATTCATTTGAACGCGTGGCAAGTCCCACCGTTGTGGAAGTTGATCCAACAACAGGGTAATATCTCCACCGAAGAAATGTACCGCGTCTTCAACATGGGCATTGGCATGGTCACCATCGTGGATAAAGCCATTGTCAACGATCTGCAATCATCCATCCCAGAACCTACCTTCATCATCGGTGAACTTGTGGATGGTGAACAAAAAACTATCCTTGCCTAATCCGTGCCCCATCCGCTATCCGTTTCAATAATCCGCTACACAAGGAATCATTATGAAAGACCTCACCCTCCGTTACGGAACAAACCCCAATCAATCTTCTGCTCGCGTGTACATGCAAGATGGCAGTGACTTACCCATCACCGTCCTTGGCGGTTCACCAGGCTACATCAACCTGCTGGATGCGCTCAACGCGTGGCAACTGGTTCGGGAGTTGAAGCAGGTCACCGGTCAGCCTGCGGCGGCTTCGTTCAAACATGTCAGCCCGTCAGGTGCTGCTGTCGCCGTCCCGCTGACAGACATCCTCAAGAAAATCTACTTCGTGGACGACATGGAACTTTCGCCGCTCGCCACTGCCTACGCCCGTGCCCGCGGCGTGGACAGGATGTCATCGTTCGGCGATTTCATTGCGCTATCTGATACCGTGGATGTGCCAACCGCCAAACTCATTTCGCGCGAAGTCTCTGACGGCGTGATTGCGCCCGCGTATGAACCCGAAGCCTTGGAAATTTTGAAAAAGAAGAAGCAAGGCAAATATGCCATCGTGCAAATTGACCATGCCTACGAACCGCAGTTGACCGAAGTGCGCCAAGTCTTCGGCGTGAGCATGGAACAACGCCGCAACGACAGGCTTGTAACGCGTGAAGACTTCGCAAACATTGTGACGAAACAAAAAGACCTGCCTGAATCCGCCGTGCGTGATATGTTCATTGCATGGATCACGCTTAAGTTCACGCAATCGAACTCGGTTTGTTACGTTACAGATGGACAAACCATCGGCGTTGGCGCGGGGCAGCAATCACGTGTACATTGTGCCCGTCTCGCTGGCTCCAAAGCGGACTTGTGGCGACTGCGCCAGCATCCATCCGTTTTGGCTTTGCCATTCAAAGATGGCATCAAACGCCCTGACCGCGACAACGCTATGGACCAATTCCTGCAACCCGATGTCACCGAAGCGGAGAAGCAGAATTGGAAAAATGTATTTACCGAAATACCCGATCAACTAGCCGCTAAAGAACGCCGCGCCTGGCTGGATGGTCTCACCGATGTCACTCTCGGTTCCGACGCCTTCTTCCCCTTCCGCGACTCGATTGACCGCGCTGCCAAAAGCGGAGTGAAGTACGTCCTGCAACCTGGTGGCTCCAACCGCGACGAAGATGTCATCGCCGCCTGTGACGAATACGGCATGACGATGGTATTTTCGGGTCTGAGATTATTCCATCATTAAGAACGGAAACAAGTAGACAGGTAAACAAGAAAATTGTGAACACTCCTTCTCGACTCGTAGTTCTCATATCAGGCAATGGCTCCAACTTGCAAGCGATACTTGATGCTTGCAAATGTGGTGAACTCAATGCTCAAGTCGTTTCCGTTGTCAGTAACAAAGCAGATGCTTATGGATTAACTCGTGCAAAGAATGCAGGTGTTGAAGCAATTCACTTTCCAAAACTTGAAAACGAATCCCGTAATGAATACGATGCTCGCCTTGCTGATTACGTATCTACCTGTTTACCTGATTACGTGATTCTGGCTGGTTGGATGAGAATATTGACATCGTCCTTTCTCAGTCATTTCCCTAATCGTGTCGTCAACCTGCATCCTGCCTTGCCTGATACCTTCCCAGGGACTCACGCCATCGAACGCGCATTCGAAGCCTACCAACGCGGCGAGATTGAACATACTGGCGTCATGGTTCACCTCGTCCCTGACGAAGGCGTGGACAATGGTCCCGTGCTGGCGACGGAAGTTGTAGCTATTCACAAAGAAGATACGCTTGAAACTCTCGAAACCCGTGTCCACCAAACAGAGCATGTTTTATTAGTCAACACACTCAAGAAAATTCTTGAAGAAAAAGTAACAAGGAGTTATTAAATGCCCACTGCCATCCTCTCCGTCCACAACAAAACTGGACTCGTCGAATTCGCCCAAGGACTCGCCTCCCTCGGTTGGACTCTGCTCGCCTCAGGCGGGACAGCCAAACTTCTACGTGACAATGGACTCCCCGTCACCGAAGTTGCGGATTACACCAAATCACCCGAAATCCTTGGCGGACGTGTGAAAACACTCCACCCCGCCATCCACGGTGGGTTGCTCGCCCGCCCCACTGACGAAGATCATCAACAACTTCTCAACCTCGGCTGGGACTATATTGACCTTGTCGCTGTTAATCTCTATCCCTTCGAAGAGACCATTGCTAAGCCTAACGTCACCTACGCAGACGCCATCGAAAACATCGACATCGGTGGTGTGACGCTCATCCGCGCCGCAGCAAAAAATCATGAGCGGGTCACCCTCGTCTGCGACCCCGCCGATTACACATCTGTTCTCGATGAAATCCGCTCTGGTGGCATCTCCGCCCAAACCCGCACCGAACTCGCTGTCAAAGGCTTTGCATCCACAGCGCACTACGATGCCGCCATTCACGCATATTTGAAACAACAATCCGAATCCTGAATCCGCTTTTGTCCGTTCTCATCCGTGAATCCGTGACAAAGTCCGCTTACAAACCATCCGCTATCCGTTCCAAAAATTTCATTCGCAACAGGTGACAGTCACTTCCAAAGTGACTGTCACCTTAATACAAGGAGATAAATAATGAACGAAGAACTTTTTGACCGCTTTGATTCCCTCACCTTCGACGATGTCCTCATCGTCCCTGGCTACACCGAAGTGCTGCCGAACGAGACCGATGTGCGCGTCCAACTCACACCGACTATTCAGCTCAACGTCCCGATCCTCTCTGCTGCCATGGATACAGTCACCGAAGCGCGGCTAGCGATTGCGTTGGCGCGTGAAGGCGGTATGGGCATCATCCATCGCAATATGCCGCCCGAAGCGCAAGCCGCCGAAGTGGAAAAGGTCAAGCGTTCGCAGTCAGGCATGATCGTTGAACCCATCAGCCTGCAACCCGATGCGCCGCTTAGCAAAGCCGAAGAGATTATGTCCACGTATCACATTAGCGGTGTGCCGATCACAGATGAGCATGGCAAACTCGTCGGTATTCTGACCAATCGCGACATCCGCTTTGTTGAGGCATCTGATTACAACCTGCCCGTCAGCCAGTTCATGACGGGCAGAGATAAACTCGTCACCGCCAAAGTGGGCATCTCTGCCAAAGACGCGCAGGATATTCTACAAAAATATCGCATCGAAAAACTTCCACTTGTCGATGAGCATGGCATCCTCAAAGGCTTGCTCACCGTCAAGGACATTCAAAAAGCACGCGATTATCCCAACGCCTCCACTGACTCCAAAGGACGTCTCATCGTCGGCGCGGCAGTCGGCGTGGGCAAGGATGTCGAAACCCGCGTGGACTTGATGATCAAAGCAGGCGTGGACGTCGTCACCATCGACACCGCGCACGGACATTCCAAAGGCGTACTCGAAGCCATTCGCCGCATCAAAGGTGCATGGAAAGACCTGCCCGTCTTCGCGGGTAACGTGGTCACAGCCGAAGGCGTGGATGCACTCGTCAAAGCAGGAGCAGACGCAATTAAAGTCGGAGTCGGTGCGGGTTCTATCTGTACCACGCGCATCGTTTCGGGCGCAGGCATGCCGCAAGTTTCTGCCATCTTCGAATGTTCACGCGCCGCGCAAAAACATGGCGTCTCCATCATCGCGGATGGCGGCATCAAGTTCAGCGGTGACATCGTTAAAGCCATCGTTGCGGGCGGCAATGCTGTCATGCTTGGCAGTCTGCTCGCGGGGCTGGAAGAAGCGCCTGGCGAAGTGATGATGTATGAAGGTCGCCGTTTCAAAGAATATCGCGGCATGGGCAGTCTTGGCGCAATGAAAGGCTACGGCGTGGACCGCTATGCCACAGGTCAAAGCGGCAGTGGCAAACTCGTACCCGAAGGCATCGAAGGTCGCGTGCCCTATAAAGGCTTGCTTGGCGAATACGTTTATCAACTTGTCGGTGGTCTGCGTTCGGGCATGGGCTATGCTGGCGCCGCCTCGCTCGAAGACCTGCGCACCAAGACCCGCCTCACGCGCATCACCAACGCCGGTCTCATCGAAAGCCATCCGCATGATGTTATTATTACCAAGGAAGCACCAAACTATCAGTTGAGCCAGCGATAACACATGACCCTCAATCTTCTTTCTCCTTTGGATGGACGCTATGCCGAGACCACTGCGCCTCTGCGGGATCACTTCTCCGAGTTTGCTTTTCTGCGCGACAGAGTGCGCGTCGAACTTAACTTTTTGCCTGCTCTTTCCAAAACAGGCTTGGTGCGCCCCTTGAGCGATTCCGAATCCGCTCAGATCGAATCCATTATCACGGATTTCTCCGACGCTGATGCAGAGATGATCCTTGAGCACGAACGCAAAACGCGACATGATGTTAAAGCGATCGAGTATTTCATTCAGAATAAATTGCAAGGTACAACACTCGAAGATCTGATCCCATGGATTCACTTTGGCTTGACATCGGAAGATACGAATAGTTTGGGACAGGCAATATCACTGAATGAATCAAGAGATAAAGTTATTATGCCTGAGCTTGACAATCTTATATCCGCTTTATCTGCTTTAGCGATCCGTTACCGATCCACTCCCATGCTTGCCCGCACACATGGACAATTTGCCGTCCCCACGACATTGGGCAAAGAGTTTGCCGTCTACATCGCCCGCCTCAAAAAGACTCGCGATGAGATCGCTTCACATAAATTCGAAGCCAAGTTGACGGGCGCTGTCGGCAACTTCAACGCTTTGCAAGCCGCTGTTCCCAATATTAACTGGATTTCATTCAGCAAAGGCTTCGTCTCCAGTTTTGGACTTGAACCAAATCTGCTCACCACTCAAATCCTTCCGTACGATAATTGGGTTCGTTACTTTGATTTGGTTCGGTTAACGAACTCTATCTTGATTGACTTCGCACAAGACATTTGGCGTTACATCAGTGATGGCTATTTGAAGCAGGCAGTTGTCGCGGGTGAAGTAGGTTCGTCCACCATGCCGCAGAAGGTTAATCCGATTGACTTTGAAAATGCAGAGGGTAATCTCGGTGTGGCAAATTCGTTGTTTGTGCACTACGCCCAAAAGCTGACAGTCTCGCGCTTGCAACGTGATCTCTCTGATTCGACTGTGAGGAGAACATTCGGTTCGGCGTTGGGTCACAGCCTGATCGGTTGGACCAACTTCCAGCGTGGTTTGAAGCGTATTGCTCCTGACGAGGAAAAACTCAAAGCGGAGTTGAATGCCCACTGGGAAGTCGTCTCCGAAGGCGCACAAACCATCCTGCGTGCGGCTGGGAAATCAGACGCATACGAATCGCTCAAAGAACAAACTCGCGGACGAGTCCTCACTGAAGCTGATTACAAGAATTGGTGTAATTCAATTGATGTCGATGATGCCACACGCAAAAAACTGAAATCTCTTTCCCCACAATCATACATTGGCTTGTCTGTCGAATTGACTGACAAGTTGATTGACCAGAATAAATAATTTGTATTGACATATTTCACATGGATGGTAGAATACCGCCCAATATGTTTAGACAAGCTAACTTGCGTCGTCCCCGTCGTTTCAAACTGACTTTTCCTGAAAGGTCGGTCGTTTTTGATTTGATGCAGGTGCAATGCTTGTTGGCATGATGTGAATCTAAAACAGCCCTCCCCTTTCGGAGGGCTGTTTTTATGAATGGTTTATTTCTTGGAAAGGAACTTGTATGACAGCAATACTCGTATTGGAAGATGGAACCATTATTGAAGGCAAAGCCTTCGGCGCAGAGACCGATGCTGTGTTTGAGTTGGTGTTCAACACCAGCATGACAGGCTATCAGGAAATTCTCACCGACCCCTCCTATCGCGGACAGGGTGTGTTGTTCACCGTGTCGCACATTGGCAATGTGGGGATCAATCTGGAAGATGACGAGTCAGCCAAGCCGCAGGTCTCGGCGGCTGTGATCCGTTCGTTAAGTCCTTTGGTGTCGAACTGGCGTTCGGCACTTTCTTTGTCTGACTGGCTCAAGCAGAACGGAGTCCCTGGCATCAGTGGCGTGGACACACGGTGGTTGACTCGCAAACTACGCGATGGCGGCACACAAAAAGCGGCTCTTTCTACTAAGGGGACGTCTGCTGAGGCGCTATTGAACATGGTCCACGCGTGGAGCGGACTCGATGGACGCGACATGGTCAAGGAAGTGACGTGTGAGGAAACCTATCATTGGGTGGATGATGATGGCAAGAAATGGATAGCAGACCATAGACAATCGACGATAAACGATGGAAAGGGTATGGTCAATCGTCCATTGTCTATCGTCGCTTACGATTTCGGCATCAAGGAAAATATCCTTCGTCATCTTTCAAGTTACGGCGCGAACGTGACCGTTGTCCCTGCGGATACAACTGCTGAGGAAGTGTTGGCGTTGAAGCCAGATGGTATCTTTTTATCAAATGGTCCCGGTGACCCAGCAGGTTTGCCGTATGCCGTTGAAGCCGTGAGTGGACTCATCGAAAGCGGTGTTCCAGTTTTTGGCATCTGCCTTGGACATCAACTTATTGGTCGTGCACTCGGAGCCGATACACATCGTCTCAAGTTCGGTCATCATGGCGGCAATCATCCTGTGCAATATCTGCCAAACGGAGAAATTCTCATCACCGCGCAGAATCATAATTATTGCGTCACCGAAGGTGATTTGAATAAAGACGAAGTGGAGATCACTTACAAGAGCCTGAACGATGACTCGCTTGAAGGCTTGCGGATGAAGAACAAGCCTGTCTTCAGCGTACAGTTCCATCCCGAGGCGGCACCTGGTCCGCATGATGCACATGATATTTTTGGTGATTTTTTCAAGATGATTGAGGGTAACGATGGAAAATAAATATCAATCCAACTTCGGTGGTCGAGTAGGGCGAAGCCCGTATCGAGACCACCATGTAAGCAAAATAATTCTGGTTAGTGGTGGTCTCGATACGCTCCGTCACGCTTCGACTGCGCTATCGCTCCGCTCAGCGCGACGGGGCTACTCGACCAGCGGGGGTGCTTTATGAAACGAACTGATATTCACACAATTCTCGTTCCTGGCTCTGGAGCGATTGTCATCGGGCAAGCAGCAGAGTTTGATTATTCGGGCACGCAGGCGGTTAAGGCGTTGAAAGCGGAAGGGTATCGAGTTGTGCTGGTCAACTCGAACCCCGCCACCATCATGACCGATCCCGAAATTGCGGATGCGACGTACATCGAGCCGCTCACGCCTGAATCATTGGAAGCGATCATTGCGCAGGAAAAGCCAGATGCGATGCTGCCAACCGTCGGTGGGCAGACGGGACTCAACCTCGCGCTGGCTCTCAGCGAAAATGGCGTGCTTGAAAAATATGGCGTGCAGTTGATCGGCGCGAAACTGACAGCCATTAAAGCGGCAGAAGATCGTTTGTTGTTCCGTGAGACGATGCAGAAGAACGGTATCCCTGTGACGCGCGGAGGGGCAGCGTATTCTCTGGCGGAAGCGGAAGAATTGGTAAAGCAAACAGGTTATCCCGTTCTCGTCCGTGCTTCGTTTGCAATGGGTGGGACGGGCGCATCGTGGGTTTACGATCACGCGCAACTCGCGGAAGCGGTGCGTAGTGCGATCTCTGAATCGCCGATCCATCAGGCGTGGTTGGAAGAGTCTGTGCTGGGGTGGAAAGAATACGAACTCGAAGTGATGCGCGATAAAGCGGATAACTTCGTCGTCGTATGTTCGATTGAAAACCTTGACCCGATGGGCGTGCATACAGGTGACAGCATCACGGTCGCACCTGCGCAAACGCTGACCGACCGCGAGTATCAAATTTTGCGTGATTTGGCGCATCGCGTGTTGAGCGCAGTCGGTGTGGAGACGGGCGGATCGAATGTGCAGTTCGGCGTCGATCCCAAAACGGGACGTGTCGTCGTCATCGAGATGAATCCGCGCGTGAGCAGGTCATCGGCGCTGGCGTCGAAGGCGACGGGTTTTCCGATTGCGAAGTTGGCGGCGTTGGTCGCGGTGGGATATACACTCGACGAGATCACCAACGACATCACCAAACAAACCAAAGCCGCGTTCGAGCCGTCGCTGGATTATGTGGTGACGAAGATTCCGCGTTGGGCGTTTGAGAAATTCCCAGGCGTGGACCCGACTCTCGGACCGCAGATGAAGTCTGTCGGTGAAGCGATGGCATTGGGGCGGACGTTCCCAGAAGCGCTTTTGAAAGCTGTGCAGTCACTTGAAATCGGTGTAGATTTTTTGGATGGAAGCGGATCGAACCGAGAGCCTGTGGCTTATAAGGTTGAGAAACTTTCGATACCAACGGCAGATAGGTTATTTAAAGTTTATCGAGCAATTCAGCAGGGAATATCTTTAGAAGAAATATCCAAAGTAACGGGATATGATTTATGGTTCTTGGCTCAAATGCAAGAAATTGCAAATTGTGAATTAGAAATTAGGAATTGCAAAACCGAAGATGAACTCAAATCTATTTTGAGATATGCAAAGCAATTGGGGTTTGCGGACTCGTGTATTGAGAGGATTCTCCCTCACCCCCAGCCCCTCTCCCCGCGGGAGAGGGGAGCAAGTGTTCGTGAGTTACGTAAACGACTTGGCATTATTCCTACATTCCAAAGAGTAGACACTTGCGCGGCGGAATTTGAGGCGCAGACGCCGTATTTGTATAGCGCTTATGAAATGGACGATGAATCACGACCGACAGATAAACAAAAGATTTTGATCCTCGGTGGCGGACCGAATCGGATTGGGCAGGGAATCGAGTTTGATTATTGTTGTTGTCAGGCGGCGTTTGCTTTGTCTGAGATGGGTTTTGAGACCATCATGTACAACTGCAATCCTGAGACCGTGTCCACGGATTATGACACTGCAGATAGATTGTATTTTGAACCACTCACACTTGAGCATGTGTTGAATGTGATTGACAGAGAACAACCAATTGGAGTCATTGTTCAGTTTGGTGGGCAGACTCCGCTCAATCTCTCGGCGGGACTCGAAGCGGCGGGAGTCAAAATCTTGGGCACATCGCCACATGCGATTCAACTCTCGGAGGACCGCGAAGAGTTTGCGAAACTGCTCAAAGAGCTGGACATCCCTCAGCCAGAAAATGGAATCGCTCGTTCGTTGGAAGAGGCGCGCGAGGTCGCACAAAGAATCGGGTATCCCGTGTTGGTGAGACCGTCGTTCGTGTTGGGGGGCAGGGCAATGGCTTTAGTGGATTCAGAAGCCAATTTGGCAGGATTCATTCAGGAGGCGATCGAAGCGGCTCCTGGTCAACCGATATTAATTGACAAGTTCATGGAAGACGCGTTCGAGATCGATGTCGATGCGTTGGCAGATGGAGAACGAGTCGTTGTCGGGGCAGTGATGCAACATATCGAAGAAGCAGGCGTCCATTCGGGCGATGCGGCGTGCGTCCTGCCTCCGTATAAAGTGAGCGCGTACCATCAGAATATCATGCAGGAATACACCGAGCAGTTGGGGCTGGCGTTGGGCGTGCGCGGATTGATGAACGTGCAGTTCGCGTTGAAGGATGAAGTGGTGTGCGTGCTGGAGGTGAACCCGCGCGCTTCGCGGACCGTGCCGTATGCGAGCAAGGCGACGAATTTGAATCTCGCGTATAAAGCCGCGCAGGTGATGGCGGGGAAGTCGCTGGCGGAATTGGGTGTGACCGAGGAGCCGCGCGTGGATGGGTTCTTCGTCAAGGAGGCGGTTCTGCCGTTCAAGAAACTGCCTGGCTATAGCGCTCTGCTCGGACCTGAGATGCGCTCGACGGGCGAAGTGATGGGACACGCCTCTCATTTCGGTCATGCGTTTGCGAAGAGTCAGATCGCGACGGGCGTGAGCCTGCCACAGAGCGGCGCGGTGCTGGTGACGGTGAATGATATGGACAAGAGCGCGGGCTTGAAGTTTGCGCGCGATATGCACCGCATGGGATTCAAACTATATGCGACGCCTGGCACAGCGGATATGTGTACGAAGGCGGGACTGCCTGTGGAAGTGGTCGAGAAGGCGCAGGACGGTTCGACTCAAATCGTTGACCTGATTCGCGGTGGACAGATTCAACTCGTCCTGAACACGCCGCTGGGACCTCACGCGCACACAGACGGTGTCGAGATCCGCAAGGCGGCAATTGCGATGAACGTGCCCCTGCTCACAACCCTTTCCGCGGCGATGGCGGCGGTCTCTGCGATTCAGGCGCTGGGAAAGAAGGAGTTGCGGTATCGGAGTTTACAGAGTCATTTTGGGGGGAACGGATAGGAAACGGATAAACGGACTTTATCACGGACTCACGGATTTGGTTTCGTTTGTTTGTGGGTTGAAGTAGAAATTTATAGACCCGATCGGAGTTTACAGAGTCATTTTAACGGTTTATACAACAGTTTTGCTGTAAAGTTCGCTGTAGCCAACATTATAGAACTGCCTCAACAAAAGGACAACGAGGATTCGCCCTCACCCTGCATTCTCCCAGCGGGAGAGGGGGAAACCGTCCCGCCGAAAAGCTGTCTCTATCGGGGTGAGGTTTGCCTTCGGCAATCGGTGGTTATTTAAAATCTTTCATTTCTTATAATGTAACGCAACGACTCCCGAACGAAACGTTTTTTGCCCGACAAGATTTAATGTACGGTTCCTGACCGATTCGAACAAGCGGGGACCTGCTCCTGCAATGATCGGGTGAACGACAAAGTGATATTCGTCGATGAGATCCCATCCTGCCACTTGCGATGCGATGTTGAGTCCACCGATGAAAATATCTTTCCCTGGTTGTCCTTTTAACTTCATGATCTCTTCTCGCAGATTTCCGTGGAGGAGCGTTGTATTGTTCCACTCGACGCTCTTCAACGTTGTTGAAAAGACGATCTTGGGCATGGCATCGTATATGCGTGCGAATTCATTGACTACTTCCGTTTCCGATCCGTTCACTGCGACATCGTGCCAGTACGGATACATCAAGTGATACGTGTTGCGCCCGAAAATGTCAACGCTTGAATCCCGCAAGAGCCCAGTGAAGTACTCGTGCAATTCATCATCGGCGATCCCTGTTTCATGACCACAGTAGCCGTCTATCGTGATGTTGATCGCAAAAATAACTTTTCTCATTGGTTGTTCCTCTGACATTGTTTTAATCCTTTGTGTGGGAGTGGATGAATAGCTTTGTTAGCCCGTGTTGCGCTATTTATTCTGTTAGTACAGCTCATCCGTATAGGCTTTTTCCAAGATGTCTCGTGTCTTCTGGATTGAACCTTCATCCGTCCCGCCGCCCAATACAGGTGCAAGTTGCTTTGCGCCAAGGGAATCTGTTGATGCGTCCCAGGATTGAGGCTGCCATACCTTGGAACGAACCATCGCCTTGCCACAATGCATAAAACACTCTTTCACTTCAACATACGTACAAAGCAGTGCAGGTTTGTTATTCGCTTGTAGAGAAGCCAGTATCGCGGGGTCATTGTTAAGGGTTGCGATACCTTTGACTCTCAATGTCTCCCGTTGGTTGGGCACCACAAATATCAATCCAATTTGACCATTTCGAAGTATATTTCTGAATCCAAGTGTTAGTCTGTTGCCTGGGCGATCAGGGATCAGAAGATTCCCAGCTTCGTCGATTTTTACAAATCCGCATGGGTCTCCCTTCGGTGAAACATCAAGATGTCCATTTGCATCAATGGTCGAAATAAAAACCAAAGGGGATTTGCGAATAAACTGCTTCATTAGTTCGTCAAGCCGAGGCACTATTTTTTCTTTGACATTCATTGGCATCCCAATGACGGCTTCGAGTTCACTTTCACTTTTAATAATGTATTTGCTTTCCATAGCCTGTTTCCTCTTCTTTATATTTTAGATAAGATAACCGGTAAGCAGTTCAAAAAACCAATTATATCCACCTCAACCCGGTTTTAAGCGGCGCGACGAAACTTCTACAAGCCAGCCAGAGGTAGTACAATGTTTACAGCGAGGACGACAGATATGTCATACAAAGTCTTTTTTGTCGAAGATGAAGCCATTACCCGCGAAGGAATTCGCGACAACGTAGACTGGCAAGCCAGCGGATTCGAATTCTGCGGCGAAGCCACCGACGGCGAAATGGCGCTGCCCCTACTGCGCACCACCGAGCCCGACGTCCTGATCACCGACATCAAAATGCCGTTCATGGACGGACTGCAATTGAGCAAGATCGTCCGGGAACGCATGCCGTGGGTAAAGATCATCATCCTCAGCGGACACGACGAATTCGAATACGCCCAACAAGCCATCAAACTGGGCGTGACCGACTACCTGCTCAAACCCATCACCGTCCAGACCCTGCAAAATGCGCTTCAAAAACTGACCGTCCAATTGGATCAGGAACGGAAGGAACGCGAAGAGCTGACAAAGCTTCAAGAACAGGCGGAGGAAAATCACGCCACGCTTCGGGAACGCCTGTTGTTTAAACTGATCGTTGGAGCGGTTTCTCCAGTGGAAGCGGTGGAGAACGGTCAAATGCTGGGGCTGAATCTGATCGCCCGGCATTATCAGGTTGCAATCCTGAAGATTGAGTTAAGTGACCGCACCGAACAATACGAACACGAAGAGTATCGTCAGCTTCAAAGTGTGGTCATAAAACTGATCGAAGAAGACCCCGACATCTTCGTAATGAAAAGAGATTGGGGCGACCTGATCCTGATCTTCAAGGGCAACACGCCTGAATTTCTGGAAGAGGATAGAGACCTTCTGCTGGATAGAATCAGGCGCGAGGTCGAAAAGACGCGCTACAAACTCACCGTCGGCTCGGGGCGCACAAAAAGTCGCATCGCCGATATTTGTCAATCGTTCGTGGAGGCGCTGGCTCACATTCAGAGTCCGTCTGATAGTCCGCCTGCGCGCCTCCCTCTCGAACAAATGGATCTGCCCAAGGTCGACAAATCAGCCATTGAAAATTATCTGCACAGCGGCACGCGGGAAGGGTTCGATGATTTTTTCAACACGCATCT
>JAHDWC010000094.1:0-13893 GCA_023382575.1 Anaerolineales bacterium
CCCGTTTTGCACCTGCATGACACGTACTTCATCGTCGGACACTTCCACGATACGATTTTCGGCGGTTTCGTCTTCCCGTTCTTTGCCGCGATTTATTATTGGTATCCTAAAGCGACAGGTCGCAAGATGAACGAGACGCTCGGTAAATTACATTTCTGGTTGATGACACCTTCGTTCTTCGCTTTGACCTTCCTGATGATGTATGCCGGCTTGCTTGGCATGCGCCGCCGCATCGCGGACTATGACCCAGCACTGGGGCTTGACTTTTATCATCTGCTGATGACGATTGCCGGTTATTTGATTGCCTTGTCGGTGCTGATCTTCGTTTACAACTTCTTCAACAGTATGAAGAAGGGCGAAAAAGCTGAAGGCAATGTCTGGGGTTCGCGCTCGCCTGAGTGGCAGGTTCCCTCCCCGATGCCCATGCATAACTATGACCAGCCCTTCGAGGTTGTGGGTGAACCCTATGATTACGGCTTGAAGGATTCGACGTATGTCCGTTTCATCGAATCTGGCAAGAGCACACATAAATAAAGGCGAGGATCGAAAAAATGGCCCATTCAGAAAATAAATCGTCCGCCCTGATGCAGGGTGTGGTGATCTTTGTTTATCTCACGGTGCTGACCGTGATCGAATACTTCATTGCAGTGGCGTTCGATGCGGTGCCTCTGCTCATTGTGGTGGCAATTGCAAAAGCCGGGTTGGTCATGTACTACTACATGCACATCTACAAACTCAACGATGACGACGGCGAAGATCAGACTTCCTATCGCTATAAGACGGGCACCAACCGTCTTGGGTTGTGGCTATTCCTGCTATCGGATGCGTTCGTGTTCGCCGGTTTGATGGTGATGCGCGCCAATCTGCTCGGCCTGACCCGTCCGCATCTCAATCAGGTGCTCGGTCTGGCTGTGACAGGCGTTTTGCTCGTCTCCTCCTTTTTCATGAATCGCGGCGAGACTGCCATGCGGCATGGTGACCGTAAAGCCTTCATGAATAACACACTCATCACCTTTGTATTGGGTTTGGGCTTCCTGCTCGGTGTGGTGCTTGTGGAGTGGCGCTTGGCGGCTCACGAAGGTTTGACCGCTGACTTCGGGAATCCGGCTACGGGTCCGATGGGCGGCGTATTCTACATGATGACTGGTATGCACGCATTTCACGTCCTCACGGGACTCATCTTCCTCGCCGTGGTTTGGAACAATGGACGCAAGGGACTTTACACTGCGGAACAGCACTGGGGCGTGGAAGCCGCTGCGGTCTACTGGCACTTCGTAGACCTGGTGTGGATATTCTTCTACCCTGCGCTGTATCTGATCGGCACGGCTGTATAAACGAAAAAATTTCCGCCGCCGAACAGGCGGCGGATTTGTTTGGGGCTTGGGAGCATTGAAATGGATCGAAGATTGTTTTGGATTGGGGTGGGGCTTCTCGTTTTGATCGGTACGGCGGCTGTGCTCACGCTGGCCTTTTGGCAGCCGCCATCGTTTCGTGGAACCAGCTACGCGGAACCGATTCCGCCTGCGCCGGAAATTGTGCTAACCAAATCGGATGGAACAACCTTTCGCCTGAGCGACCAACGCGAAAAGATCGTTCTGCTGTTCTTCGGATATACTTCCTGTCCGGATGTTTGCCCGACCACATTAGCGGAGATGAAGCAGGTCATGGATCTGCTTCGTGATGACGCGCAGCAGGTGCAGGTTGTGTTTGTCTCGGTGGACCCGGAACGGGATGACCCTGAAAGGATCCAATCGTATGCAAATCATTTTCATTCGTCCTTCCTCGGGTTGACCGGCACGGAAACAGAATTGACGCCGATCTGGAGTGGATATTCCATCGTTCGTGAAGTCGTGGAAAGTGACTCTGCGCTGGGGAATATCATCAATCACACAGCGCGTCTTTTTCTCGTGGACACGCAAGGGAACCTGCGGCTTTCCTATGCCTATCAAACGCCGGTCGAAGACATTGTCCACGACATCAGGTTGCTGTTGGAGTAAGTAATGAAATTCACCCTCAACCGTATTCTAATTTCATTTGTCCTTGGGTTTGCAATCGCCGCACTGACGACCGAGCTGGCGTATTTTTTTCTTAAGAAAGAAAACCGTGCGCCGACAGTCGTGGAGATTCTCATCCCAGCGGGTACGGCGGAAAAAATTCGAGATGGACTTGGAAGCCAGCTTGATATTCCAGACAACATGCAATTCGTTGTTGGCGATACCATCAAAGTTATCAATCAGGATGACGAGAATCACATCTTGGGGCCGCTCTGGATTCCGGCCGGGTCATCTGCCAGCCTAAAACTGGAAGCCGAACAGCATCTCGCTTATGAATGTTCCTTCCAACCCGATAATTATTTCGGTCTCACCGTGCAAGAACCGGTCACATGGCGCACGCGCGTGTATGGTATCTTCTTCGCGGGTTTTCCGCTCTCGATGATCTTCGTCGTCTACAGTGGTTTGATTCCCTTCGGACGGAAGAAGGAAACGGAATGACCATTCTGCGCAAGATGTTTTCGTTGAAGTGGGCGCTGACCACTCTGTTGGTATTTGCGGGAACGGCTGTTTGTGTTCGCCTTGGCATCTGGCAATTTGATCGTCTCGATCAACGCCGCACCTTCAATACCCAGGTGGAAACCATGCGTGCACGCGAGCCTTTGAATTTAAACGCGGGCGTGCCTGCGGATATTGCCTCAATGGAATGGCGCGCGGTTACAGTTACTGGGGAGTATGATTTTGAGAATCAAGTGGCCATGCGGAATCAATACAACGATGGCATCTATGGCTTCCATCTGATCACCCCGCTTCGTTTCGACGGGGGAGTGGTTCTGGTCAACCGCGGCTGGATTCCCGCTGAAAGCGACTCTCTGCCCGATGATTGGCGCGTGTATGATGAGGAAGGCACGGTCACAGTTACGGGGCAGATCCGGCTTGGACAGGGAAAACCAGCTTTCGGCGGAGTCGCTGATGCGCTGCCAATGGACGGGAGCCGACTCAATGTGTGGAATAATCTTGATTTGGAGATGATGTCCACTCAGTTCCCTTATCCCATTTTGGATGTGTTTGTGCAACCCAATCGTGAAGAAGGGAATGTGACGCCGCCGATCGCGTACCAGCCTGAGATCGAATTGACGGAAGGGTCTCATTTCGGGTATGCTTTGCAATGGTTCACGTTTGCGACGATCTTGTTCGTTGGGTATCCGTTCTATTTGAGAAGACAGGAAATTAATCGATGAAGTATTCCTTGCGAACTTCTTTTGCCCGCCACACGTTGCTTTTGTTGGTGGTGGTGTTCGTGTTGACGGTTGTGGGGCGTTTGGTTGCAATCACCAATGCGATGTCGTTTTGTTCCGGTTGGCCGTTCTGTATTCCCACAGCGCCAGTCGGATATCTGATGCTGCTCCATTTTGCGATGGTGGGACTGGCTTCGCTGGTAATGCTTGCCGTGTGGCGTAAAGCCTGGCGTGAGCAGCGTCATCATAAAGTATTGTTGCCGTTGACGACGATCACGGGAGTCTTGTTCTTGGGACAGTCCCTCGTTGGCGCACTCAACACCACTGCTCATTATCCATTACATCTGCTTGTGCTTCATTCACTGACCGCTGTCGCATTGTGGATTTCGCTGGCGATGCTGGTTTTTATATCCGGCATGTTGAAAGAAGATGGCGTGTCCGATTATCAGGGCACGTTCAAGCAACGCGTCAAGGATTTTTTCATCCTCTCCAAACCGATCATCGTATTGCTTTTGTTGGTGACCACCTACGGCGGTTTAGTCGCAGGCGGCAAAGCCTGGCCGTCTGCCTCGCTTACCTTCTGGACCTTGTTCGGTGGTGCATTGGCGGCGGCAGGTTCAAGCGCTTTGAATCAATACATCGACCGTGAACTTGACAAGAATATGCAGCGCACGTCCAAGCGTCCGCTCGCAGATGGACGTTTGACTCCCGCCGAAGGGCTTTCCTACGGATTGGCGTTATGTCTGGTCAGTTACTATGTGATGGCAGGATATGTCAATCTACTGGCTGCGCTTCTCTCTTTGACTGGGATTTTCTACTACGTATTCTTTTACAGCGTCTGGCTGAAGAAAGCGACTGTCCAAAATATCGTCATTGGCGGTGGCGCAGGAGCGATCCCACCGATGGTGGGCTGGGCGGCTGCGACAGGTGAACTCACGCTCGCAGCGTGGATTCTCTTCGCCATTATCTTCATGTGGACGCCGCCGCATTTTTGGGCGCTGGCGATTGTCCGCAAGAATGATTATGCCCGCGCAGGCGTCCCCATGCTTCCTGTGGTGGAAGGTGAGGAAAAAACCCGCAAACAGATTCTGATCTACACCATTGAATTAATTGCTGTCACATTACTGCTTCCCATCCTGAATTTGGCGGGGACTATCTATCTTGTTTCTGCAATTGTGCTGGGCGCATTGTTGTTCTACGCTGCATGGAAGGTTTTCCGTGTCGGTGGAAATAAAGTGGCATGGATGATGTACCGCTGGTCGAGCATGTACCTGGCATTCATCTTCCTCGCTTTGATGCTGGATGCGGTGTTGTAAGAGAAAACAAGTCCCCGGATTTATCCGGGGACTTGTTTATTGGATGACTTTATATATTTTTACGCTCTCATTTTGATATACAGGTTCAAGGCTTAAGCTTGGTTGAAAGGATGACGCGATCTCGGATTCATATGGTCCATAGATAACCCAGTGGATTGGCGTTTGAGATAACCATTCGTCGGATATTGTCCCATTGAAATAAGCCTGCATCACAGCCTCCTTATTATGGAAATATAGAGTTTCCATTTCGTGTCCCACATACACCTTTAAGTGAGTCTTCTGCGCAAGGATTTGGCTGGTCTGAACCTCGGCAAGGACAAAATCATTGGGGCTGGAGTTAGTGTCAAGCCACTGTATCGCGGCTTCAAGGTCACGCGGATAATAGAGATTCGATGGGTGACCAAGGACATATAAACTTGAATTTAAAGTAAGAAATAGGGAGGAAATGGAAGCCAGCAAAACATAAGTAAAACACAGCAAATTCTCCCGTTTTTTCAGAGCTTGAAGTGCAATTGGCAGTTTTGTCACCAGATATTGAAACCCGTATATGGCAAGCACTGCCAGTGGAATGGTGATGCCAAGCAAGAATCGGCGTTGGATGAGCACGGGAAGGTACGCCAAAACAAATCCGCTTACGACCCATGTGGACATAGCTCCCATGGTTGGGTTCTGCTCTCTAATGGATCGGATAATTCCAATGATGGCAAACAACCAAAATGGGGCGAATCCCCAAACGTAGAAAATGGAGGGCGGGGAAAGAGTCTCGTTTTGGAACGTGAATCGACTCCAGAACGGGTCACGAGCCAGAATCAAAAGGTTGTACGCAAATAACGGCATCTGGACAAATGCAAGTATCAACAAAGCATATCCCTGTTTAAAATTCGTTTTTTTATTCCGCCACCAGTGGAACAAAACAGCACCCACCATGGATAAATCAATAACGGCGAATGCGATGGGATTAAATAATTGGCTTGTGATTGCAAGTGAGCCAACCCAAACGATGTGTTTCCAATTTCCATCCTCCAGAAAAAGAAGAAAGAAATGTAGGCCAGCTGCCATCAAGGCTAGCATCAATGAGAAGGACGGGAAGAGAGCCATGCTAAATAAGATGTAAGCATCGATCAGCCAAAGGTCAATTGGAGAAATGGGTTCGAGCGGCACACCAAGGATAAGTTGCAGCCAGCCAATCCCTGCGCCAAAGACTGCTAGAAAAAAAGCAGAACGGGCGGGCGTCTTCGACGAAAATATTTTTTGAAAGAGTCGGTCGATTGCAAATAAAGCAGTAAACCCGAAGATCCAGCGGGCGGCGTGATAGACGGTTTCTACATCAAGACGTAACACGCGGCTGATATGTCCGAGTAGGATATAAAACAACCGGATAAATGCTGGAGCATGTTCCTCGCTTGTAAACCGCAGTTGATATGCCCAGTCTCCCAGTCTCCCAGCCTGCATCATTGCGAGGTGAACGGCATAGTCGGCTGTATCAACGTAGGTGCCACGAAATACAAGCGAGTCTGTTTCGGCTTGTCTGCCAAGCCAAATGGGTATGGAACTAAACCCTAAGATTGAAATCGCAATGACAAAAAATCCGAGATGATTTAAGAAAGATGTTTTTTTCATGGATGAGTATAAAGAAATACAAGGATGTCATTCCATTGCTGGGTATCTTGAAGGGTTAAATTTTTATCAAGATATTCCAGGTGCGGATGGGTTTTATAATCGTTTGTCGTATATTCTTCGATGGATTGATCGAAGATGACAAACCAGACTCGTGTTGCCTGGGCAGATGCTTCTTCGATGTTTTCGTATTCTATTAACTGAAACGCCTCACGGATTGCGGGAGAGAGCGTGTCCACGTTGCTGTTGGGTAGGTCAACGATGAAGCCTTGTTGAAGATCCCGATCCATGGCGAAGGCGGGCAGGTAGGAGAGTTTGCTGGAATGTACCACAATGTCTCCTGCTTGCATTTGGCTCCGAATATTCTCATTGATTTTTGAGTATGATCCATAGGGAAAGCCATTGTAGGTTACATGTTGGACAATTCCCATAACCGCAACTACGGCGATAAAAACGCCTGCAACTCCTTGGATGAACCGAGGGGCTTTGGTTCGGACGAATGCCCATGCCAGCCATATACAAAACATAGTATGTGCGGGTAGTAAGGCACGTTCGATATAGACCGGGATAATCTGTGAGATAAGCCAGAGTAGAAGCGGTGACATGAAAGCAAGATAAGCCGTCCAGATAGCCCGCCGGGTGGATGAAATTTTATTCCGCCATGCAAGATAGGTTTGAAAACCACCCAAAGTCAGAATCATCATGGCGAGGAAGAAACCGATCATCAACTGCGTGCCTTGCAAAGGCAAATGCGGCAGATAGTATAGGGTAAGCGTAAAGAAACGCTCAATGCCGGGTTGCTCCACCCAAAACGAAGAATTAACTTTGGCGAACTGAGCAGGCAGTTGTACCATCCAGGGTAGATAAAGGATAAGGGCGGCGAGTCCGGACAAGGTCAAGTTGCGAAGCGTTTTCCAATCCCGTTGAAAAAGAGGAGTGAATGCCAAAGTCACAAGATAGATCGAAGCGAGGTTGTGTGTGTACTGTGCCAAAGCGGCCGAGACGGAAAAGACTCCCCACCAGAGCTTCGACTTAGAACCAGCGCGCAGAAACGCCAATGTGGTCAGTGCCAGCCAGAACGTCAGCATGGAATACATGCGGATTTCTTGCGCGAAATGAATTTGAAATGGCAACAGACCCACCAATCCCGCAGCGACGAGCGCAGTGGATGAGTCAAATAAATCTTTGGCAATTTGATAAATTAATAGGATCGTGAGCAGCGAAAGGAAAACAGAGAACAACCGAGCAGATACGATGGATGCGCCAAAGAATTGAAACCATGTCCACAGTCCAAAGTAATATAGAGGCGGATGTTCCTCTGCAGCGGACAAGTCGGAGTTTTCAAAAAGTGTGTTGTTGAGAATCTCTGATGGGCTTTGCTCTGCAAAAAGCAGCGAAAACGCTTCATCATACCAAATGGGACGGGATTGGATGCCAATGAGACGCAAAATGAGCGCAAGCGATAAAATAAGAAATAGGGAGGTATTAAGTTTTTTTATATTCATTTATTTTCGCAGAACTACGGCTGTATCATCCTCGTAGAGAATCTCCCAGCCTTTTTCTTGTGAGAGGAGGATAGCCAGATCCGCATCCGCTTCGATGATAGCCCACTGGATATCATATTGTTCCAAAAGTTCCTCCCATCCCTTGCTTGTGGTCAGGATGATTTCATAATCCATCGTGACTTCGCCCGTCACATCGGCAACACTATCGACAAACGTTTTTTGCGGATATAGATTCAATGCCAGATAGCCACCCCAGTTCAATTCGTTGAACATATGACCGGTCTGTGGATGCTCCTTCGACCAGCGCGCCGCACCCACGGGAAATGTCTCTGGTTCAAATTGATAGAGGACTCTTGAGATTGGTGAGAGGATGATCAACATCCCAAGAGCTAGAATAGTCAGGATGGGATAAAAAGCTCCTGTGATTTTATCTTCAATATTGGCAAGAGTCGCTTCCAACCTGTTGACTATGGGAATTTTACGCGCGTCAATAAATGCCTCTGCCAAAACGAACGATGCGACAATCCCATACAGGTGGACATTGCGGAATGCCATCAAACTCATGGCGCTGAAGCCTGCAAGCAGGAAACCTTGTCCATTGGAGAGTTTACTGCGTTTGACTGCCAGCAGGAAAATGGAAAAGGCAATAAAAGCCAGAAGGATGCGCATCTCTGGCAGTTGAAAGTTTGGAGAGTTCGCTTCCAACATACGGGACATCAGATATTGGTTATTGACGAATCCCAGGATGCTGGTCCATGAACCTGCGCCGCCAGGATTAAGTACGCTGGCTGCGATGGATAAAATCAAAGCCAGCCACAGACGCTTCCCCAAAGCAGTATCTGCATTTTTTGCGTCGAAAAGATAGTCAACGACCCAGCCTGCTGCAAATGCGAACATCACTAGTACGCCCGCGATAAAAACCCCGTGTAAGTTGCTCCATAGGATCATCAAGATGGGGAACTGCCAAATGGAGGTTTGTTCACCGCGTCGCAATTTATCTGCCCATATCAACCAAATAGACAGAAGGAGCATGGAAAATAAATGCGGGCGGATTGCCCAATTAAGCGAAGTGGCAAAAGCCCCCCATGCAATGATGAATAAAATCGGCAGGCGCAGGGAAAACCTTTTGACGAGATAACTGTAAATAATAAAAAAAGTGCTCGCAAGCAATGTTGCAGAAAGTAGGACAAGTCCCGGCAAGCCTGCGGCTGAATACACGATTTGGTAAACCACTTGCGATAACCACTCATGCGAAACGTAAGGACGATTTTCGTAAGGATAGATCAAGGGCTCAGTTGAGGGGATTGCACGCTCTGTAAGGATGAGTCTGCCAAAGATTAGGTGACGCGGAAGATCGCCATCAAGGTTGATCATACGTCCGCCAAGCAGAAGAATGGCGATGAAGAGCGCCACAAAGAAAATATCCCCCAACCGTGGCAGAAATTTTTGTGATGAACTCATTTCATAATTCCTTGCTTAAGTTTGATGTTGAGAATACTGATGAAGAAACTGGCAAAGAAAACTTGAAATCCAAGCGTGAATAATACTGCACCCGGAATGACCAGCCTCATCGAGAAGGTTGGGTCAATATCTCCGAAGCGATTTTCACTCCAATAAAATACTGCGCCGAACAAGTGATTCATGCTTACAATTTTACCTGCTTGTTCTGTGAAAATAATTGACGATTCCGATCACCCCAAACTGGGTGTCATCTAAAATAAAAACAAACGGTATGCTGAAAGCATACCGTTTGTCTGTTTTACTCGCCCAGGTAATCGCGCAATTTTCTGCGGATGGATGGGTGGCGGAGACGGCTCAGGGCTTGCGCCTCGATCTGTCTTACACGCTCGCGGGTGACTCCCATCTTGCGTCCCACTTCTTCAAGCGTATAAGCTTGACCGTCGAGCAAGCCGTAGCGGAGTTGCAGGATGCGCACTTCACGCGGGGGGAGACTATTAAGTACCTCGCCAAGATGCTCACGCAGCAGATTGTACGTGGCAGTGTCATCAGGCGGAGGTGCCTCATCGTCTTCGATGAAGTCACCAAGCACCGAATCTTCTTCATCGTCTGTTGGCGTTTCCAATGAAAGCGGACGACGCGCTACTTGGATCATGTTCTCCACTTTCTTGGGAGGGACATCCAATGCTTCTGCCAGTTCTTCCACGCTGGGTTCGCGTCCGAGACGCTGTGTCAGTTGATGTTGAACGCGCAGGAGCTTGTTGATCTGGTCGCCCATGTGAACCGGCACGCGGATGGTGCGTCCTTGATCGGCAATGGCGCGGGTGACTGCCTGACGGATCCACCATGTAGCATAGGTTGAGAATTTGTGTCCGCGGCGGTAATCGAACTTTTTGGTCGCGCGGATGAGACCGATATTGCCTTCCTGAATCAAATCAAGGAAGGGGACGCCGCGTCCCATGTACTTTTTAGCAACCGAGATCACGAGACGGGAGTTTGCTGTGATAAGGTGTTCGCGAGCTGCCCAACCATCTTCGATAAAGCGGCGGAGTTCAAGCCGTCGTTTGGGAGCGACACTGCCGTGGGCTAGTTCTTCGCGGGCAGTTCGTCCGCGTTCGATGCGCTGCGCGAGCTGGACCTCTTCCGTCGCGGTCAGAAGCGGAACACGGCTGACCTCTTTGAGATACAAGCCGATCGTGTCATCCGTATCGATGTTTGCGAGGTAATCATCCAGTGCCAGATCAGGCTCGGGTTCGGCTTCGCCGCTTTCCTCCACCGCCACCAGTTCGTCTTCGGTGGGCTCGGGCAGGACGGCGTCTTCCACAAACGGAATGCCTGCACTTAAGAGAGCCGAAAACGCCTCTTCCAACTGCTCCACGTCCTGCTCTGCTTCGGGGAAGAAGTGCAGAATGTCGTCGAGAGTTACATAGGATTTTTGCCGCCCCAGTTCGATCAAACGCGCTATCGCGGGAAACTCTTCTTCGTCATCACCAATCAGAATTTTTTCTACATCCATTCACACATCCAGCTTTCAAATAATGATTTGTCTTACAATTCACAAAGTTAGAATACACTTTTTTTAACCGAAAAGCAATAGGTTTCCGGCTTTCAGATGCCTTGCAATGTTATTGTATTACGGCTGTCTGCTAAATTTACAGACAGCCGTAATTTATGGGGTAGGGGTGGCTTCCGGGGTGGGTGTCGCCAGATATGGTGGGAAGAAGACCAGATTGGTCAATGCCTCGATGCCGTTGATGGACACGATGTACATCTTGCCATCGATTCGTACGTAGTAGCCGCTGTTGGTCGGGGTAATGTCTCCGACTTCAAGTGTGCCAGTCTCGCCATCTTCGAACTCAACTGTGATGACATAGGCTGGCGTATCAAAACCGAACTTGGATGGGTCATCGTCAAATTCGAGGTCGATGAGCAGTGCGCCGATTTGCGATGCCGCCGCTTCTGCCGACGCCTGATCTGCTTCAGCTTCAGTGGGTTGGGTCAACACCCAGACCTTTTCCTCATTCCGCTCCAGTTTGACGGTTTCGCCTTCAGCGGGCTTGATCTCGATGCTGTTAACCGTTTTCGTCGAGTCAAAGATGAACGCTGGCTCTGTTGTTGGGACTGCTTCCGCTTCCTCGTCGGTGGGAAGCGGATTGTTGGTCAGATAAATCGCTGCGCCGACGACCGCCGCGAAGACGATCAGCGCAATCCATGTCCCTGCCCGGAAGACAGGCTTGCTCGGCTTTGAAACAGGGGCGGGAGCCGCCTCTTTTGTCGTCCGTTTGGTGTGGGTTGTAGTAGCTTTGGTTTTCGTGGTTGTTTTGCGGGGAGCCATACTAACCTCTTCTGCGGCGTGAAATCCACGAGGAGATGCCGAAGAATACGACCAAGCCTGGCAGGACGATGACGGTGATGAGCACCAGGATCAGGAATCTGCCTTGTGAAGGCGCGTTGAAGATGCGCTGGGTCTGCGGACGGGTGGTGATGTTCAGCAGGTCTTCCTGTTCTGCGGCCCAATCCACCGAGTTGATGAAA
Source organism: Anaerolineales bacterium (assembly GCA_023382575.1). GTDB lineage: Bacteria > Chloroflexota > Anaerolineae > Anaerolineales > Villigracilaceae > Villigracilis. The sequence goes on from JAHDWC010000094.1 coordinate 11,661, forward strand.
ATATTGCCGTTTCCGTACACGTCGAAATTGGCGTCGATGGCGAAGAACGAATTCCCGAAGACGACCACACGTCCGCCTGTAGCGGTGTTTTCACCAGCAATTGCCAGATACAAAGGACCTTGCGTATCCACGGCTGGGTCATTGGAGAGTTGGTCGTTGGTCAATTCGGTTTCGCCCCAGGCACTGTCAATGGTGCTGGTAAGCCAACTTTGGGTGACGTTTTCTTTTTCAGCAGAAATGCTGAGACTGCGCGCCTGTGGGAATACTGTAATGAGGTTGGCGGTCAGGTTTTGGGTGATGGGGTGGCTCGGGTTGTAGCTGTAGGAAACCGCTTGGAAGGGATTCTGCGAGCTGGCAGGATCGATGACCACGTCCTCGTTGAGGGTGATGCCCCACTCACGCGTCAGGTAGGAAGCGAGCGGGTCAGCGGCGGTTCCAAATTCGGTGAAGTAGCGCGGATCTTCCAGGACGACGAGCGCGCCACCATTTTCCACGTATTCCTTCAACAGATTGACTTCCTCAGCGCTGACAGGTTTGGTTGGTCCCGCAATGACGATTGCAAACGCATCTTCCGGGATGGTGGGGGACACCAGCAAGTTGAGGGTATTGATCGTATAGTTCTTCGCTTCGAGCGTGCTCTTGGCGACGGAATAGCTCAACTCTGCGCCAGCTTCGAGGCTGATCTCACCATGTCCTTGCAGGAAGTAGATCGCGCGCGGCTCAGGGCTGATGAGACGAACCATCGTGCGGACAAGTTCGGTCTCGCTGGCGAAGGAAGCGATCTCTTGGACATCGCCCATTTGCAGCAAGATCTTCCCGTCGCCGGTGATGCCAGCTTCACGCGCCGCCACCGGGTCGAGATCGGGGTTGATGAAGGTGTAGTCGAATTTGCCGTTGCTGTTGTTCTTGAACTTTTGTAGCAACTCTTCTGCCGCGGTGTAATCCAGGTTGGCTGTATAGAACGCGGTGGCGTTGACGTTATCCGGCAGGGTGGCGAGGATTTGCAGGGTTTCATCCGCAAGCGTGTTGGACTGGTCTGCGGTGAAATCCCATGGAGCGCCAAACAGATTCTGGTTCTTGTAAACAATGTAGTTGACGGCGATCAGGATGCCGACAAAGGCCAGAGTGAGGATCAGTGAATTCGAGCCGTAACGAGCTTGACGTCCCGTAAAGAAGCGGCGGATGCTATCTGGCGCGAGGAAGGCGTATACGCCCAACCCGATGAAGAGCAATCCGACACTGACTTGCAGGACGATGTTTAAGACATTTTGCTGCGCTTCTTCCAGGTTGAACATGCCACTTCCGGTCAGTACATTGGCAGAAGCAATCAACCCGGTGGAAACACAGGCGAACAGGGCGATGATCAGCCCAATGAAGGCGTACTTTGCGTAAGGATTTTTCTTTTTGCCAGCCATTAGCGCCATCTCCGAATTTCGATAGCAGTGGTGCCTATGAATAAGCCCAACGCTATCAGGCTCAGGTAGTAGGTAATGCCTCCCAGCGTCATTGAGCCATTATTGAGGTTCTGTGCGAAGTGAAAGGAAAGACTGAGGTAGTTGAGAAATTCGCCGCCGCCTTGGAGGAAGCTGGCCGGCAGACTGATCATGAACCACAGGAAGAAGAACAAGCCGAGTGTGGTGAAGAACGCGGCAAACTGATTGGTGAAAACCGCTGAGATGCCCACACCAAGCGCCAGCATCGCGCCACAGACGAGGATCAAGCCGATATAGGATGAGATGACCAGTTTCCAGTCAATGCCCGGCAGGACGAGATTTTCCAAAATAATGGGGAAGACCAACGTAATCAGCGCCAGTGATAAGACGAACATCATCGCGCCCAGCCATTTTCCGGCGACCAACTCAAAGTCACGGATGGGGGCGGTGAGCATCAATTCGAGCGTGCCCATGCGCGCCTCATCCGAAAGCAGACGCATCGTCAGCGCCGGGCTGAGGAAGACCATCAAGAAGACGAACAGCCAGTTGATGGGGGTGCTGTTGGGAGCCGCGCCACCGCCCATAAAGGCGCTTTGCGCACTGCCATATAAGACCAAGGAAAAGTAAATGCCCAACGGCAAAAGGACGGCAAATGCCACCACATACGCCAGCGGGCTGTTAAAGTAGTTATCGTATTCGCGTTTGGCGATTGTCCAAATATTTTTCATGTGCTTCCCTCTTATTTCTTTTTACCGTCGTTACCGGTAAGTTCAAGGAAGATCTCTTCGAGGCTCATGCCG
>JAHDWC010000094.1:13903-15716 GCA_023382575.1 Anaerolineales bacterium
GAGCGGACGCAGTTCCAGCAGGTCGTAGCCGTCTTTGATAACCTGTCTGGCGACCTCAGGGCGCAAGTCTTTGCCGGAGGAGAATTCGAATTCCACGGCGCCATCGTCATGGGTTTCGACGCGCTGTACTCCCTTGACTTTCTTGATGGTGTCTGAGAGCTCGTCGGCTTCGCCGCGTACGCGCACAATGACGCGTTCTGCGCCGAGCAGGCGGGCTTGCAGGTTTTCGGTTGTGTCTTCAGCGACGATCTTGCCTTTGTTGATGATCAACACACGGTCACACAAGTTTTGCGCTTCATACAATAAGTGGGTGGAAAGCAGAACTGTGCGTTCCTTGCCGATCTCGCGAATGAGTTCGCGCACTTCCACCACCTGTCCCGGGTCGAGACCAATGGTTGGCTCGTCGAGGATCAGCACTTCCGGTCGATGCAGAAGCGCTTGCGCCAAGCCCACTCTCTGGCGCATCCCCTTGGACAGGTTGCCGATATAGCCGTTGGAACGGTCGATCAAACCGACCATATCCAGCACTTCCTCCACGCGGTCATCCACGTTGGGAATGTGACGTAATTCGCCCATGTACTTCAAATAATCGAAGACCACCATATCGGTGTACAGCGGAACCGTCTCTGGCAGGTAGCCGACACGCTTGCGGACTTCCAATGACTCTTCGACCACATCGTACCCAGCGACGATAGCTTCCCCGTCACTAGGCGGCATGTAACCGGTCAGGATGCGCATGGTGGTGGTTTTCCCCGCACCGTTGGGACCTAAAAATCCCACGATCTCGCCCTGTTGGGCATCAAAGTTCAGGTTGTTGATGGCGCGGCGCGCGCCGTAGTCCTTGGTGAGACCACTAACTTTGATCATTGCCTCTCCTTGCTTTCAATTTGATAAATTGGGGTAATCGCAAATAAAAGACACAGCCCAAGGGCGGTGCCTTTTTATCCGCTGAATACTATACAATAGATGAACAATTGAAGTCAAGCAGGTTGACAACTTCTAATCCAATCCTAATCTGGAAAGCCATCGGCTATAATGCCCATATGACCGAACTCCTTTACCAAACCGATTCGTATCTCAAGGAATTTTCCGCTGTCGTCACTGCTGTCGATGCCGAAACTTGCGCCGTCGTGCTTGACCGTTCCGCTTTTTATCCCGGCGGAGGCGGCCAGCCCTGCGATTTTGGGACTCTCGAAGTCAATAGCATTGTTTATCCGGTGGAGAAGGTCAAGAAGATGGGAGACGACGTCCTGCATTTCCTTGGCGGAAGCGAGCCTTTGCCCGTTCCCGGCTCCGCTTCACATGGGACTTTGGACTGGGTGCGGCGATTTCAGTTGATGCGCACTCATAGCGCCATGCACATCCTGTGCGGAACAGTCTTCCGCGATTATGGGGCGAAAGTCACCGGCGGCGATATGGACCCGCTCAAGGGACGCATGGATTTTGAATTCGAGACCATGCGCGGAGAACTCGTCCGCGAGATCGAGGCGGCGGTCAACCATGAGGTGGCACAAGCCCGTGAGATTCGAGTCAAGATTCTCCCGAGGGAAGAGGCGTTCCAAATCCCAGATTTGATCCGCACCAAGATCAATCTTCTGCCTGAAGGTATTCTGCAAGTGCGTACTGTGGAAATCGTCGGGCTGGATTTGCAAGCCGATGGCGGCACGCATGTTGCGAATACCTCTGAGGTTGGCAGGATTAAGGTGGTGGATTACAAGAGCAAGGGCGCCATCAACAAGCGGATTTATATCGAGGTGGAATAGTCCAAATAGGGGAGAGGCTTTCCCTATACAAGCCTGTATAATGTCGCTGT
>JAHDWC010000095.1 GCA_023382575.1 Anaerolineales bacterium
TCCCCTATTCCCTATTCCCTATTCCCTATTCCCTATTCCCTATCTCCCATTCCCCAAACCCCGCACATCATGTATCATTCACCCACCACACACAGGAGCAACCTCATGGGCGTCATGCTGCAAACCTTCTACTGGGACTGTCCCATCGAAGACGGAAAACCCCACCGCTGGTGGAACTACATTAACCGCGAGATCCCCGCACTAGCCAAAGCCGGCTTCACCTCCCTCTGGCTGCCCCCCGTCCACAAAGCCGCCAACATCTTTGGCCCCTCCATGGGCTACGACCCCTACGACTACTACGACCTCGGCGAATATGACCAGAAGGGCGGCACACCCACCTGGTTCGGCACCCGCCGCGAACTGGATACCCTCATCGCCTCAGCCCATCAGCATGGCTTGAGCGTCATCGCAGACATGGTCCTCAACCATAACTCCGGCGCCGACGCGCAGGAAGTCAACCCCATCACCGGGCAATCCCGCTGGACGCTCTTCAACCCCAAAAGTGGACGCTTCCCCCGCAACTGGGAATGCTTCCATCCCAGCATGTACGAAAGCTGGGACGAAATGACCTTCGGCGACATGCCCGACCTCTCGCATCGCAACCCCTACGTCTACGGCGAACTGCTCAAACTCGCCCGCTGGCTCATCGAAGAGGTCGGCTTCGACGGCTTCCGCTACGACTTCGTCAAAGGCTTCGCCGCCGCCACCGTCACCGCCATTCAGGAATATCGCTACATGAAGAACGGCGTCTACCGCAAACCCTATGGCGTCGCCGAATACTGGGACAATACCCATAACACCCTTAGTTGGGTCAATGAAGCCAATCAAGCCAACCACAACCCGGTCGACGTCTTCGACTTCCCCCTGCGTGAATTGCTCAAAGGTCTCTGCGATACCTACGGCTTCAGCCTTAAGCACCTTGTCAACGGCGACTCCGTCCTGCACAACCAGACCCATAGCGCCGTCACCTTCGTCGAGAACCACGACCTGCGTGATGAAGGTCGCCCCATCGTCAACGACAAGCTCCTAGCCTACTCCTACATCCTCACCCATCAAGGCTATCCCTGCATCTTCTGGAAAGACTACTTCAACTATAACCTCGCCCTGCGCGATACCCCCAACGGCATCGACGCCCTCATCGCCGCCCACAACCTTCATGCCGGCGGCGCCGCCTCCACCCTCCACCTCTCCGACGATCTCTACATCATGCAGCGCACCGGTCACGACGCGCAAAGGGGACTCATCTACGTCCTCAACAACCGCGGCGACGACTGGCAGGGCGACTGGGTCACCACCCACTGGACGAACGCCTCCTTCTACCCGGTAGCGTGGTGGGGCAAACACGACAGGTCCCGCCCCGCCGACCAATCCACCGCCGCAGATGGGCGCGGTCAATTCTTCGCCCCCGCCCGCGGCTACACCGTCTACGCCCTAAAATAGTCTTGTCATTGCGAGGGAGCGCAGCGACCGACGAGTGCCACGAAGTGGTAAGCAATCTCCTACTCTCCCATGTCTTTGCGAGCGTAGCTAAGCTATTCCCTATTCCCTATTCCCTATTCCCTATCCCCCATTCCCTATTCCCTATCCCCTCACACCAACCGATCTCGCAAATGCTCACGTCCCCAATCCCCGATCTTCTGAAAGATAGGCACTAACGTCTTCCCCTTCTTCGTCAAAGAATACTCAACCCGCGGCGGCACCTCCGGGTACTGCTTCCGCTCGATCAACCCATCCTCCTCCAATTGACGCAGCTGCTGGATCAGCATCTTCTCGGTAATATTGCTGATCGAATGTTTGATCTCACCATAACGGCGGGTGCCGTGCATCAGCCGGCTCAAGATCACGATCTTCCAGCGCCCGCCGATCAGGTCGGTCACAGCCTCCACCGGGCATTCATACTTCTGTATCGTCATCGCGTCGTCTCCTTCTCCCACAGCATACCATAGGACATACCATCCGCATAGTACCTTACATCAAAGTAAGTACTTGTATTAAAGTAAGTATTGACGTATAGTCGGGACAGTTGCTTGCAAGCAGAACATACTCCAACACAAAGGGAATACATCATGAACAACCAAACCATCCAACCAGTCGAACGTTTCTTCGCGGCCTTCGGCAAAGGCGACCTCGAAGGTCTGCTCGCCACCATGCACCCAGACGTCAAGATCGAAGTCGAAGGTCCCGCCAGCATTCCGCACTACCGCACCTATCACGGCAAAGACGGCGCGCGCCGCTTCATTCAAGACCTGGGCAGCAACCTCCAGACCCAGCAGTTCGAAGTCCAGTCGCTCCTCGGAGATCAGAACGTGGTCATGGCAGTCGGCGTCTTCAAGCATGTCGTCATCGCCACCGGCAAGGTCTTCCAAAGCGCCTGGGCTCTGCGCTGTGAGATCAAGGACGATCAGATCGCTCACTACCGCTTCTTCGAGAACACGGCTGCCGCCCTCGAAGCCTTCTCCAGGAACTAAGCCCGTCATGTCCGCACATCCTGTCCGTAAACTGGCGCACATCACCGCCAAGCCTGGGCAGTCCGCTGCCTTGCGCGCCGCTCTGCAAGTCCTGGAGACAGCCACGCGTCAGGAACCCGGCTGCGTCGAGTTCACCTTCTATCAAGCCCTCACCACCGACGCCTCCTTCCTGCTGCTCGAGCACTTCACCGACCAGCAGGCGCTCCAAACCCATATGCAGCTCCCGCATACGCAGGTGTTCTTCCAGATGGGTCTCACTGAAAACGTCAGCGCTGTCGATGTCCCCAGCTTGAGGCATGGCTAGTCTCTGCGCCAAACAGAAACGTTCCGCGAGCATATCGCGGAACGTTTCTCATTGCACCTGCACGCTGTCTCAAGGTCTACTCGTCCTCATCATCCCCCACCACACAACAATGGTTCTGGAACAACTGCCAGTCATGCACGAAGCGTTCCATCTCCTCTAGATAAGCCGCGATCTCATCGCCGCTCACCACCCGTTCATTGTCCATCACAACTGGCAGCGACCTGCCCTCAAAGGTCGTCTGTGCTTCCTCCGTCGCCAGCAGGATGCGCTCATAGCCCAGTACCAACGCTTGAAACTCCGCCTCGATCCCATCCGCCGCTGGGCTGTATTCCTCTCGATACAACTTGATCATGCCTTCCTCTCCTTCCCCTCCTAGACGATCACGCCCGCCCGATTCTTCCACGGTCATCCCCCACATGGGAGGTTGAGCCTGCCCCGTTGGCTCGGCTATAATCCTTCCATGTCACGCATTAAATGGCTCACGCTGTTAGGTGCCTTGCTCTTTGTCGTCGGGCAGGTCATCGGTCTGGCCTTATCAGGGACGGTCGTCTGGGCCGAGTTGGAGGCGCGCTTTCGCTCCAGCTATTCCGGTGACCAGAAGATGCCGCTCGAATGTCCGCTCATGCTTGCGCCCTTCGAGCGAGCCACCATCGAAGGCCTGCTCATCAACCACACCATGGATGAGATCAAGCCGGTCATCCGCTCCGAGCTAAGCCGTGCAGGTGGTGCGCAGGAGGTCAGTGAAGCCTTCCCGCTCACCGCGCGTGAGATCCGCCCCATGCAATGGACGGTCTCCTCCGCCAACATCATCTTCGACCGCCTGATTCTGGTCAACGTCCTGCAATCGCACTATCGTGATAACCCCTCGCGTTGGGGCTCGTGCGGCATCGTCGCCTATAGTCTCTGGGGGTTGCCCGGCGGGACGTCCTTCGGCCTTCTTTTTGGGCTTGCGCTGCTTGGTTTGTCTCTGGGTGGGGGTCTCTGGGTCTCTTCCCTGCGTCCACTCAGCAAGCCGCTCCTCAACATCGCCCGCGCGGGGGCCTTCCTGGCCAGCATGACCGTCGCCGCATTGGTCACCACGCTCATGCGTCTGTGGGGGCTGAGCCTCTTCTTCGATGCCTTCAGTCTGCTCATCATCGGCACCGTCTTCATTGATTTCATTTTATTTCCCCAACACAACAAATAAAGAATCAGATCAAACCATTAGAGGTGTATCATGGAAGAGTATGAGAAGAACTTCGACAAGGTGGTAGACAAGACCACCGACACGCTGGAGAAAGTAGGTCATGGCGTCAACAAACTGTATATTGGCTGTGCCACCGTTCTCGCGAACCTGTTCTTTGCCGCCTTCTGTCTCTGGGGTGTCTTCGCGGCCGTCGTCGCCTATCGCCTCGAAACGACCGGCGTCGTCACTGAGGGCACCGTCATTGCATTGGATGAATCCTACAACGATGGTTCCGTCGCCTATGATCCCGTCGTCGAGTTCACCGTCGATGGGCAGACCTACACCTTCGAGAGCGGCAATGCCAGCAGCCCGCCCGCCTATCAGGTCGGCGAGCGCGTCAGCGTCATCTACGACCCCAACAATCCCAGCGTCGCGCAGATCAACAAATACTCCGAGCGTTGGCTCTTCCCCATCCTCATCATCCCCTCCATGCTATGCGGTTCGATTGTCCTGACCTTCTTCATGGTGCGCGCCTGGCGCCGCGGCGACGACGTCCTCCCCATCTAGTCGCCTCCCACCAGACCGAAGACCTGTTTCACCTCACGGAGCTTGTCCATGTCTGAGCCGACCCCCATCCACTTCTTCGACGATCCCATTGAAGTCCTCTTCGATGTGCCGCCCGTGCGCGAGAAAGCGCCGCACTGTCCCAACGGCTTTATCTGGTCCGGCAAGACCTATCGCGTCAGCGCCTCCCTCTCCGAGTGGACGGATTTCACCCGGCGCGGCAGGATGGCGAAGAACATGCGTCCCGCTCACGCCATGTCCGCCGCCACGCGCGGCTCACTGAACGTGGGTCGCTACTACTTCCGCGTCCGTGTCGATACGGGGCAGATCTTCGACATCTACTATGACCGCGCCATGAAAAGCGTGGACGACCGCAAAGGGGAATGGCTCCTCTATCGCGAGCTGGCCTAGCCGTCACTCTTTGGTGATCAACCGCACCTGGTTATCGTAGAACAGATAATCCCACGCCCAGTTGAACATCACGATCAGGCGGTTGCGGAAGCCGATAATGCGGTAGATGTGCAGGAAGACCCAGATCACCCAGGCAATAAATCCGCTGAACGAGATGCCAAAGATACGCGCCACGGCTGCATTCCGTCCCACCGTGGCGAGCAGTCCGGGGTCCTTATAGTGGAACGCCAGCGGCGCCTTGCCCGCCATCATCAGTTTGATATTCTTCGCCGCAGCCTGACCCTGTTGAATCGCCACCGTCGAAAGCATGGGCAATGGCTGACCATTTCCATTGGTCAGGAAAGCGGCATCCCCGATGACAAAGGTCTCCGGGAACTGTGGCAGGCTGAGGGTCGGCAGGATGCGCACCCGTCCCATGCTGGCTTTCTCGGCGGGCAGTGTCTCGATGATCTCCGCCGCCTTTGCACCCGCCGTCCAGATCAGCGTCTGCGACGGAATGATCGCGCCATCGCCCAGCAGCACCCGCTGACCGTTGAAATCCTGCATCTTGGTGTTCAAACGTACATCCACATTTTTGTCTTTCAATAAGCGCAGGGTTGACTGACGCAATTCATCGGGATACGGCGCGATCAAATGCGGACCCGCCTCCAGCAAGATCACCTGAGCTTCGTTGAGGTTGAGACGCGGGTAATCCTTGCGCATCACGTGTGTGATCAACTCTGCCAGTGCGCCGGCGGTTTCCACGCCGGTCGGTCCGCCGCCTACGATTACAAAGGTCAACATGGCTTTACGTTTTTCAGCATCTCCTTCATGGCTGGCCTGCTCGAACATCGAAAGCAGATGGTTACGGGTCGTGACCGCGGTTTCGATGTCCTTCAACTGCAAGCCATGCTTCTCGAGCGTTTCAAACCCGAAGAAGTTGGTGCGTGCCCCCGCCGCAATCACCAGATAATCGTACGCAATGACCGAGCCATTCAGTCGCACGAATTTTTCCTCGAAGTTGATCTCGGTCACCTCACCCATTTGGAAGGTGAGGTTCTTCTGCCGGCGAAAGATAGTACGCACAGGTTGGGCAATTTGCGAAGGCAGTAAACCTGCAATCGCCACCTGATATAAAAGCGGTTGAAATAAATGATGGTTGTTCTTATCGATCAATGTGATCTGCACGGGTGCTTTTGCAAGTCCGCGGGCGGTTTCCAGCCCGGCAAACCCGGCACCGATGATGACCACATGGGGTATTTTTTTGATGTTCATCGTATCCTCTATGCTCTGTGTGTTGTGACTTCATTTGTGAAATTTATCACCATAATTATAACCAAAACAGTCCGATTTGTAAATAATTTCACAATAGGATGTTGGTACTGCCCCTCGGAATCAAAAACCCTCCCGCATCTTTCTACGGGAGGGTTGGTCCTAACCAGTCAGTGAATTTTATCGCCAGAAATTCTGCATTGCGGGCAGAAGGCGGATGATGATGTCTAGCATCAAACCGATCATGAAGTACATGCCGAAGGCGCGATTATTGAAAAAGCCATACCCGACGAAGTACAATGGCCAACCGCGTGACCCTTCAGGTGCTTTTTCGGGCTTGGGTTTGAGGAAGTAGGGATACACACGCAAGAAAGTCGGCAGCGCCAACAGAACAATAGCCATGACCGGGGTGAAGAACTTGATGATGATCAAGTAGGCAGTCAGAAAATACGGGATGACCATCATTGCCAAGACAGCATAACGGGAAATCTTTTCACCGAGGACAACCGGCAAGGTGTTGATGTTCTTGGCTTTGTCCTTATCGAGTTTGTCGATATGCTTGCCAAAGATAACCGTCGTCACGCCCAGCGCATATGGCAGACAGGCGAGGACGACATTCCAATTCCACTGATGAGCCAACACGTAGTAGCCGCCACCGATCATCAACGGACCCCAGACCAAGAGGACGGCGATCTCGCCCAAGGCGATGTATTTGAGCGGCCATGTATAGAACAAAACGAAGAAAGCGCCCAGTCCCAACAACACCCACACCACCGGGTCATTGGCGTTGACGGAGACCAGATACAGTCCCGCAACCAAAGCTAACAGACCGGTGACCACAAAATAGGTCAGGTGTTGACGCGGGGTCATCAATCCGCTGGCGATGGGTTGCGCGCCATAGACGTTGCGATAGTAATTATCCTTATCCACGCCGCGGATAAAATCGGTGTAGTCGTTGAAGATGTTATTGCTGGCATGCGCCATGATGAGTCCAAAGACCAGCGCGAGCCACGGCAGGAATTGGAAGGAACCATCGCGCCAGGCGAACAAACCCGCCAGCGCAGCAGAAATAAAGGTCATGATGAGGACAGCGGCGCGAGTTGAAATCAGCCAACGGGAGATGATATCCAATCGATCCCATTCTTCCTTGGATACTTCGGGAATTACATTGAGTGCCTTCTTCCACATTGCAAAGTTCATGAAATCGCTCCTTGAAAAATTTTGATGATTATAACCAATTCAGTCCAATTTGTTAAAAAAAACACCCGGATGGGTTTCCATCCGGGTGCGGACTGGCGGAAAAAATTTAGCCTTCGCTGGTCATGATGAAGAGCGGCTTCATCTCGAAGTTTTCGTAAATGGGGCGATAGCGTTCGGTATCATAAAACTGTTTGACGTTGACCAGTTTCTTGCTGGCAGTGACCACGTCCAAGGGGACGTTATCGTACCGTCCATTCTTCAGGACTACTAAACGTCCATGAATGCCCTTCAACAAGAGGTCGAGCGCGAGGTTGCCAAACGCCATCGGCACGACGGAGTCAATCGCATCGGGATCGCCGCCGCGGACCATGTATCCCAGTTTTTGGTTGACCACGTCCACGGGTTTGCCATCGGTGAATTTCGGTGAAATATCCTTGATCTGAGCGGAGACAAGGTCGCCGATGCCGCCGAGTTTGGCATGCCCATACGCATCTGTCGTGCGATCCGCGAAGACCATCTCACCGCCTTCGTACATCGCACCTTCTGAGATGAGCAACACCGAATAACGGCTGGGATTCGCCTCACGGTCTTTGAGCAGGAGCTCCGTCAGATGCTCGATATTGAATTTATATTCAGGGATCACGCAACGGTTTGCGGCACCCGCCATCGTGGGCAGCATGGCTGTGAAACCAGCGTAGCGCCCAAACACTTCCAGCACGAGGATGCGTTCGTGAGAGCCGGCAATGGTCCGCAAACTATTGGTCAGCGAAATGGTGCGGGTGATGCAGGTGCTGAATCCGATGCAGTAATCTGTGCCGGGCACATCGTTGTCCATTGTCTTGGGGATGGCAATGACCTTGACGCCTTCCTGATAGAGGCGCACACCATAACTCAACGTGTCATCGCCGCCGATGGGGATCAAATAATCGATGCCGAGGAAATCGAGGTTCTTGAGAATCTCCGGGGTCAGGTCATTTTTTTCATCGGAATATTGGTCGCGCAGATGAGGAGGCACGCTGGATTTCTTGACCGAACTTGGCTTGGTACGCGAGGTGTGCAGGAATGTACCACCCGTACGCCCGGCGCGATTGACGATCTCTTCGGACAGGAACTGATAGTTATTGCTATTATCCGCGTTCTTGTCACGGACAAGGTCCGTCAACCCGCCCCAGCCGCGGCGAATACCAACGACCTGATACCCTTCGCGCAGGGCGCGGATGGTCACAGCGCGAATGGCAGGGTTCAAGCCAGGAACATCACCGCCGCCTGTCAAAATTCCAATTACGCCTTTCGTCTTGTTTGCCATGTTGACCTCGCAATTTTTTTCTAAATTATACGCCCACACCCAGCAAGCTGACCATGTGCGCCAATCAATGAAGCCAGATCAGCCTTCTCCCAATTCTGGGATGGGCTCGACGGGCATCCGATGCGCGATGATGTTCTCGACCCAAAAGATGATAAGCGCCAGCCAGACGATACCGAAACCAATCAGACGCGTAGTGTCGAATGGTTCCTTATAAATGAACACGCCAATGAGGAATTGGATGGTCGGTGCGAAATATTGCAGTACGCCGATCATGTTGAGCGGAATCTGCTTGGCGGCGGAAGCAAACATCAGCAATGGAATGGTGGTGACGATACCGCCGCCGATGAGCAGCAAGTCCACGGTGAGTCCATCGTGCAGGAATTCACCCGTGCCATTGACCTGAACGAAGATCAGGTAGATAAGCGCAATCGGGAAGACGATGCCCGTTTCGAGCGTCAAACCATAGACGGAGCCCAGCGGCGATAATTTCTTAACCAAGCCATACAAGCCAAAAGAAACCGCCAGTGAGAGCGCGATCCACGGCAGGCGTCCATAAGTCACAGTGAGATAAATCACACCGATGGCGGCGATGACAATTGGAACCCATTGCATGGGGCGCAATTTTTCACGCAGAAAGAACACACCAAACAATACACTCAACAGCGGGTTGATGAAATATCCGAGGCTGGTCTCGACAATGAAGCCAGCATTCACACCCCACACGTAGATCAGCCAATTGATGGAAAGCAAAACACCGGCAACCGTGTAAATACCGAGAACTTTCAAGTTGAATGCGGATGTGCGAAAATCCTGCCATTGACGGGTGACGAAGATGAAGCCCATCAGCAAAAGGAACGACCAGCCAATGCGATGACCGAGCAATTGCAATGCGGGCACATCGTGCAGCAACTTCCAGTAGATCGGGAAGAAGCCCCACATGGCATAAGCGGCAATGCCGCTGAGAATACCTTTATTCATGTTTCTCCTTTGGAATATCTGAAAATGTACAACACCGGGAAAGCCCTGGTGGTTTCACAAACAAAAAGACCTCACCGCGCGGCAAGGTCTTTGATGAAGGTCAAGAAGTGCTATAACTTCCGCAAATACCACTTGCCAGAGACCACTTCGTTCACATCACGGGCAAGATCACCCGCAGTTCTGTAGCGGTCATTCGGGTCTTTTGCCAGCGCCTTTGCGACCACTTCCTGCCATACAGCAGGGATGTTGGCTTTCACCTCGCGGACATCCGGTACGGGCAGGTCGACGTGGGCGTTGATCAAACCGGTCACAGAATCGCTGGAGAATGGCATCGAACCAGTCAACAGACGGTATAACACCACGCCCAATGCATAAATATCCGAACGCCCATCCACTGATTCGCCAAGCACCTGTTCAGGACTCATATAACCGGGCGTACCTACCAACCACTCCCCCTCTTCATCCGTGATCGGCTTGGACTTGGCAATTCCAAAATCGGAGAGGAAGGCTTCACCGGTCACATCGAACAGAATATTGGATGGCTTAACATCGCGATGGATGATATTCTGCGCGTGTGCCGCATCCAACGCCTCCGCCACTCGCTTGAAGATATGCGCCATCTCGGTCAGTTTGAGTTCGCTTTCCTTCAGACGATCCTGCAAACTTCCACCCGCCATGTAACGCATAATAATGTAAGGCTGCTTGCCATGCCAGCCAAAATCATAAACTGGCACAATACATGGATGCTCCAACGCCGCAATAACTTCCGCCTCACGCTGAAAATATTCGCGATAGACGTCATCCAGCGTACGGCTGTACATCAGCACTTTGACGATCACCTGTCGCTGAATGTACGGGTCGCGCGCCAGGAAGATGATCCCCATGCCGCCCACCGCCAACTCGCTCTCGATCTCATAACGTCCAATCTTGGATAATTCCATCGGCTCTCCAGGGTTCCTTGAAATGTGATTGCTTACGGATTCCGGCAGGAACAGGCGTTGACCTATTCCCAATCAATCAGTTGACGACCAGCAAACCCCGCTTCGACCTCGTGCCAGAACTGGACCTTCTCCTCATTGTATTTCCAACACAGATAAATGACCCTGCCATCCCGCAACGCAGGAAAATCGATCAACCCAATCGTCAAGTCCTTGACTTCAATGCCCATATCCTGCAAACGATGCAAGACCTGATCGAGTCGGTCAAAATCTGGCAGGAGCTTGCTCAGTTCCGGGTTGCCGCCATTCCCCGCCGATTTTTCCACCACCGCCCAAATCTCCGGCTGATGCGAGCGAATCCGCCCGCTGATCTGCATCAACTCCGCCACCATCGGGCGGACGATCTCCAGCAGATTATTGGCTTCCTGCGGCGTGTAATACGTGGGCATGAGGCGAGTATACACCAACCAAAAGTACTAGTCCAATTTAGGAACTTCCAACCTGCCAGGGGCGTCCCTTGAGCACATTTAACAAGGAGACTACAAATGAAGCCCATGAATTTTCGCACCTTTTTAAAGTTATTCGGCAAGCTATTGATGTCCATCCTGCCTGGGTTTGTACCCTTCAACAACCCCTTCCTACTAGAACGGCGCACACAACCTATCCGTGAAGAATATCGCAGACGCTATTAAATCAAAACAACACCCCGCAGATGATATTGTCTGCGGGGTGTTCATTAGGCAGGGGTGGCTGTGTAGCCTTTTTTCTTGATGGCTGCGATGATCTGTTCATCGCTGAGTTTGGATTCATCGTATTCAATGACCATTTCCAGTTTGTGATAACTAGCGTTGATCTCCTTCACGCCATCGAGGTCATCTTCCAACGCCTCGATCTTCATGGCACAGTTGGTACAGGTCATATCGGGGATCTTGAAGGTTTTCTTGAGCATGAATCCTCTATAACAGACCTGACAGGTTTTGAAAACCTGTCAGGTCTTGTTTAATATTTAATTCTCAAACACGATCTGCCCGGTATACATGCCCATCGAACAGGTGAAGAACAGGGTCGAGCCTGCTTTTTGGGCGGGGATGGTCACCTGCACCGTTCCCGTATCAGGCAGCAACTCGTAGTAGTTCAAGGCAGGGATGACGAAGTCTCGCGCACAGGAATAGGTTTTATCTGTGACAAGATTCAAGGTCAGGTCTTTGTCAGCGGGAGCTTTGAGCGTGGCAGGGAAATATCCTCCATTTTGAACATTGAGGATCAGTTCACCGTCTGCGGCGGGTTGAGGAGAATCCGCTATGGGGTTGGATTCGCTTTGTGATGGGAACATGTTCCGCGTCAGATTCTGAAGCGAGAGGGGTGAGCCCATCAAGTTAAGTCCACTGTCGAGAGTCACAAATCCAAGGATCAAAACTGCCACGGCGACAAATCGCATGAAGAATTTTTCGAGCTTTGCACCAAGTTCGGTGGCGAGATAGGCGACGACGAAAAAGACCGGGCTGGTGCCGAGCGTGAAGGCGAACATCAATGCCGCGCCCATGAGTGCGCTGCCAGTGCCAAGAGCGGTTGCCATCATGGCTTGCGTCACACCGCAGGGGATGAAGACTGTCAATGCGCCAAGGAAAAGCGGGGTGAATGTTTCAGTGCCTTTGGCGGTTCTGCGAATGTAGCGCGTAATGAACTTTGGCGGTTCGATGGAGAAGTAACGAAAGATCGGGTGCACATTGAACATGCGCAAGGCATTGCCGATCATGAAGATGCCAATGGCAATCATCAGCAAGGCGCGAGTCATTGGGCTAAAGGTCAGATATGAACCAACCCAACCCAATAGTGCGCCTAGTAATGTGTAGGCAACAAGTTTTGCAACAAGGAAAAGTGAAATGGGAAACGCGGAATTGGTGCGTGGTGCGGGTTGTTTTGACTTCTTCTGCCCGATCTGTCCGGCATAATCCTGCTCGATCTGATGAGCGAGCGAACTAGCAAGCAAACCACCCTGCACGGCGAGACAACTCAAACCGCCTGTAGTAATACCGGTAACAAATGCAACCATCAATTGGCTTATCACGCCTGAGTCAGAGGCAATATTTATGGAATTTGTGTCCGCAGGAAAGACGATCATGGCAATGGCAATTGCAAGAAATATCACGCCAAGCATAACGATAATGACTGGGTCAACGGAAGGTTTATTCTGTTTTTTGCTCATGCGACCTCAATAAGGACAAATAATAAAAAAGAATAATGAGTGAGTCGTGAGAAGATTCAGAGGTGCGAAACATTTGCCTCGCACCTCTGAGTGTTCAAACCTATCTTTGACCGCCATCCCAGACGACGAACGGCATGTTGATGACAACGCCCGGTTGTTCGATGGTCAACTCACCAGCGGCTTCGGCGGCGAGGACATCGTCCACATGGGTTAATTCGCGGGCGGCGGATCCATCTGTCCACGTCACCACATTGAGTCGTCGAAGCGGAGTGTATCCATCACTGCCGGGTGGGTTGTCGAAGACATCCGCCTGAAAGCCAAAGGGACCATCCCCCGCAATGCCATTAGTAAAGACGTACACATTGGCGAGCGATTCAGCAGGCACGTCTGCTAATGATGGCACAAGAATGACAGGCGACTCCATCATGTTGGTCAATGTTTCAGCTACGCCGGGGTCAGAGGCTTCGGTGTGGACAAAGTAAATTTCCTTGCCGTCTGCCCAAGCTTTTCCAGCGGGAAGTTCCGCTTTGGGCATTTCAGCAGTTTGCGGCGCACATGCAGCGACAATCAATGTCAATACAAGAAGAAAGAGAGGTAAAAGTTTTTTCATGTTAAGGTTTTCCAGTAGTGGTTATAAAGTTTTGGATTCATCATCCTCGAGAGGATGTTCGATCTCGCCTGCCAGAAAAGCTTCTGGTGCTTTCAAAAAAGCTTTCAGGCAGGCGTTGTTGCAAAAGTAAACGGTCTCGCCATTGAACATCGCGCTTGGGTAAGCGGATGGGTCTTTCAAGATTCCACCGCAGGCGGATTTGGTAAGAGGTAATTGGTGATCGGTAATTGGAGATTCACTATCCATGATCTACTGCTCACTATTCACTTTTTTACCATTCACTAAATCTTCACCCTTCGCAATCGCAGACTATTCGTCACCACAAAGACACTGCTGAACGCCATTGCGGCGGCGGCGAGCATCGGGTTTAAATATCCGAGCATCGCAGCAGGGATCAGGATCACGTTGTAAATGAACGCCCAGAACAGGTTTTGTTTGATGGTTGTGACGGTCTTGCGAGACAAACTGATGGCACGTGAAACGCCGCGCAGGTCACCACTCATCAAAGTCACAGGGGCAGCCGCCATGGCAACATCGGTTCCTGTTCCAATTGCCAAACCAACATCCGCTTGCGCAAGAGCCGGAGCATCATTCACACCGTCCCCTACCATTGCGACAACCGACGTTTGACCTTCGACCTTCGACTGAAGTTTCTTAACTTCAGTCGATTTACCTTCCGGCAGCACTTCCGCGAGAACTGTATCAACGCCAACTTGTTTTGCGATGGCTTCAGCAGTCTTTTGGTTATCGCCGGTGATCATCGCAACCTTCAAACCCATCTTATGCAAATCGGCAATAGCATCTTTCGAGCTATCTTTGATGGTATCTGCCACGGCAATGACTCCTGCCGCAGTGTTATCAATCGCAACCAACATGGCTGTCTTGGCTTCAGATTGAAGGCGTGTCACTTCGGATTCAAGATTGCCTAATGAGATTCCTCTCGCTTCGAACATTCTCTTGTTCCCAACCATTACGCTTCTTCCTTCGACTTCAGCTTGAACGCCATGCCCAGCTTCTGCCTTAAACCCAGCCGGTTCGACCAAGCTCAGTCCGCGAGTGGTAGCTTCCGCCCAAATCGCTTCACCGAGCGGATGTTCCGAACCTTTTTCAACGCTGGCTGCTAATCGTAACAACTCATCATTGGTCACTGACAACTGGCTACTGACCACAATATCCGTCACCGCAGGCTGACCCTTCGTAATCGTCCCGGTTTTATCCAGCACCACTACAGAGACTTTGCCAGCACGTTCGAGTGCTTCACTATTTCTAAAGAGGATTCCCGCTTCGGCACCTTTACCCGTTCCAACCATAATGGCGGTCGGAGTGGCGAGCCCCATCGCACATGGACAGGCAATGACCAGCACAGCCACCGTGTAAATCAGAGCGCGAGTGAAATTATCAATATCCGAGTTGATCGGCAATTGCGGACCAAAGAAGTACCAACCGAAAAACGTCAGCAAGGCGATGACAATGACGATGGGAACAAATACGGCTGAGACTTGATCCGCCATTTTCTGGATGGGAGCCTTGCTGCCTTGCGCATCTTCCACTAACTTGATGATCTGCGCCAGCGCAGTTTCTTTTCCAACTTTGGTGGCTTCGAATTTGAGCATGCCCAACTTGTTGAGCGTCGCACCAATGACCGGGTCACCGGGTTTCTTTTCAACCGGAAGCGACTCGCCCGTCAACATGGATTCGTCGAGGGTGCTGCGACCTTCCACCACCACCCCATCGACCGGCACTTTCTCGCCCGGCTTGACCATCACCACATCGCCCACGCGGACATCGTCCACGGGCACTTCGGTTTCCACACCGTCACGGATGACGCGAGCGGTCTTGGCGCGCAAACCCATCAGCTTTTTGATCGCTTCAGAGGTGCGTCCCTTGGCACGCGCTTCGAGGAACTTGCCCAGTTTGATGAGCGTAATGATGACCGCCGCCGTTTCGTAATAGACATGTCCCATCAGCCAGCCGAAGGTGATCGGCAAGGAGTAGAAGAACGCCGCAGAGGAGCCCATCGCAATGAGCACATCCATGTTCGCGGACTTATTACGGATCGCCTTGAAAGCACCGACATAATACTGCCAGCCCACGTAGAACTGAACCGGCAAGGCTAACGCCAGCATCAGCCAACCAAAC
Source organism: Anaerolineales bacterium (assembly GCA_023382575.1). Taxonomy (GTDB): domain Bacteria; phylum Chloroflexota; class Anaerolineae; order Anaerolineales; family Villigracilaceae; genus Villigracilis. The sequence goes on from JAHDWC010000095.1 coordinate 15,541, forward strand.
CAGGGTTGCGCATCGCGCATCCCTTCCATGCTGGTGCCAGTATAGAAGAAATCAGGGAGCAATCCAAAGTCTTTGCTCATGGAAAGAA